>NZ_JACBFT010000009.1:0-254957 GCF_021401195.1 Shinella sp. NM-101 | reverse complement strand
GCCGAAGATCGTCGCCATCGTCGCGACCATGCGAAAGCTCCTCACCATCCTCAACGCCATCATCCGGGACGGAAAACCATGGCAAAGCGCTTGACTGACAAGACAGTCGCTCTCCCCGCAGGCGGGGAGAAGGGGCTGGGCGCGGGGCTTTCCGTTCCCCGGCTGCGCTCCTGCCTGGGCGGGAAGGCGTTCGGTCACGCCGCTCCCGGAGGCGTCTGCCCATGAACACCCTCATCTTCCGCACCGTCGCGCCATTCCTCACCGCCCTCATGGTGCTCTTCTCGATCTTCGTGCTGCTGCGCGGCCACAACGAGCCGGGCGGCGGCTTCATCGGCGGGCTGATCGCGGTGTCGGCGCTGGCGATCTTCGGCATCGCCAACGGCATTGCGGCTGTGCGCAGCGCGCTGTGGTTCCATCCGATGGCGATCTCGGCTTTCGGCCTCCTCATCGCCTGCATCGCCGGCCTGATGTCCATCCTCTTTGCCGTGCCCTTCATGACGGGGCTGTGGATCTATCCCTCGGTGCTCGGCGTCGAGGTCCCGCTGTCCAGCGTTATGCTGTTCGATACCGGCGTCTATCTCGTGGTGGTGGGGTCGATCACCTCCATCGCGCTGGCGCTCGAGGCGGAGGACGACGTCTGATGGAAGTGCCCTTCATCCTCCTCGTCGGCCTGTTCTTCGCCGCCGCCGTCTACCTGATGCTGTCGAAGTTCCTGGTGCGCGTGCTGCTCGGCGTCGTGCTGCTCGGCAATGCGGTGAACCTCCTGCTCTTCACCAATGGCCGCATCCTGCGCGAGGTGCCGCCGATCATTCCGGCCGGGCACGACGTGCCCGCGACGCTCACCGCCAATCCGCTGCCGCAGGCGCTCATCCTGACGGCCATCGTCATTTCCTTCTCCTTCTTCGCCTTCCTGCTGGTGCTCGTCTACCGCGCCTACCAGGACCTCGGCACCGACAACGGCAATGAGATGCGCCTGGCGGAGCCGGAGGACGAACCCCTCCCGCCGACCGGCTACTGACAGGAACCGACCCGCCAATGGCCGTGAACCCCGCAGACCTTTCCGCAGCCCTCGTCACGACGCCGGTCGCCATCGCCGACTGGCTGGTCGTGCTGCCGCCCGCCTGGTGCATCCTTATCGGCGCGGTGCTGCTGATGCTGCGCAAGTCGCTGCATGTGCAGGGCTGGATCGCGGTGCCGGCGCTCGCCGTGCTCGTCGCGCTCGATGCGCTGCTGCTTGCCCATGTCGCGGCGAACGGGCCGGTCACCATGGTCATGGGCCGCTGGCTGCCGCCCTTCGGCATCGCCTTCACGGCGGACCTGACGGGCGTGCTCTTCGCGCTTTCCGGCGCGGTGGTGGCGCTGGCGGGCGGCGTCCATGCGCTCGCCGATATCGACGGCAGCGGCCGGCGCTACGGCTTCTACCCGTTCCTGCTGCTCCTGATGGCCGGCGTTTCCGGCGCCTTCCTGACGGGCGACATCTTCAACCTCTATGTCTGGTTCGAGGTGCTGCTGATCGCGTCCTTCGGCCTCATCACGCTCGGCTCCGAGCCGCGCCAGATCGACGGCGCGATCAAATATGCCTTCCTCAACCTCATCGCGACGACGCTCTTCCTCATCGCCACCGGCTATCTCTACGGCATCTTCGGCACGCTCAACATGGCCGACATCGCCGCGAAGGCGGCGGCCGGGCGTGAACACCTGCCGCTGATGACGCTCGCCACGCTCTACCTCCTCGCCTTCGCCATGAAGGCGGCGGCCTTCCCGGTGAATTTCTGGCTGCCGGCCTCCTACCACACACCGAAGGTCGTCGTTTCCGCGCTCTTCGCCGGCCTTCTCACCAAGGTCGGCATCTATGCGCTGCTGCGCACGCTGGTCATGCTCTTTCCCGTCGAGCGGGAGGCGCTGAGCTTCGTCATCGCGCTTGCCGGCGTCGCCACCATGCTCGTCGGCGCGCTCGGCGCGCTCGGGCAGAGCGATATCCGCCGCCTTCTCGGCTATGTCGTCATTTCCGGCATCGGCGTCATGCTGGCGGGCCTGTCGCTCGGCAGCCCCGGCGGCATCGGCGGGGCGATCTTCTACGCATTGCATTCCATGGTGGTCATGACCGCGCTCTATATGGCGGCGGGGCTGGCTGGACGGCTCGCCGGCTCGTTCGACCTCAACCGGCTCGGCGGGCTTTACACCCGCTCGGCGCTCTTTTCCGCCCTGTCGCTGGTGCTGTTCTTCGCCGTCTCCGGCCTGCCGCCGTTCTCCGGCTTCTGGCCCAAGGTCATGGTGGCCAAGGCCGCCATCGACATCGGAGCGTGGTGGCTGACGGCGGCGGTTTTCCTCACCGGCTTCCTGACCACCATCGCCCTCGGCCGCGTCTTCCTCCTCGCCTACTGGCGTCCCGCCGCTGACGCCCTGCCGGCCGAAGCGATCCCGGCAAGCGCGCTCCTGCCGCTGGCGGCGCTGACGGCGCTCACCGTCGTCTTCGGCCTCTTCCCGGAGGCGCTGCTCTCGACCGTCCAGCACGCCGCCGAGGGGCTTTCCGATCCGCGGGCCTATCTCGGCTCGGTCTTTCCGGGGGTGAACTGACCATGCGGCCGACCGTCACCATCGCGCTCTTCGCCCTCGTCTGGCTCGCCGTCTCCGGCAGCTTCACCGTGCCGAACCTCCTGCTCGGCATCACCGCCGGCGCCCTGTCGTTGTTGTTGATCCGTGGCCACATCCAGCCGGACGGCCGGCGCCTGCGGCCGCTGAAGATCCTCTTGCTGTTGGCGCTCTTCATCAAGGAGCTGGCGCTCTCGGCCTTCAAGGTCGCGGTGCTGGTGGCGCGCCCGAAAATGGCGCTGAAGCCCGGCATCTTCGCCTTCCCGCTGACGGTCGACCGGGATTTCGAGATCACGCTGCTCGCCAACCTCATCACGCTGACGCCGGGCACGCTCTCCGTCGACGTCTCGGCGGACCGCACGGTGCTCTACGTGCATGCCATCGATTGCTCCGACCCGGCCGGCGCGCGGCGCGACATCGCGAACGGCTTCGAGAGGAAGATCCTGGAGGCTTTCCGCTGATGGACGCGCAAACAGTCATCTCCGCCGCCGCCGCGATCGCGCTTTTGCTGATGTGCGCGGCCTTCTTCCTGACGGCCTTCCGCGTCGTCCGGGGGCCGACGCTGCCGGACCGCATCGTCGCGCTCGACATGCTGGTCGCCATCGCCATCGGCTTCATCGCCGTCGTGGCCATCCGCACCGGCTTCAACCTCTATATCGACATCGCCATCGCACTCGGCCTCGTCGGCTTCCTGGCGACCGTCGCCTTCGCGCGCTTCGTCATGCGCCAGGGCATGGTGGCGGGCGAGGAGGGGACGCCGGACGGCGAAGCGCCGCCGAGGGGCGGGCGGCGCGCGGGCAAGACGAGGAAGCGGAGGATGCGCTGATGCTGGATCTCGTTCTCGCGCTGGTGACCGGTGCCATGCTGGTGGCCGGCGGCGTCTTCACCTTCCTCGCCGCGCTCGGCCTCGTGCGCCTGCCGGATGTCTACACCCGCATGCACGCCGCCTCCAAGGCGGGCACGGTGGGCTCTGGCCTGATGCTGCTTGCGGCGGGCATCCATGCGTTCGACATCGCGATCCTCACGCGGGCGCTCGCCGGCTTCGTCTTCTTCGTGCTGACGGCGCCGGTCGCCGCCCATCTCGTCGCCAAAGCCGCGCACGGTGCCGGCTATCGCCTGAGCCGGTCGACGGTCGTGGACGAGATGCTGCAGGCGGAAGAGCGCAACGCCAAGAATCGTTGAGATTCCGTTGAGATGCCGGCCCCTGAAATTTGAGTATCCACCGGATTTCGGTGGATGGTTTAGCTTGGCCGAAGCTATCCTTGCTGTTTCTCAAAATAATACTGGACAACGAAACGGAGAATGATATTTCAAGCGAAGTAAAGCATTCGGGTTGATTTTGCTCGCATACGGTTTTCCTGTTTAAGTTGAGTTCCCGCCATAGTCGCGCCCGCGCGGTATTTAATGATGGCGAGAGAATCGGCGGACAGGGCAGCGGCTGTAGCGAAAAATTATATTGGTGAGAATACGGGTGTTTCGAAAGGTATCGGGCACGCGAACCACGTTTCGCCACATAATCAGCCCGAAGAAACGCTTTATCCGGAATTCAGGAATGCGGTCGACGAGCGAGGCTGTCGACTACCACGATGCCCGACAGGAGAACGAAATGACAGAAACAACCCTTGGCTCCGCTTCCAATCTGCTCGTCGAACTGACTGCCGATATTGTTGCGGCCTATGTCGGCAACCATGTCGTGCCGGTCACGGAGCTGCCGGGCCTGATCGCGGACGTGCATGCCGCGCTCAACAACACGACGCAGCCCGCCGCCGCCGTCGAGGCGCCCGTCGTCGCCGAAAAGCCCAAGCCCCCGGTGCCGGTGAAGAAGTCCGTCCAGAACGACTACATCATCTGCCTGGAGGACGGCCAGAAGTTCAAGTCGCTGAAGCGCCACCTGATGACCCACTACGGCATGACCCCGGAAGAGTACCGCGAGAAGTGGGACCTGCCGGCCGACTACCCGATGGTCGCCCCCGCCTATGCCGAAGCCCGCTCGCGCCTCGCCAAGGAAATGGGCCTCGGCCAGCGCCGCAAGGGCAAGTAAGCACGGCCCATGCCGGGACATTGAAGGCCGGAACCGCGAGGTTCCGGCCTTTTTCGTATGAGGAATAAGGAATAAAAGCCTATAGCGGGGATACCTTTCGGAAATTTATTAATAAATTCAATGCATGGTTGTGGCGTGACGCTTCATTCATCCCCGGTCCTCCTCTAGGGTGTATGAATAAATTCCTATCAACGGAGTGGCCAATCATGCACCAGTTCATCGTTCCGCGAGGGCGGTCGTCCCGAGTCTTCACCGCCGCCGGGCTTGCGCCGGAAACCAAGAGCGCGCGCCCGGGCGAGGAGGTGCCTGCCGCCGGTCGGGCGATGGTCGCGCCGGAGCCGCCCGCGGTGCCGCCGCCCGTCGCCTGCCGCATCGTGCGCCACCTCGTCCTGGAAATGACGGCGATGGCGAGCGACCGCCCGCTCTGGCGGCGCGACAGCCGCCGCACCACCTGCCATGTGCGCCAGATCGCCATGTATGTCTGCCACGTCGTGCTGCGGCTTTCGCTTTCGGAGATCGGCGCGGCCTTCGGGCGCGACCGCACCACGGTCGGCCATGCCTGCAACGTGGTGGAGGATCGCCGGGACGATGCCTCCTTCGACGCCTTCGTCTCGGCCATCGAGCGCGTCGTCCTTTCGGTGTTCGGCCCCGCGGGGATCGGCAGCCATGAGTGATGCGCGGGAAGGAAAGAACGCCGCCGACCTCGTGAAACTCCTGCGCTTCCTGCTCGTGGCCGGGGAGGCCCGCCTTTCGGGCGACGGCGCCCTTGCGGCGGTCGGTGGCCGCGTGCAGCCGGTCTCGCCGGCGGCCCTCGACGAAGCCCTCAGCCTCGGCCTCGTTTGCCGCGCCGGCGCGGTGCTGGCGGCGACGCCGGAGGCGCGCGCCCATCTCAAGCGCCGGCTGTGCGCCGGGGAAACGCCGTTCGCCGGCCAGCACCGCGATGTGGCCGAAGTGGTCGTGGTGCGGGACGGTGCGCGGGAGAGGGTGCTCGTCAACCGTCTGGAATCGCCGCTGGCCGCCCTTGCGCGTCTGAAGGAAAAGACCGGCGGCGCCTTCCTGCCCGAAAGCGCGCTTGCCGCCGGCGAGCGGCTGCACGCCGATTTCACCCGCGGCGGCCTGCAGCCGCGCATGACCATGTCCTGGGAGCCGCGCATCGCCAGCCGCCAGAAGGGCGAGGCGGGCGCATCGCGCGACCTCACCGACACCGCGCTCGCCGCCCGCCTGCGCCTTGCCCGCGCCATCGAGGCGATCGGGCCGGAGCTGTCGGGCGTCGCCCTCGACGTCTGCTGCTTCATGAAGGGGCTGGAAACCGTCGAGCGCGAACGCCAATGGCCGGCCCGCTCCGCCAAGCTGCTGCTCCGCGCCGCCCTGATGGCGCTCGCCCGCCACTACGCCCCGCCCGCCACCGCGCCGAAGCGGCGCACCCATGCCTGGGGCGCGGAGGGGTATCGGCCGGAGATGGGCGGCGAGGCTCGCTCCTGAAGCGCCCTTGCAGGCTGGGTAATCGCATATGGCGGGACGTAGCCGCTTTTGCCTTCTCTCCGCGGGAGGAAGGGGCAGATGGCACCCGCAGGCTTCCATAGGCGATCGCCCGGCCGGCAGGAGGGAGACTGGCTGGTGTTCGCGGCTTCGCCTGTAACGAAAGCGATGCCTACGCCGCGACCTTGACCGCCGCTTCCTCGCGGATGCGGCGTACCATCGAGCGCAGGCCGTTGGCGCGCTGGGAGGAGAGGTGCTCGACGAGGCCGATGGCGTTGAAGGTGTCGATGGCGTCGAGGGCGGCGATCTCGGAGGCGCGCTTGCCGGAATAGATGGCGAGCACGATGGCGACGAGGCCGCGCACGATATGGGCGTCCGAATCGCCCTCGAAGGTCATGACGGGGTCGGCGCCGCCTTCCGCATGGCTGACGAGCCAGACCTGGCTGGCGCAGCCCTGCACCTTGTTGGTGGCGGTGCGCCGGTCTTCCGGCAGGTCCGGCAGCGCCTTGCCGAGTTCGATGACATAGCGGTAGCGGTCCTCCCACTCGTCGAGGAAGGCGAAGTCGTCGATGATCTCTTGCAGCGTGGCCATGGCGTTCCGTCTCAAGCTTTGGCCCTGATATAGGCGAGGGCGGCGCGGATTTGAACCGGAAACCGCCGTCAGCAAAAAGAAACGCCGCAGGGAACGGGTCCATGCGGCGGTTGCTAGGCAACGAGTGAGGCAGGCAGAAACTTGGGAAGCAGGCCCGCAGCGGCTGCGGGATTGCAAGTGGAAGAAGGTGGCGTCAGCCCTTGTGGTCGGGCCGGCGGGTCGGGATGGCGACGGTGCCGGTGACGACCTCGTCGTCGGCATCGACCGCGGCGACGGCCGGAAGCGGCTGGCCCAGCGCTTCCTTCTTGCCATTCGCGGTCTGGGCGACGTCCTCTTCGGCGAACTGGGTGTCGAGGAACTGGTAGGCGATGCGTGCGCCTTCACGGGCCCGGTGGCCGAGGGCGACGAAGGTCTCCGCGCCCTTCTCGCAGACATCCGGCTTTTCGAGGCAGAGGGCGGTCACGTAGGTGAGCGCCTCGCTGGCGGCGCTGAACGTATCGCCGATCTCGACCGTCGGTCCCTTTTCCAGCTTGGCGGAGGATCCCGCGTCCAGGAAGGGGAGCAGGACGAGAACCAGTGAAAACCAGAACGTTCCCTTGATCAGAAACCACATCGCTTGCCATCCTCGTTGACGCCTCGGCTCTTTGCGGCCTTCGGCTCGTTTGGTCCTTGGCGAACCGTTGATGCGAGAATAGGGGCCGGAAGGAAATTCCCCTTTGCTGGAATCGCTCGGGTTTTGCCCAGTTTTGATTAAAATGCGATCTAATCCGCACTTTACCGGCATTTGAGGCAGAATTTAGCGATCCGCGTTAAGGATGATGGCGCACCGGCACGCCCCGATGCGCCGGAATGCCGGGAAGGGCGCGCAGCATCCCTTGCCCCAGAAGTTAATATGAACAGAAAAATGCCGCAAAATGAGGCGCTTACGCCCCGTTAACCACGCCGGACGAATGGCCGTTGGATTGCTTCGAAATGGGACTTTCGGGCCTTTTTCGCCCCCTTCCGACCCCCCGCGTTTATTCTTTCCTTAAGTCGCCGATGCGATTTTGGGACCACGGAAAAGAACATGAACGGCAGGGTTTTGCGTTGCGCCAATTGACCATCATCGCGGACAGAATGGCAGCCCGTCTGGGCGCCGTTGCTGGCGTTGCTGGCGCGGGCGCCGCCGATGAGCGCCCGTCCGCCTCGCTGCGCGCGACGACGCTGGCGCTGCTCGCCGCCGTTCCCGGCCTGCCGCTCGCCTTCTCCGCCGTGATGCCCGCTTCGGCCGCGCTGCCGGCCGGCGTGGCGCTGGCCGGCGCCGGCGCGCTGCTCGCCGCCGCCGCGACCGCCGTGCGCCAGCCGCGGCCCGTTCCGAAGGCAAGCTTCGCCGAGGCGATGGCGGACACCGCGCCGAGCCCGGCCTCGCCCTACGACCTCTTCGCCGGTCTCGTCACGCTGCACGATGCGCGCGGCTTCGTCACCGCCGTGCACGGCCGCGACCGCGCCGACATGCTGGCCTGGATGCGCGATCCCATGGCGCGCGGCTACCTCGACCAGATCCACGTCTCCGACCGGCTCGGCTTCCTGGCCGCGATCGACCGGCTGCGCCAGGGCGGCGTGCGCGAGACCGTGGACATCCGCATCGATCGCCCGCGCCTCGAGACGGATGCCGAGCAGTTCATGCACATGCGCGTGGAGATGACGGCGCTGACCGGTCCCGACGGCGGGCTCTGCGCGGTCGTCGCCCAGTCGCGCGACATTTCCGACGAGGCAAGGCTGAGGAACGAGAATGCGCGCAAGGCCGAGGAGGCCGAATCGGCCAACGACGCCAAGACGCGCTTCCTGGCGGCCGTCAGCCACGAGCTGCGCACGCCGCTGAACGCCATCCTCGGCTTTTCCGACATCCTTGCCGGCGAGTATTTCGGCAAGCTGGAGAACGACCGCCAGCGCGAATACGTCGCGCTGATCCACCAGTCGGGCTCGCATCTCCTGTCGGTGGTCAACACCATGCTGGACGTCTCGAAGATCGAGGCGGGCCGCTACGAGCTCCTGACGGAGCCCTTCCTCGTCGCCGACAGCGTCAAGGCCTGCGAGCAGATGCTCGGCCTCCAGGCGCGCGAGAAGGGCATCAAGCTGACGAGCCGCGTGCCGCGCGCCATCGGCGAGGCCATCGCCGACCAGCGGGCGATCCAGCAGATCCTCATCAACCTCGTCGGCAACGCCATCAAGTTCACCGACCGCGGCGGCATCGTCACCATCGATGCGGCGCGCGAGGGGCGCGATCTGCTGCTGACGGTCAGCGACACCGGCATCGGCATTCCCGCCGACAAGCTGGAACTGATCGGCCAGCCCTTCATGCAGGTGCAGAACGAATATACCCGCAAATACGAGGGCACCGGCCTCGGCCTGTCGCTCGTCAAGGGCCTCGTCGCGCTGCACGGCGGCAGCCTCGTCATCGAGAGCAGCCCGGGCGAGGGCACCGTCATCGCCATCCGCGTTCCCGCCGACGGCTCGGGCGCGATGCGTGACGGCGACGTCAGGCACGGGGCCGCATCCACCGTCGAATTCCCGCCGCGCCTTGCGGTGGCTATCGAGACCGTTTACGAGCCGTCGAACGATGGCAAGGACACGCAAGATGAACGCGCACGTCAGAAGACAGCCTGAGCGGCGGCCCCAGGGCCAGGCCCGCAAGGGCGGGTCGCGCGCGCGCAGCCAGCCGCAACGCCGGCCGAACGCCGTCATCGCCGGGCTTCTTGCGCTCGGCGGCCTTGCCGCGCGCTATCCGAGCGTCGTCGGCGGCGTCTCGGCCTTCGTCGTCGTCTTCTCCTTCGTGGCGGCCAATGCGCTCTGGTACCAGCCGGGCGGCCACCCGTCGCCGTTCCTGAAGACCCGCTCGGCCGACAACTCCCTCGGCTTCACCGCGACGAAGCCGGAGCCGCACGACCAGACGACCTTCGTCATCGAGCGCCTGGAAGAGGGCGAGCCGCTGCCCGAGGTCACCGCGGTGACGCCCGCCGAACGCCCCTTCGACGAGGTGGCGAGCCTCATCGAAAAGCAGCCCGCCAGGGCAGGCGCCGAGGAGGAGGCCGACCCGGTCGCCGCGGCGATCCTGCGCGCGGAGGCCGATCCCGGCGTCACCTCGGCGGTCGCAAGGCCCGTGCCGAGCGAACTGGTGATGCAGATCCAGAAGGGCCTCAGCAACATCGCCTACACGGACATCGCCGTCGACGGCCTGATCGGCGAGAAGACGCGCACCGCCATCCGCCATTTCGAGAAGCATTACCGCCTTCCGGTGACCGGCGAGCCGAACGAGCAGGTCCTCGCCAAGCTCAAGGACATCGGCGCGCTATAAAAGCGGCCTTCGGCAAGCGGCCGCCGCCGCTCCTCATCCTCCTTGCAAGCGGGGAAGAGGAGGGCAGGGCGACCGTTTCGTTCCATTCGCACCGTATTTCAGGAAAGCGGTCCCACAGCTCCTTCTTCTGGTGCTGCGGGACGAGGGCCCTCTCCCGGCACCGATCCTTGCCCCGCCGCGCCGCGCCGTGTATGCCGCCGTCATGCGCCTTCGCACCGACATCTTCGTTTCCGCCCTGCTGCGCCGCGTCTTCGCGCGCGGCGACTTCGCCGCCGTGGAGGCGAAGGGCGCGGAGGCGGCGGGGGCGGTCTTCGTGCGGCAGGTGTTCCGCGACGGGACCGAAAGCCTCCATGCGCCCGCGCCGCAGAGCGTTTTCGCCGAGGACGACGACGGGCGGCGGCTGTTCGAGACGCGGCTGGCGCATGCGGGATCGGAGGCGGTTGCCGAGGCGCTCGCGCGCGAGCGGCGCTTCGACGGCGATCTCTGGGTGGTTTGCGTCGAGGCGGACGCGCTCGGCGACCTCATCGAGTTTGCCGGGGACGAGCCGAAGGACGACGGGTTCTTCCGGCGTTGAGCGGGCAGGGGGCAGCGCCGGCTCGGTCCGGTTGACGCGGGGGTGCGACGGTTTGCGGCGTCGGCCCGGCGGCGGGTGTTCTGCTAGATGTGAGGTCAGCCGGCGGCGCGTTGCCGCCCGATCCCGGAGGACCTGTCGTGGTGATCCTGCCCCTTCGCCTCAACGTCGTCACCGTTGGCCGCCTTCGGCAGGCCCGCGCCGTTCGTGTAGCGATCCGCTCTCTGCCAGCTTTCGACCCGACGGGCAGCCTCGCCCGCATCTAGCGACGCAAGCAGCGCCTCGGCGCCGCCGCCGGAAAGGTGCGGGTAGACCGTCCTTAGCAGGAACAGGCCGTCCGCCTCCGCCACGTCCAGCGCCAGCAGCGTCTCGGCGAGCTGCCGTCCCGAAAGATCGAGAAGGATGCGCTCCGAAAGCCACTGGCTGGAGGCGAGCGCATCGGCGAGCGCCACCGCCATCATGCCGACATCGCCGGTGCGCGCGAAGCGCACGAAAAGCGCCTGATGGATGTCCGTCGCCGGTTCAAGCCGAACGGGGGCCTGCCCGGCCGGTGTCGCGGCACGCATGAGCGCGCGCAATTCCTCTCGGATCCCTTCCTCCCGTTCCAGCCGTGCCGCTTCCCGGAGCGCCGCCTCGCGGTCCTCGCCGGTCCTGCGGCTGGCATGGTCCTGATGGGTGCCGACCAGCGCCTCGATGACGGCGGGCGAAAGATCGTCGCGCCGGCCGATGGCGCGGGCATGGTCCGGGCCGGTCGTGCGCAGGATGCGCATCAGCGTGCCGTCGGCGATCGCCTTCGAGCCCATGAGGAAGATGGCGGCGATGCCGATCGGCTGGCGGGCGATGAAGAGGGCGACGTCCTGCGGCACCTGCGGGCAGCGCGACAGCGCCGCCACGGCCTGCCGGCGCGCCTCCTCGGTGGAGGCCTCATAGAGCTGCTCGAAGAGCTCGCCGAACTGGACGAGGTCGGATCTGGAGGGAAAGCGCAGGCTCTCGAAGCTGGACACCGTGGCCATCAGCACGATGTCCTTCGGCCGCCCGCCCTGCGGTCTCTCCAGTTCGCGAAACCTGTCCGCCACGAAACACCTGTCATCCCGGACCGGCAGCCCCTCGCCGATCCCCACTGTCGTTCACGAAAATTAGAGGAAAAACGTTAGCGAGCCGTTAACCTTGGCTGCGCGGAAACCGCAATGATTCCAACGAAATATGCGGGTACGGGAAAAGACGGCTGCTTCGCTTGCGTCGCCGGGCGGCACGCATCCTTCGCCCGCAAGGAAGCGCGGGCGGCGGCGTGGCGACGACTGTGGATTACGGGGAAATCGCACGGTTCCCGCCGGGCCGGCGGACCTGCGGTCACAGTAAAGCCCCACTTTCCCCCATTCTGCCGGGCTTTCCGCAAGCGGCCCCGACCGGCCGCTTCCGCGCGCGGCCTTGCCGTGCCCGGAGTCATCGGGCGGGCGTCAGCCCCTGGTCTTAACGAGAACTTTAGGGATGGCTGTTATACGTCCCGTAACCGGAGGCACCCTCATGAAGCAGATCGCGCGCGCCGTTTGCGTCGCCGTCCTTGCAGTCTCGGCCACGGCTGCGCCCGCGGCGGCCATGGACCCCGCGAATTTCTATACGGTCCGCAACGATCACGGCGGCGTCGTCGTCGACTACGCCATCAAGGTCGCGCAACTGCAACAGTCCCGCCAGCGGGTCAAGTTCGCCGGGCGCTGCGATTCGGCCTGCACGCTGTATCTCGGCATGAGCCGGTCGCAGCTTTGCGTCACGCCCTCGGCGCGCTTCGGCTTTCACCTTCCCTTCGGCAGTTCCTCGCGCGGCAACCAGGTCGCCGCGAAGTATCTGCTGAAGAGGTATCCCCGCTGGGTGCATAGCTGGCTGCAGGCCAACGGCGGCCTGGATACCAGCCTGAAGGTCATGCCCTACGAATATGTCAGCCAGCACATCCGGCCCTGCGACGACCGGATCACGGCGTCGTAGAATAGGATTGGTCGCGGGCGCGCGATGAGGACGCGGGCAGGCCAAGGGAGCCGGAAGCCCCTTGGCCTTTCTTCATGCGATACGGGACGCTTCTGCGCCGTGGCAGCCGTTACGTGGGCTGCTGGTCGTGGCCGCGGTCGCCGCCGCGATCATGTCCGCCGTGCCGGTGGCCACCGCCTTTATGGCCGTGGCCCCAGCCCCCGCCGTCTTGACCGTGGTCTCTGCCGCCGCCGTTATGGCCCTGGCCCCAGCCCCCGCCGCCTTGACCGTGGTCTCTGCCGCCACCGTTATGGCCGTGGTCCCGGCCCCCGCCACCATGCTCGTGGTCCCTGCCGCCGCCGTTATGGCCGTGGCCCCAGCCACCACCGTCATGACCATGGTCTCTGCCGCCGCCATGCCCGTGGCCGCCGTGACCCCCGTCATGGCCGTGACCATGCCCGTGGCCATGCCCGTGACCGTGGCCATGACCGTGACCGTCGCCGTCACCATCGCCGTCACCGCTGCTTCCCCCACCGTCGTTCGAGCGGCTGCCGAACGTGCCGGCGGTGCTGGCAGTGTCGGGCCTGACGAAGCTGGTGGAGGCAAGTGCGGTACAGGCCGTCATGACATTCTTGTACCGCTGCCGCACATCTTGAAGCGCGGCCTTGTCGCCGGAGGCGAGGGCCGCCTCGCACGCCGCATCGGCGCGTGCCTGTAAAGTTCTTCCTGGCTGGATTGTTTGTGCGTTAGCGTACGAAGTAAATACGCCGAAGCATGCCGCAACTGCCGTTGCGGACAACAGGATTTTACGCGAAAACATGACAAATCCTCTCAACGTTGTTTACAAGATATAGTCGTCACCTTCTTGACGTGTGACGTTAACGTTATATTAGGTATTTTTTACATGAGTTTCAATTTTTTATTCATTATAAAAGAAATTTGAAACGGAGGTTTTGTTTTGAAAGCTCAAATTGATACTATTAAGATTATTGTTTTGTCCCGGCATTCTAGCCGTCGTGGCTTCACGTCTATTTTCGAGACCGGTGTGATCTATTTCACGTATTGCGAAAGCCTATATTATTTTAGAAATAGGTAATTCAGCATTTTATTGTGGAAGGGGTTGGCCGCTGCGGCCGGCACCGGGGCGCTGCTCTCCCGGCCTCATCGCCCAAGAGGAGTTTTTCGGGATATGCTGTATTTCCTTGCGGCAGGACGGCGGGGGAAGGGGTGTCCGGAAGGGCTTTTGTCCGCTTGCAACCGTCCCGTTCCCGGGCGTCCGCTCGCCTCCGGCGACAGATATGAATTCGTTACGAATTAAGATTAACAGTATGTTAACCGGATCCTCGTTAGTTTTCGGGGCATGGATCGGCTCGTCTAATGCATCGGACGTGCTATGATTCGACCATGGAAGCGGCGGGCGGCCCGAGGGCGCCGCCGTTTCGAAGGGGAAAGGTGCGATGTTCCGGATGCCGGGCGGCGACCAGACACATTCCCGTGAAAGGGAAACTTCTGGCCCCGTATCGCCGTTTTCCACCCGTATGCGGCAGGATGGCGTATGCTCCTCTCACATGCGGGATGACGGCGCCGGATGCACCGGCCCGATCGGACGGGCAGGGTGAGATTTGTAGGAGTGCTTCATCCGTCTCGATTCTTCTTCTGGAGGCGAGAATGGCAGACGTGGTACGATTGAACGAATGGCGCGCGCGAATGCCGCGACGGGAAGCCGTTCGACCTGAGGCTCCGGCCCAGATACTGCTCTTTACCGGCGTGCGCTACGAGCGCCTGACGCCCGCGATGCTCGCCGCACGCGGCAAGGCGGACAAGCAGGGCGCCAAGGACACGGCCCGCCGGCCGTGAACCGTTTTTTCGCGCGGCCTCGTGCCGGCGCACGTCTTGCCGCCGCGCGCGCCGCATTGGAGCGCCGGCGATGCTCCCGCGCCTACTGGTCCGGCCCGAACGGCTCGCAGCTGGCATCCGCGATGAAGGCATTTGCCGCCGGGCGGCGGCTTTCGGCGGGCACGAAGGTGCGCAGCACCGCATAGCCTTCCTCTCCCCGCATTTCCACCAGGATCGACTGTTCCAGCTCCTGCGGCACCGCCTTGCGGATGCCGATGAGCTGGATGGGCGTGGCGACCAGCGTGTCGAGCGCGCCGGACACGGACGTGCGGTCGTTCATGCTGAAGACCTCGTTGGACGCGCTGTCATAGACGGCCAGCGACCAGAAGGGCACGTCGCCCTCCGCAAAGAGGCGGACCGGGCCGTTTTCCAGCGAGAAGGTGCACACGGCGGTCTTCATCGCCGGGTCGTCGTTGATCGGCGCCAGCGTATCGCCGGCCCGGTCGGCGAGCGGGTAGAAGCGGTTCGCCTCGCCGAGGCTCTGGACGCGCGTATAGGCATCGCGCCCGGTGAAGCTCGGCAGCGAGAGGATGATGACGATGTGCAGCAGCGCCGCCCCGACGAGGCCAATGGCGATGGCATAGAGGAAGCTACGCATCGGCGCAGTCCAGCCGCCGGATGCCCGGCATGGCAAGATCGATGACGCCGGAGCTGCCGGCGGTCGGCGTGTCGAGCAGGGTCATGACGAGAAGGAAGGGCGCCCGGCCCTCCGGCACGGCGAGCCAGTTGCCGGACACGGCGGAAGAGGCGATGCGGATGGAAAAGGTGCTGTCGGCGCCGCGCAGCACGGACCAGGCGTTGAGGCCCGTCGGCAGGTCCGCGCGCGCGCCGGGAAGCGGATTGCCGCTCCGGTCCGTCGCATGCAGCGTCCACAGGCGCGCCGGCGGCGTGATGCCGGCGATCTCATAGCGGCAGTTCTCGGCGAGCGTGCGGTTGTCGCTGTCCGTCGCGGCGGTGAAGACGAGGCCTTCCGCCCCGCCGAGCAGCAGCCTTCCGTCCCGCGCGCGGTGGGCCTTGGCGTAAGGATCGGCATTGATCGTCTGGGCCGCGGGAAACGCCGTCCAGGGGCCGAGCGTGATGGCGCCGAAACCGACCGTCGCCCTGAGCGCGTAGATCGAGCTCAGGATGCCGAGGCCGAAGGCGACGGCGAGCGCAGTGGCGATGACGAGGGGTGTTCGGAACAAGGGATCGACCGTTGGAATCAGCTTTGCGTCACTCTGTCCGCTTCGCCGGAGCAAGGTCAAGCGCCCCGTCGAGCGCGGCCACGCGGCCGTCCGCCTTGAGGGGCGTGGCCTCGCCGAGCTGGCGGGCGATGTCCTTCAGCAGCCGCGTGACATCCGTGGAGAGCGAGCGGGGACGCACGAGCGCGGGAAGCGGGTTCTCGTCGCTCGGCGCCTTGGCGACCTCGGTGGCGGCCTTGCCGTCGGGCAGGGGATTGTCGATGCCGGGGATGGGGCGCAGCTCGATGCCCTGGTGGGCATAGTCCATCAGCCGCTTGAAGGTCATGGCGGGCAGGGAGCCGCCGGTCATGTTGTTGGTCGAGGTATAGTCGTCGTTGCCGTACCAGACGGCGGTCGTGTAGTTGCCGGTGAAGCCGACATACCAGGCGTCGCGATAGGCCTGCGTCGTGCCGGTCTTGCCGCCGGAGACGATGCCGCGGTCGAGCGCGCCGCGCCGCGCCGTGCCGTTCACCGGAATGGTGACGAAGATTCGGTTCATCGAGGAGGTCGCGCCTTCCGACAGGATGCGCCGCGGCGGGGGCGCGTCGCGGCCGAAATCGTAGAGGATGTCGCCGTCGTAGTTGATGATCTGGCTGATGCCGTGGCGGCGCGACTGAACGCCGTCGGCCGGGAACACCGCATAGGCCGTCGCCTGGTCGAGAACGGTGACTTCCGAGGTGCCGAGCGGCATGGTCTTGTCGGTGCGCAGCGGCGTCTCGACGCCCATCTGCCTGGCGATTTCGGCGATGCGCTTGGTGCCGAGCTTGTCCTTGGCGAGGCGCACCGGCACCGTGTTGATGGACTTGGCCATCGCCGTCATCAGCGAGATGCGGCCGGCATAGCTGCGCCCGTAATTCTGCGGCGACCAGCCGCCCCAGCTGATCGGCGCGTCGACGATGGTCGTCTCCGGCGTCATGCCCGCCTCCATGGCCGCGGCATAGGTATAGGCCTTGAAGGAGGAGCCCGGCTGGCGCAGCGCCCGGGTGGCGCGGTTGAACTGGCTCTCGCCGTAGTCCCGCCCGCCGACCATGGCGCGCACGGCCCCGCCGTTCTCCACCATGACAAGCGCGCCCTGCTTGACGCGGTAGCTCTCGCCGTACTGGCGAAGGCCGCTTTCGACGGCCTCCTCGGCGGCGGCCTGCAGGCCCATGTCGATGGTGGTGCGCACGATGAGCGAGTGCTGGGCGAAGGGCTTGGCGATGCGCTGCACCTCGTCGAAGGCCCAGTCGAGGAAGAAATCGGGTGCGGTCTTCTCGTTGCGGTCGATGACGGAGGCCGGGTTGCGCCGCGCGGCGATCACCTGGCCCTCGGTCATCAGGCCGCCCTGCACGAGATTGGTCAGCACCTCGTTGGCGCGCGCGCGCGCCGCCGGCAGGTTGACATGCGGGGCATAGCGGGCGGGCGCCTTGAAGAGGCCGGCCAGCATGGCGGATTCGGCAAGGTTCACATCCGTCACGTTCTTGCCGAAATAGAACTGCGCCGCCGCCGCCACCCCGAAGGTGCCGCCGCCCATATAGGCGCGGTCGAGATAGAGCCGCAGGATCTCCTTCTTGGAAAGGTTCGCCTCCAGCCACAGCGCCAGGAACGCCTCCTTGACCTTGCGCTCGATGGTGCGCTCGTTGGAGAGGAACAGGTTCTTGGCGAGCTGCTGGGTGAGGGTGGAGCCGCCCTGCACGACGCCGCCGGCCCGCGCATTCTCGTTCATGGCGCGGGCAAGGCCGAGAAAATCGATGCCGAAATGGGTGAAGAAGCGACGGTCCTCCGTCGCCAGCACCGCCTTGATCAGGTGGTCCGGCAATTCGTCGATAGGAACGGAATCCTCGTGGATGATGCCGCGATGGCCGATCTCGTTGCCGTAGCGGTCGAGGAAGGTGACGGCGAAATCGCTCTGGGCGCGCCAGTCGCCCTTGGTCTCCTCGAAGGCGGGCAGCGCCAGCGCCAGCAGCAGCACGAAGCCGGCGCTGCCGAGGTTCATGCCCTCGCCGGCGACCTCGAAGACGGCCTTCTTCCAGCCTTTGACGTGGAAGCGGCGGGAGAAGATGGTGATCTCCTCCCAGATCTCCGCCGCGCGGAAGCCGGCGTTCCAGACCGTGGAGTCGATCCAGGAATCGATGCGCAGGAAGATGTGCCGCTTGCGGCGGCGGGGTTTTTCGGGCTTCTGGCTGTCGTCTTCCACGATCGCATACCTTGTGACGGGACGGCCCGCAGCCTGCCCGGGTCTGGTTAACGTCCTGTCACCAGCGGTTTATTCGGCCACGATATCAGCCTTTTGAAGACAACAGAACGGATTTTGCGGGGAAGGGCGCGGGGGCAAGGGCCTTGACCTTTGGCCGCAAGGGGTTCAGGGGTCGGACATGACGACCAAGACTGCGCAAAAGCCCGGCGACCTGCCGTTCTGGAAGACCAAGACGCTTGCCGAGATGAACGACGCGGAGTGGGAGAGCCTGTGCGACGGCTGCGGGCTCTGTTGCCTCAACAAGCTGGAGGACTGGGACACCGGCGAGATCGCCTGGACCTCCATCCGCTGCGTGCTGCTCGACGGGGAGAGCTGTCGCTGCTCGGACTACGAGAACCGGCAGGCGACCGTGCCCGATTGCATCCGCCTGACGGTGGAGACCGTCTCGAAGATCTCCTGGCTGCCGCCGACCTGTGGCTACCGCCTCGTCCGCGACGGCCACGACCTCTACTGGTGGCACCCGCTCGTCTCCGGCGATCCCGACACCGTGCACCAGGCCGGCATTTCCGCGCGCGGGCGCACCGTCAGCGAGGAGGGCCTCGATATCGACGACTACGAGGATTACCTCGTCACGTGGCCGCTCGAAGTGGGCGAGGGGAAGTAGCCGCCCCAGGAGCGTTTTTTCTTTTCTCCGGATCGTGAAAGACGCTCCATCTCCTTGTTTCCACGCACTTGCGGATGCAAGCCGCCGCGCATTTTGCCTAGTGAAGGCTGGCGGCGGCGAGCTTCTTCGGCGCGACATTGCGCCAGGCGGTGCCGATCAGCGCGCGCACCCGCTCGCCGTCCGCATCGTCGAAATAGAGCGAGGTCCAGCCCTTCTGTCCCCAGCCGCCGGGCACCGGCGCGCAGAGGCCGGGATCGGTCTCCAGCACCAGCGATTGCTGGTCCCGCGTGAACTTCAGGACCGCGCGGCCGGGCTCGGGCAGGGTCATGAACACCTTCTCGCCCACCCGGAAGTCCCGCTTCCCGAAATGGGTGCTTTCCCGCGCTCCTGGCATGCCGAGCGCCATCGTGATGAGGTCGTCGGATATCATGGCTAAAGGATAGCACCGAACGGCCCCCTGGAAAAGTTTTCGGCCAAAATAGGAAAATAGTCCTTGACGGCGTCACGGTCGTTTGCTAGGGTTATGTCATGGTCGGAAAGGTGCGGGCGGCGGGTTCGCCGGGCTTTCCGGAGGCTGAAGGTTCGGCGATGGCCGCCCGCGGCCGGCCAGGACAGTTCCGCCACGGCGCGTTGCGCTTCTGGAATTGTACAGAAACCCTGGTGATGGGGCATGTCCGCTTTCGGAGAGAGGCGGGGGTGCCCGGATGAGATTTTGGCAGGCGCTCGTTCCTTTCGGACCGGGCGCCTTTTCATTTTCGGGCCTTGCGATGAAAACGGATATGACGATCGATCCCGACTTTTACGGCATCCTGCCGGAATGGGCGGTCTATGACGGGCTTTCGGCAAAGGGCGCGGGCTTCGAGAGCGGCGCTGCGCCGGTGCTGGACACCAAGGCGGAAGCGCCGGGCGATGCCTTCCTCGACATGCAGGCCATGCTTCTCGAAATGACCAAGGAGCTGCGCGAGCGCTTCCAGCGCTTCCAGAGCCAGAAGGTGCTGGCCGAGCGCGATGCGGACGATGCCGGCGACGAGGCTGCGCGCAAGCTGGCCCAGACCGACGCCAAGGCGGCCATCGAGGCCGTCTCGCTGATCGTGCGCACGCTGGAGAAGATCGACAGCCTGCAACGCACGCTGATCGCCGGTCGCACCGAGGCGGAAGCCGGCGGAGAGGACGACGAGGCGGCGCTGATCGAAGAATTCGACCGGCTCGTTGAACAGCGCGTGAAGGAGCGGATGGATGCCGCGAAAGAGGAATGGATGCGGGAAACCGGGGCTTGCGGCGATGCTGCCGCGGCCATGGAAGGCGGGCCGTAGGGAACGGCTGGCCTGCCGGGCGGCGCGCAAGAAACTGGACAGGACTGTGAAGGCGGCGGCCGCGGGCTTGAGGATGATCGAGGAACGGCGGGCGGCACTGGCGGAAGCGGGCGATGCGCTGGAGGCGGGGCTGGGGCGGCGAGGTGCGGTCGGTGACGACTGCCCCTCATCTACTCGCCCGGATGTTCTCCCGGCAGATGACAGGACTGGCATGGACGGGACTCGGCCGTTGCCGCCCTCCCTTCTCCCCTCGGGGAGAAGGTGGCCCGAAGGGTCGGATGAGGGGGGAACTCGGAACGGCACGTCGGCTTCTTATCCGCGGCAGCCCCCTCATCCGCCTGCCGGCACCTTCTCCCCGAGGGGAGAAGGGAGCCTGCCGCCACCGTCTTGCTCTGGAGAGGCTGCGCACGCGGCGGAATCGACATCGACGCCCGCCAAACAACTGGTCCCCAACTCCCTGCACCAGCTCCGCGGCTGGCACTTCACCTGCCGCACCGCACAGACACCCCCGCCGGGTGACTGGCGGGTCTGGCTGCTGATGGGCGGGCGCGGCTCGGGCAAGACGCGGGCGGGCGCCGAATGGGTGCATGCGCTGGCGCTGGCGCGGCCGGAAAGCCGCATCGCGCTGGTGGCCGAGACGCTCGGCGATGCGCGCGAGGTGATGATCGACGGCGTGTCGGGCATTTGCCGCATCGCGCGGCGCTTGCGGCCGGACTTCGAGGCCTCGCGCCGCCGGCTCGTCTGGCCGAACGGGTCTATCGGGCAGATCTTCTCGTCGGAGGACCCGGAGAGTTTGCGCGGGCCGCAGTTCCATTTCGGCTGGTGCGACGAGCTCGGCAAATGGAAGCACGCGCAGGAGACCTGGGACATGCTGCAATTCGGCCTGCGCCTCGGCGACGATCCGCGCGTGCTGGTGACGACGACGCCGCGCCCGGTGCCGCTGCTGCGGGCGCTGGCCGCCGATCCGGCGACGGCGGTGCGGCGCATCGCGACCGCCGACAATGCGAAGAACCTCTCGCCGGGTTTCCTTTCCGCCATGGCCGACCGCTACGGCGGCACGCGGCTCGGGCGGCAGGAGCTCGACGGCGAGCTGATCGCCGACCGCGAGGACGCGCTGTGGACGAGGGCGCGGCTGGAGGCGATCCGCCTGCGCCAGCCGGGACCGCTGTCGCGCATCGTCGTGGCGGTCGATCCGCCGGCGACGGCGTCAGTGGCTTCGGTCTGCGGCATCGTCGTCGCGGGACTGGATGGCAGCGGACGCGCGGTGGTGCTGGCCGACGGATCGGTGACGGGCGCGAGCCCGGCGGGCTGGGCGGGCGCGGTGGTGCGTGCCTTCCGGCGCTTCGACGCCGACCGGGTGGTGGCCGAGGTGAACCAGGGCGGCGACATGGTGACGGCGATGCTGAAGAGCGTCGACGCCAACCTGCCTGTTGCGACGGTGCGGGCGACGCGTGGGAAATTCCTGCGCGCCGAGCCGGTGGCGGCGCTCTACGAGCAGGGGCGCGTCGCCCATGCCGGCGCCTTCGCCGAGCTGGAGGACCAGATGTGCGATTTCGGCCCGGACGGGCTTTCCTCCGGCCGCTCGCCGGACCGGCTCGACGCGCTCGTCTGGGCGCTGACGGCTCTGGTGATCGACCGGCAGGGCGAGCCGCGGGTACGAGGGATCTGACGATGGCTATCGACCGCAAGGTCTTTTTCGACGGCGTGCGCGGGGCGCTCTACGGCGGGCGCCTGGCACGGGGGCAGGTGGGCGGCATGACGGCGCTCCTCGACCGCTTCGAGCGGGGCGGCGAGACGGACGACCGCCGCTTCCTCGCCTATATGCTGGCGACGGCCCATCACGAGACGGGCGGGCGCATGCAGCCTGTGCGCGAGACCTTCGCCGCGACGGACGCGGCGGCCATCGCCAATCTCGACCGGGCCTTTGCGGAGGGGCGGTTGCCGCAGGTCTTCGCGCCCTATTGGCGGCGGGACGCGGACGGTAGGAGCTGGCTCGGGCGCGGGCTGGTGCAGATCACCCACAGGCGGAACTACGAGCGGCTTTCGGCGCTGACGGGTATCGACCTCGTCGCGCGGCCGGGGCGGGCGATGGAGCTGGCGGTGTCGGTGGAGATCCTGTTCGCGGGCATGCTGCAGGGCGCCTTCACGGGGCGGCGGCTGGCGGATCATTTTCCCGGCAGCGGTTCGGACTGGGTAGGCGCGCGGCGGATCGTCAACGGGCTGGACCGGGCGGAACGGGTTGCCTTGTATGGACAGGCGTTTTTGGCGGCGCTGGGCGGGGAGGAGGGCAAGACCCCTCCCTAAATCCCTCCCCACGAGGGGGAGGGACTTAACCTGCCGCATCCTTTGCATTCCATTTCGAACGATGAGCAAGCCTCCTTCTTCTCCCCCCTTTGTGGGGGAGATGCCGGCAGGCAGAGGGGGTGGCGCCGCGAAGCAGGGGCATTGCCCGCTGCATTCCATTTTGCACGGTGAGCAAGCTCGCCGCCTTCTCCCCGCTTGGGGCAGATACCGGTAATCACGAACCGACACGATCGAGGACATCATGAAACTGCCATCCTTCCTCACGCGCCGCCGCCAGGCGGCGGAAACCAAGGCGTCGGGCTTCTTCACGCTGACCGCGGAGGGCCGGGCGCACTGGTCGAGCCGGTCCTATGCCTCGCTGTCGCGCGAGGGCTTCATGAAGAACCCGGTGGCGCACCGGGCGGTGCGCATGATCGCCGAGGCGGCGGCTTCGGTGCCGTGGCTCGCCTATCAGGGCGAGGCGGAGCGGCCGGAGGATTTTCGGCTTGCGCTGCTTTCCCGGCCGAACGGGCGCATGGCGGGGACGGATTTCTTCGAGACTCTGTACGGGCATCTCCTGCTGTCAGGCAACGCCTTCGTCGAGGGCGTGCAGGTGGGCGAGGAGTTGCGCGAGCTGCATCTGCTGCGGCCCGACCGGATGCGCATTATCGAGGGGCGGGACGGCTGGCCGGAGGCCTATGAGTATCGCACCGGCAATCATGTGCGCCGGCATGCTGCGGGCGAGGGGCAGGCGATCCTGCATCTGAGGCTCTTCCACCCGCTCGACGACCAGCTCGGCTTCGCCCCGCTGGAGGCGGCGTCCATGGCGCTCGACCTCTCCAATGCGGCGGCGATCTGGAACAAGGCGCTGCTCGACAATTCGGCGCGCCCCTCCGGCGCGCTCGTCTACCAGCCGAAGGAGGGCGGAAACCTTTCGCCCGACCAGTACGACCGGCTGAAGAGCGAGCTGGAGGAGGGCTATTCCGGCGCAGCGCGCGCCGGCCGGCCGATGCTGCTGGAAGGCGGGCTCGACTGGAAGGCGATGGGCCTTTCGCCGCGCGAGATGGATTTCGTGGAGGCGAAGAACGGCGCGGCGCGCGACATCGCGCTCGCCTTCGGCGTGCCGCCCATGCTGATCGGCATTCCGGGCGATGCGACCTATGCCAACTACCAGGAGGCCAACCGCGCCTTCTGGCGGCTGACCGTGCTGCCGCTCGTCAGCCGCACGGCGGCGTCCTTCGCGGTGTGGTTTTCCGAGGAGGGGGACGGGCTGCGACTGGTGCCGGACCTCGACCAGGTGAGCGGGCTCGTGGCGGAACGCTCCGAGCTCTGGGCGCGGGTGGGCACGGCGGGGTTCTTGACGGACGAGGAGAAGCGGCGGGCGGTGGGGTATTGAGGGTTGGGGGTGCCGCTTCACCCCCCTCTGCCCTGCCGGGCATCTCCCCCACAAGGGGGGAGATCGGCAAGGGGCAAACGCCTTGCTCAATCGGCAACGCTGGCGTTAGGCGAGACGGCGCTCCATCCAATCTCCCCCCTTGTGGGGGAGATGCCCGGCAGGGCAGAGGGGGGTGAAGCAACCTCCCGGGCCGACAATTCTGCAGGAAAAGCAGACGCTTGATCTGAAGAAGATGACTCTCTTTCCCGTTTTCCGGGCCCAACCCTTGAAAGCGCTGAATCGGATTTCGAGGAAAGCGCCGTAAGGGATTCGAAAGATTCGAGGATTGCCGGTGTCGGCTCTGCGCGAGCCGGCGCGCCTTTGGCCGTCCTGCCGGATTTCCATAACAATATGAGAGGCTTGACAATGGCTGACATCGGAAACGACGGCGGGCTTTGGACGGCCCGGCTCGTCGGCGCGTCCGCGGGCGCGGCCGTTTCGCTCATCTATCTCCTGCCGAGAAGCCGCCGCGAGGCGGGGTGCCGCTTCCTCACCGGGCTTGCCTGCGGGCTCGTCTTCGGCGGGCCGGCGGGGCTGTGGATCGCGGTCCGGCTCGGCATCGCGGGCTATCTCGGGCCGGCGGAGGTGCTGCTGACCGGCTCGGCGGCCGCCAGCCTTTCGGCCTGGTGGGGGCTCGGCGTGCTGGCGCGGCTGGCGGAGAAGATGAGGCAGTAGCCAATAGGCAATAGGCAGTAGGGGGGCGGCTTTGTCGGGAACCCTACTGCCGACTGCCTAACCCCTAATTCCTTCCAGGAGAGACCAATGACAACCGACGACCTGCCGGTCTGGCGGACGAAGAAATATGCCGATCTGACGCTTGCGGGCGTTTCCGGCGACGGGGTGTTTTCCGGCTATGCCAGCCTCTTCGGCGAGGTGGACCTCGGCAAGGATGCGATTGCGCCCGGCGCCTTCGTGCAGTCGCTGCGAAAGCGCGGCGCCTCGGGCGTGCGCATGCTGTTCCAGCACGATCCGGCCGAGCCCATCGGCCGCTGGCGCACCATCCGCGAGGACGAGCGCGGACTTTATGTCGAGGGCGTGCTTTCGCCCGGCGTCGCCCGGGCGCGCGAGGTGCTGCAGCTCATGAAATCGGGCGCGCTCGACGGGCTGTCCATCGGCTTCCAGACGGTGCGCTCCAGGACCGACCGGGGCAGCGGCGTGCGCCGCATCTTGGAGGCGGACCTGTGGGAGATCTCGATCGTCACCTTTCCCATGCTGCCCTCGGCGCGGGTGTCGAACGTGAAGAATGCGCGGTGGTTCCGCGACCGGGAAACGGAGCTCGTGCGCACCATGCGCCGGGCGGCCCGGATCATGAAACGCTAACAGGAGAGACCAGGCATGACGCAGACGACGAAGACCGCGCCGGAAACCAAGGCCGTGCCGGAAACGATGACCGCCGCCTTCGACGACTTCATGGAGGCTTTCGAGGCCTTCAAGGAGACGAACGACCGCAGGCTCGGCGAGATCGAGCAGAAGCTGACCGCCGACGTGGTGACGCGCGACAAGGTGGACCGCATCAACCGCGCCATGGACGAGCACAAGCGCGTGCTCGACGGGCTGGCGCTGAAGAAGGCGCGCCCGGCGCTCGGCGGGGCCGGTGAGGGCTCGCCCGAGGCCGCCGAGCACAAGGCGGCCTTCTCCGCCTATATGCGCCGGGGCGACGAGAGCGCGCTTCGTTCGCTGGAGGGCAAGGCCATGTCGGTCGGCTCGGCGGCGGACGGCGGCTATCTCGTGCCGCCGGAGACGGATACCGAGATCGGCCGTCGGCTTTCCGCCGCCTCGCCGATCCGGGCGCTGGCGACGGTGCGGCAGGTCTCCGGTGCGGTGCTGAAGAAGCCCTTCGCGACCTCCGGCATGGCCTGCGGCTGGGTGGCGGAGACGGCCTCGCGGCCGCAGACCAACGCGGCGCAGCTCGCCGAGCTCTCCTTCCCGACCATGGAACTCTACGCCATGCCGGCGGCGACGGCGGCGCTGCTCGACGATGCGGCGGTGGACGTGGAAAGCTGGATCGCCTCGGAGGTCGACATCGTCTTCGGCGAGCAGGAGGGCACGGCCTTCGTCTCCGGCGACGGCACCAACAAGCCGAAGGGGTTTCTCAGCTACACCAATGTCGCCGACAGCGGCTGGAGCTGGGGCAATATCGGCTATATCGCCACGGGCGCGGCCGGCGCCTTCAAGGCGAGCGGGCCGTCCGACACGCTGATCGACACGATCTATGCGCTGAAGGCGGGGCACCGGCAGAACGCCAGCTTCGTCATGAACCGCAAGACGCAGAGCGCCATCCGCAAGTTCAAGGATGCGGACGGCAACTACCTCTGGCGCCCGCCGGCAACGCCGGGCCAGGCGGCCTCGCTGATGGGCTTTGCCATCGCCGAGGCCGAGGACATGCCTGATGTGGCGGCCGACAGCGTCTCCATCGCCTTCGGCGATTTCCGCGCCGGCTATCTCGTCGTCGACCGCACGGGCGTGCGCGTGCTGCGCGATCCCTATTCCGCCAAGCCCTACGTGCTGTTCTACACGACCAAGCGCGTCGGCGGCGGGGTGCAGAACTTCGAGGCGATCAAGCTGGTGAAGTTCGCGGCGAGCTGAGCCGCGGGCGCAAGCTTTTGCGCTCCCTCTCCTCGCTTGCGGGGTGAGGGTCGGGGTGAGGGGCGACCCGGCTCGGGGCCTTGCCGTGGATCGCCCCTCATCCGCCTGCCGTCCCCATCTCCCCGCGAGCGGGGAGATGGGATCGCGGGGCGACGGTTTCTTTTCACAATTTCCCTCGCACCGGCGGGCGTTCCCTGCCGCCGGTGCCGCGGGCGCGGTTTTCCTCCCGGCCGCGCCCGCATTTCCTCCATCAGACAGGATTGCCATGACCATTGCCGAACTCTTGCCGCCGGCCGTGGAGCCGGTCACGCTCGCCGAGGTGAAGGCGCATCTGCGCCTCGATACGGACGACGAGGATGCGCTGCTTTCGGCGCTGGTCCGCACGGCGCGCCAATATATGGAGGCCGAGACGGGGCTTTGCCTGATCGTGCGGCTGCTGCGGCTCTATCTCGACGACTGGCCGGAGGGCAGGGTGATTCAGATTGCCAGGGGGCCGGTGCAAGCCATTGAAATGCTGACGGTCTACGATGATTTCGGTGCGCCGGTCGACGTGAATGCGGCCGGCTATGTCCTCGACGGCGCGGCGCGGCCGGCGCGGCTCATCCTGCCCGAACGGCCGGCGACGGCGCGGGCGATGAACGGCATCGAGATCGATTTCACCGCCGGCTTCGGCGAGAGCGGCGCGGATGTGCCGGATACGTTGAAGCGGGCGCTGCTGCTGCATGTCGCCGCCATGTTCGAGCTGCGCGGCGTGCTTGCCGTCGAGGATCAGCCTGGGGCGGTGCCGGAGGGTTACGACCGGCTCGTCTCGCCATATCGGCTCAGGAGGCTGTGATGGCAAGGACGCTCGATCCCGGCCGGCTGAAGGCCCGCCTCGTGCTGGAGCGGCCGGAGGAAGTACCGGACGGACAGGGCGGCGCGACGGTGGGCTTTGCCACTGTCGCGACGCTCTGGGCTTCCATCGAGCCCGTCGCCATGCGGGCCGAGGAGGCGGCGGGAACGTTGCCTGTGACGGTGACGCACCGCATCCGGCTGCGCCGGCGCGATGACCTTGCCGGCGGCATGCGGCTGCGCAAGGGCGCGCGGCTTTTCGCGATCCGCGCCTTCCGCGATCCCGACGAGACGGGGCGCTACACGCTCTGCGACTGCGAGGAGATCAAGCCATGAGCGCGGCTTCCACCCTGCAGAAGGCCATTTTCGCCCGTCTCTCGGGCGATGCGGCGCTGGTGTCGCTGGTCGGCGCGGCGGGCATCACCGACAGGCGGCTTGCCGAACCGGCTACGCCGCTGCTGGTGATCGCCGGCATCGACAGCACGGACCATTCGACCGCCACCGAGGCGGGCGAGGACCATGTCGTGACGCTGGAGGCCTGGTCGGAGGCGGCGGGGCACCGGCAGGCGCAGGCGATTGCCGCCGCCGTCCGCGCGGCGCTGCACGATGCGCCGCTGGTTCTGGCCGGCCATCACCTCGTGCTGATCTTCCATCTTGACACGCGCCTGCGGCGTGACGGCAAGTCCCGCTTCCACCGCGCGGAAATGCGGTTCCGCGCGGTGACGGAGCCGGATGCCTGACATCTCTTTCACGGAAAGGACCTAGCCATGGTGGCACAGAAGGGGCGGGACCTCCTGCTCAAGATCGATGACGGGGCGGGCTTTGCGACGGTCGCGGGGCTGCGCTCGAAGCGCTTGTCCTTCAACGCCGCGCTCGTCGACGTGACGGATGCGGAATCGGCGGGGCGCTGGCGCGAACTGCTCGGCGGGGCGGGCGTGCAGCGCGCGGCGCTCTCCGGCAGCGGCATCTTCAAGGACCAGGCGTCCGATGCGCTGGTGCGTTCGCTGTTCTTCGCCGGCACCATTGCCGGCTGGCAGATCGTCATTCCGGATTTCGGCACCGTCGCGGGGCCGTTCCAGATTGCTTCGCTCGAATATTCCGGCGCGCATGACGGCGAGGTGCTGTTCGAGATCGCGTTGGAATCGGCCGGCGCGCTGACCTTCGGGGCGCTCTGATGGGCGCGCGGGCGAACCGGCATCGCGGCGAGATCGAAGCCTGCCTCGACGGCGAGACGCGCGTGCTGTGCCTGACGCTCGGCGCGCTGGCGGAACTGGAGACGGCCTTTGCCGTCGATAGCCTGACGGGGCTGGCCGAGCGATTTTCCAGCGGCCGGCTGAAGGCGGAGGATCTCATCCGCATCATCGGCGCGGGCCTTCGCGGCGGCGGCAACCTCTTCAGCGACGAGGACGTGGCGGCGATGGCGGTGGCGGAAGGGCTGGCGGGCTTCGCCCGCATCGCCGCCGACTTGTTGCAGGCGACGTTCGGCGGCGGCGGGCCTGCGGAAAACCCTCCGCGGCCGCATCCGGCCTGAGCGGCGAGGCGCCTGCCTTCCCCTGGGAGGCGGTGCTTCATGCCGGGCTCTGCCGGATGCGGCTTCCCGCAAGCGATTTCTGGGCAATGACGCCGCGCGAACTCGGCTTCGCGCTCGGCCTGCTGCGGCCCTCGGCCGGCACGCCCGGCCGGGCGGGGCTTACGGCGCTGATGCGGGCCTTTCCCGACAAGAAGGAGTGAACCATGGCCGACAGGAACGACACCCCGCTTTCCGCCACGCGGACGGAGGCCGAGGCGCTTTCCACCGTCTTCGACGACCTGGAGGCGCGCTCGCGCTCCTTCGGCTTCGCGCTCACCAATGCGCTGAAGGGCGCGGTGGTGGACGGCAAGGGGCTGGAGAGCGTGCTGCGCGGGCTGGCGCTGCGCATGAGCGATATCGCGCTTTCGGTGGGCATGAAGCCGCTGGAAGGGCTGCTGAGCTCCGGCATTTCCAGCCTGCTCGGCGGCGTCACGCCGTTCGCCAAGGGGGGCGTCGTGTCCTCGCCGACCTATTTCGGCAGCGGCGGCGGGCTCGGGCTGATGGGCGAGGCGGGGGCGGAAGCGATCCTGCCGCTCAGGCGGGGGCCGGACGGGGCGCTGGGCGTTGCAACGGACGGCGGGGGCGGCGGGTCGCGCATCGTCTTCAACGTGACCACGCCGGACGCGGCGAGCTTCCGCAAGTCCGAGGGGCAGATCGCCGCCATGCTGACCCGCGCGGTGGGGCGGGGGCAGCGGAGTTTGTAAGCGGCGCTTGCGGCTTGGGGCTGCCCCTCATCCCGCTGCCGCGACCCTTTCCCCGCAGGCGGGGAGAAGGGGAGGATGCTTCGGTTTCCCGAGGCGATGAACGTAGGCGGGTGGGGAGCGCTTGCTTCTTTGCATGCGGCGGTTTTCGCAAATCCGAAGGGTGGATCGCTGCGGTGCTTAATCGTGCGAGGGCAGCGGCGTTGCTGATGGCGTGGGGCGGTGCACTCCCTCATCCGGCTGCCGCCACCTTCTCCCCGAGGGGAGAAGGGGATGTTGCACCCGGTTTCCTTCAGGCTCGTGCGACGCGTGTGGTCGAAAGCGTCGCCTCCTTCCCTTCTCCCCAGCGGGGAGAAGGTGGCGGCAGCCGGATGAGGGGGCTTCTCGCCGGGCGGGTAACTGAATTTTCGAGGATGAAGACATGGCAGGATTTCATGAGGTGCGGTTTCCGCTGCGGGTGGCGCTCGGCACCAGCGGCGGGCCGGTGCGGCGGACGGATATCGTCAGCCTTTCCAACGGGCGGGAGAACCGCAACCGCCGCTGGCAGGATGCGCGGCGGCGCTACGATGCGGGCTCGGGCGTGCGCTCGGTCGACGACCTTTACGCCGTTCTCGCCTTCTTCGAGGCGCGGGCGGGGCAGTTCTACGGCTTCCGCTTCCGCGATCCGGTGGACCACAAGTCCTGCGAGCCTGGCGCGGTCGTCAGCGCCATGGACCAGTTCCTCGGCACCGCGGACGGGACGATGGCGAAGTTTGAGCTCGTCAAGCGCTATGCGGATGCGGGCGGCGAAACGGTGCGCCGGATCGACAAGCCGGCGACCGGCACGGTGACGGTCGCGGTGGCGGGCAGTCCGGTGCCGGCGGCGGATTATACGGTGGACTACACGGCCGGGACGATCACCTTCAAGCCGGGCAAGGTGCCGCTCACGGGCACGGTGCGGGCGGGCTTCGAATTCGACGTGCCGGTGCGCTTCGACACGGACCGGATCGACATCGACCTCGGGCAGTTCGACGCGGGGCGCATTCCCTCCATCCCGCTCGTGGAGATCAAGCCATGAGGGAGATACCGGCAGGGCTGCAGGCCCATCTCGACGGCGAGGCGACGACGCTCTGCAACGCCTGGCGCGTCACCCGGCGCGACGGCCTGGTGATGGGCTTCACCGACCACGACCGCGACCTTTCCTTCGGCGGGCTCGCCTATCTTGCCGCCAGCGGCTTCGAGGCGAGCGAGACGGAGGACGGCAACGGGCTTTCGGCCGAGGGCGGCGACGTCTCGGGGGGCTTTTCCGCCGACGCCATCCGTGCCGAGGACCTTTCGGCAGGGCGCTACGACGGCGCGAAGGTGGAGGTCTTCACGGTCAACTGGCAGGACCCGTCGCAGCGGCTGCTGCTGCGCACCGCAGAGCTTGGCGAGGTGCGGCGCGAGGGCGGGCTTTTCCGCGTCGAGCTTCGGCGGCTGGCGCACCGGCTCGACCAGATGCGCGGGCGCATCTATGCCCGCCAGTGCGATGCCGTGTTCGGCGGTGCGCGCTGCGGCATGGACCTTGCGGCCTACAAAGCGATAGCGACGGTGACGGCGGTGCGCGACGACATGCATGTCGAGGTCAGCGGGCTTTCCGGCTTTGCGGAGCGCTTCTTCCGCTATGGCGTGCTGTCCTTCACCAGCGGCGCGGCGAAGGGGCTTTCGGCCGATGTCGAGGACCATCGCCGGCTGGAGGGCGCGGACGAACTGACGCTGTGGCTGCCGATGGCGGCGGAGATCGCCGTCGGCGACACGCTGGAGGTGACGGCGGGCTGCGACAAGCGCTTTTCCACCTGCAAGGCGAAATTCGGCAACGGCCTCAATTTCCAGGGTTTCCCGCATATTCCCGGCAGCGATTTCAGCTACGGCTATGCCGACGGCGAGACCGTGCATGACGGGAGCCCGCTCTATGACTGAGGTCTTCCAGGAAAGGATCGTCGCCGTCGCGCGGACCTTCATCGGTACGCCCTACCGGCATCAGGGGTCGCTCAAGGGCGTCGGCTGCGATTGCCTTGGGCTGATCCGCGGCGTCTGGCGCGAGCTCTACGGCGCGGAGCCGGAAGTGCCGGCGCCCTATGCGCCGGACTGGGCGGAGCGGACGGGCAGGGAGCGGCTGCTGGAGGCGGCGGCGCGCCATTGCGGGGCGGCGCTGCCTCTGGCGGACCTGCGCCCCGGCGACCTCCTCGTCTTCCGCTGGCAGGACGGCATGGCGGCAAAGCATGCCGGCATCGCCACGCCGGGGGATCGCTTCATCCATGCCTACGAGCAGGCGGCGGTGCTGGAATCGCCGCTCGTTCCCGCCTGGCGCCGGCGCATCGCCGGCGTCTTCCGTTTTCCGGAGACCTTCTGATCCATGGCGACACTTCTTCTCCAGGCCGCGGGCGCGGCGCTCGGCAGCGTTTTCGGTCCCGTTGGCGCCATCGTCGGCCGGGCCGTCGGGGCGCTGGCCGGCTCCGTGGTCGACCGCTCGCTCATCAATGGGAGCCGGACCTATTCCGGCCCGCGGCTTGCCGATGCGCGCGTGCCGGGCGCGGAAGAGGGCACGGCGATCAGCTGCGTCTACGGCACGGCGCGCGTCGGCGGCACGCTGATCTGGGCGACGCGCTTCGAGGAGCAGGTGATCGTCCAGCGCCAGGGCGGCAAGGCGAGCGGGCCGCGCACGCAGACCTACCGCTACTTCGCCAATTTCGCGGTCGGCATCTGCGAGGGGCCGATCGCCTCCATCCGCCGCATCTGGGCGGACGGGCGCGAGGTCGACCTTTCGGCGCTCTCCGTGCGCGTTTATACCGGCACGCCCGACCAGCCGCCCGATCCGCTGATCGAGGCCAAGCAGGGGGCGGGCAACGCCCCGGCCTATCGGGGGCTTGCCTATGTCGTGCTGGAGCGCTTTCCGCTCGACGTCTACGGCAACCGCATTCCCATCCTGCATTTCGAGGTGGTCAAGCCCGTCGGCACGCTGGAGAAGAAGATCCGCGCCGTGACGGTCATTCCCGGCGCGACGGAGCATGGCTACGATCCGCAGCTCGTCACCGAGCGCTTCGCCGCCGGCTCAGCCCGCCACCTCAACCGCAACATGGTGCTCGCCGCGACCGACTGGCACGCGGCGATCAACGACCTGCAGAGCCTCTGCCCGAACCTCGAACGCGTCGCGCTCGTCGTCTCCTGGTTCGGCACCGACCTTCGGGCAGGCCAGTGCAAGATGGTGCCGGGCGTCGAGGTGCGCACGCGCGGCACGGAGACGCGGGCCTGGCGCGTGGCGGGCGTTTCGCGCGCGGGCGCCTATCTCGTCAGCCGCAACGGCGGTTCGGCGGCCTATGGAGGCACGCCCTCGGATGCGAGCGTCATCGCGGCGATCCGCGACCTCAAGGCGCGCGGGCTGGAGGTCTATCTCTATCCCTTCCTGATGATGGACATACCGGAGGGTAACGCCCTGCCGGACCCCTATGGCGGAACCGGGCAGGCGGCCTATCCCTGGCGCGGGCGCATCACCTGCCATCCGCCCTCGGCCGACCGCACGGGCGCGGCGCGCACGCAGGTCGCCGCCTTCCTCGGCAATGCCCAGCGGGCGCATTTCTCCGTCTCGGGCGGAAACATCGTCGCGCCTTCCGCCGACCAGGGCTTCCGGCGGATGATCCTGCATCATGCGCTGCTGGCGGAAGCGGCGGGCGGCGTCGATGGCTTTCTGATCGGCACGGAGATGCGCGGCCTCACCTGCCTGCGCGACGGGGACGGACGCTTTCCCTTCGTCGAGGGGCTCTGCACCCTTGCGGCCGACGTGCGCACGATCGTGCGCGCCGGCACGAAGATCACCTATGCGGCGGACTGGAGCGAATATTTCGGCTACCAGCCGGCCGATGGCAGCGGCGAGGTGCGCTATCATCTCGACACGCTCTGGGCGCATCCGGCGATCGACGCCGTGGGCATCGACAACTACATGCCGCTGGCCGACTGGCAGGACGGCGACACGCTCGCCGGCAACCCGGACGGTTTCCGCCATGGCGAGGACATGGCTGGCATGGCCGGCATGATCGCCGGCGGCGAGGGCTTCGACTGGTATTATGCCGATGATGCCGACCGCAAGGCGCGCATCCGCCGGCCGATCAGCGACGGGGCGGCGGGAAAGCCCTGGACCTTCCGCTACAAGGACATCGCGGGCTGGTGGGCGAACCCGCACTACGAGCGCGGGCCGGGCGGGGCGGAACTGCCGACGCCGACCGCCTGGGTGCCGCGCGGCAAGCCCGTCTGGTTCACCGAGCTCGGCTGCCCGGCCATCGACAAGGGCGCCAACCAGCCGCAGACCTTCCTCGACCCTAAGAGCGTCGAGAACACGCTGCCGCACCATTCGGGCGGGGCGCGCAGCGATTCCATGCAGCGCCGCTTCCTCGACGCCCATCACGACTGGTGGCAGGGCGCGGGGCCGGAAGCGGGCATGGTCGATCCCGGCCGCATGTTCCTGTGGACCTGGGACGCGCGACCCTATCCGGCCTTTCCGGAAAACACCGCGCTCTGGACCGACGGCATTAACTGGCAGCGCGGGCACTGGCTGAACGGCCGGCTCGGCGCGGGCACCGTCGCCGACGTCATCGCCGCCATCCTGACCGACAACGGCTTTGCCGATTTCGACGTTTCGGGCGTGGTGGGCGACCTGCCGGGCCTCGTGCAGGGCGAGCAGGCCTCGGCGCGCGGGCTGATCGAGCCGCTGATGGAAGCCTTCCAGATCGACGCGCTGGAGGCGAACGGCAGGCTCACCTTCCGCTCGCGGCTGAAATCCGCCCTGCCGGCGACCCGGCTTAACGTGCTGGCCGAACGGCCGGACGAGGCGCTTTTCGAGGAGACGCGCGGCCATATCAGCGATCTGGCCGGCGAGGCGATCCTCGACCATTTCGACGAGACGAGCGCCCATCCGCGCGTCACCACGCGCTCTCGGCGCATGGCGGGCGATACGGACCGGGTGCTGCGCATCTCGCTGCCGGCCGTGCTGCATGCGGGGGCGGCGACGACGAGCGTGGAAACCGCGCTGCGCGACCATCGCTCCGGCCAGCGCCGCGTCACCTTCCGCCTGCCGCCCACGGCGCTCGGCTTCACGCCCGGCGACGTGGTGCGGCTCGCCGAGGGGCCTTCCGGGCGCTTCCTCATCACCGGCATCACCGACGGCCTCGTGCGCGAGGTGGAGGCGCGGGGGCTGGCGGCGGGGGAGAGCGCGGCGCCGCTGGTGGTCGGCGGCGGCAGCAAGCCGGTCAACGGGGCGGGACCGGCGGATGCCTTCTCGCCCGTCATCGCCTTTCTCGACCTGCCGGTCCTCGGCTCGGGCGAGGCGCAGGATTTCGCCTCCATCGCCGCCTATGCGCGGCCGTGGCGCTCCATGGTCGTCTCCAGCTCGGAAACCAGCGAGGGCTACCGCATCCGCGTCCGCCTCGACCGGCCGGCGCGGATCGGCGAGCTGGCCGAGCCGCTGGCGGCGGGCGTCGTTGGGCGTTTCGACCCGGACCGGGCGATCCTTCTCGACCTGCCCACGGGCGGGCTCTCCTCCGTGGACACGGTGAGCGTGCTGAACGGCGGCAACCGCCTCGCCGTCGAGGGCGCAAACGGCGCGTGGGAGATCGTCGCCTTCCGCACGGCGAGCGAGATCGCGCCGGGCCGCTGGCGGCTGACGGGGCTGCTGCGCGCGCTTTGCGGCACGGAGGACGCCATGGTGTCCGGCCATGCCGAAGGGGCGCAGGTCGTTGTGCTCGACGATGCCGTGCGCCCGCTCGGCCTCGACGTGGAGGAGATCGGGCGGCTCTCGAACTGGATCGTCGATGCTGTCGGCGTTTCCGAAGGGCAGGTCGGGCCGTTCGCCTTTGCCGGTGGACAGCGGGCCTTGACGCCGCTTTCGCCCGTGCACCTTCGCGGCCGGCGCGGGCTCGACGGGGTGGCGCGCTTCTCATGGATACGGCGCGGGCGGATCGATTCGGATAGCTGGCTCGCCGCCGAAATCCCGCTCGACGAGCCGGCCGAGGCCTACCGGCTCGACATTCTCTCGGGCGGAACGGTGCTGCGCAGCGTCGAGACCCCGGTCCCCGCCTACACCTATCCGGCCGCCGACGAACTGGCCGATTTCGGCGCGCCGCAGGGCGCGCTCACCATCCGCGTGCGCCAGCTCGGCCGCGCGGTGCCGCTCGGCCTGCCGGCCGCGGCGACCTTGACCCTCTAGCGAAGGAGAACACCATGAACGACGTGAAAGCCTGGTATCAGTCCCGCACCGTGTGGGGCGCCCTGATCGCGATCCTCGCCTCGCTGGCCCATGCGATCGGCGTCGAGGTGACGGCCGGCGACCAGGCCGAGCTCGCCGATCTCCTCGTCGCGGCGGTGGGCGCGGCCGGCGGCCTCATGGCCCTGGTCGGCCGCATTTCGGCGAGCCGGCGCGTGAAGTAAGACGGCGCTGCGTGCCGTCCGGCATTCATTTGCCATTCAGCGTGGATCGTTTATTGCTTGCATCACAATGATCCGCATCTGAAAGTATGTTCATGGCTTCGCCACTTCTCATATCCGCGCTTGCGGCCAGCCTGATGCTCCCGGCGCCCGTCGAAACGGGCGGGGTGCGGGGCCTCGTCGAGGTGGGCGGCGACTGCAGCAATGCGGCCGCGCAGGTGGTGGCCCAGACCGGCGGCGAGCTTCTGTCCGCCAAGCCGGATGGCGATAGCTGCGTGGTGACCGTGCTGGTGCCCGGCAATGGCAATGCCCGCCCGCGCAAGGTGACGGTGCGCGTGCCGATGTAAGGGCCGCCGGGCCGCCCGGCCCGGCGATGGAATGGAGACGGGGACGACGCGATGCGCATTCTGGTGGTCGAGGACGACGTCAACCTGAGCCGGCAGCTCAGCGAGGCGCTGAAGGAATCGGGCTACGTGGTGGACCAGGCCTTCGACGGCGAGGAAGGCCACTATCTCGGCGATACCGAGCCCTATGACGCCATCATCCTCGACATCGGCCTGCCGGAGATGGACGGCATCACCGTCCTCGAAAAATGGCGTGCGGACGGCAAGTCCATGCCCGTCCTCCTCCTGACGGCCCGCGACCGCTGGAGCGACAAGGTCGCCGGCATCGACGCCGGGGCCGACGACTACGTGGCAAAACCCTTCCATGTCGAGGAGGTGCTGGCGCGCATCCGCGCCCTCATCCGCCGCGCGGCCGGCCACGCCAGCCCCGACATCGTCTGCGGCCCCGTCCGTCTCGATACCAAGGGCTCCAAGGCGACCGTCAACGGCGAGACGCTCAAGCTCACCTCGCACGAATATCGCCTGCTCTCCTACCTCATGCATCACATGGGCGAGGTCGTCTCGCGCACCGAGCTGGTCGAACACATGTACGATCAGGATTTCGACCGCGATTCCAACACGATCGAAGTGTTCGTCGGGCGCCTGCGCAAGAAGATCGGCGTCGACCTGATCGAGACCGTGCGCGGCCTCGGCTACCGGATGCAAGCCCCCGCCAATGGCAAATAACGCCAGGCGCTCCCGCTCGCTCACCTTCCGCGTCCTCTTCCTCGCCTCCCTCTGGGCCGCGGTGGCGCTCGTCGTCATCGCCGTCGTCATCTCCACGCTCTACAGGCAGAGCGCGGAGAAGAGTTTTCGCGATCTCCTGCGCGCCCAGCTCTACAACGTCATCAATTCGGTTTCGGCGAGCGAGAACACCCGGCTTGCCGGCACGCCGCAGCTCGGGGACCTGCGCTTCTTCCAGCCGAAGTCCGGCTGGTACTGGATCGTCGAGCCGATCGGCGGCTCGCTGGAGGGCGAGGCGCTGACCTCTTCCTCGCTCGGCACCGGCAGCATTCCGATTCCCGATACGGACAGCATTCCCTTCGATACGCGCTACGAGCGCTTCTACACCACGGTCGATTCCTTCGGGAACGAGGTGGAGGTGGGCGAGACGGAGGTGGTGCTCGACGACGAGGGGCGGACGGCCCGCTTCCGCGTGGTGGGCAACCGCGACGTGCTGGAAGACGACATCACCGAATTCTCCTCCAGCCTCTACCTGGCGCTCGCCGGCTTCGGCGTCGGCAGCCTCCTGCTCAACGCGGCGGCGATCCTGATCGGCCTCAAGCCGCTCGACCGGGCGCGCAAGGCGCTGGAAAAGATCCGCGCCGGCGAAAGCGAACAGCTCGACGGCGAATTTCCCCGGGAGATCCTGCCTTTGGCGAGCGAGGTGAATGCGCTGATCGACAGCAACCGGCGCATCGTCGAGCGCGCCCGCATGCAGGTCGGCAACCTTGCGCATTCGCTGAAGACGCCGATCGCCGTGCTGCTCAACGAGGCCCGCCTGCTCGCCGCCCCCCAGGGCGACCTCGTGCGCACCCAGGCCGAGGCCATGCAGGACCAGGTGCAATCCTACCTCAACCGCGCCCGCATCGCCGCCCAGCGCGAATCGGTGCTGGCGCGCACCGAGACGCAGCCCGTCATGGAACGGCTGGTGCGCGTGATGCGGCGGCTGAACGCCGACATGCAGTTTCCGCTGACGGTCGATCCGCCGGGGCTCGTCCTGGCGATGGAACAGCAGGACGTCGAGGAAACCGTCGGCAACCTCTTGGAAAACGCCGCGCGGTACGCCCGCACGTCGGTCGCCGTTCGCGTCACCCCGGCGCCGCCCGACATGCGCGGCACCGACGACGCGCGCAAGAGCTGGATCCTGATCGAGGTCGAGGACGACGGGCCGGGCCTCGAGCCGGATCAGATCCGCGAGGCGATGAAGCGGGGAAAGCGTCTCGACGAAAGCAAGCCGGGCACCGGCCTCGGCCTTTCCATCGTCAGCGAGATCACCTCGGAATACCAGGGGACCTTCGGGCTTTCGCGCGGGCCGGGCGGCGGGCTTCTGGCACGTCTCGTCCTGCCGGCGGTCACAAAGGATGTTGCCTGAGGCGGCGGACAATGCAACAAGGGAAGGGCTCGCGATAATGAGGATCGCGGATGCGGATGGTTATGGCGCGGCTTGCCGCCCCTTGCGTTTAGAGAGACGGTCCCAGCGGATGAAGACGGGTTTGCGCGGCGCCTTTTTCCCCCTGCTTCTGGCAACAGCGACGGTTTCGGGATGCACGACCACATCGGGCGGCAAGGGCATGGCCGGCGGCGTGCTGCCGTCCGGCTCGCGTGCGGCCGTCTACATAACGGCGCTGCAGGGCGGCCTCGTGAGCCGCAATACGGCGGCGCAGCTTTCCAGGGCGGACATGCAGCGGGCGCTGGAAGCCGAATATCGCGCGCTGGAAGCCGCGCCCGGCGGCCAGCCGGTCGTCTGGCAGGGCAAGGGCGTCACCGGATCGGTCGTCGCGGCCGCGCCCTACCAGGTCGGCTCGCAGAATTGCCGGCAGTACAGCCACACGCTGACGGTCGAGGGACGCGACACCACGACCCGCGGTGCCGCCTGCCGCAACGCGGACGGCGCCTGGGCGCCGCTTTCCTGACGAAACAGCCCACACTTGCGGCGAAACGCCTCAATTTTGCGTCATCGCGCCAAGGGGAATTGGAAACGGCGGGACGTTCCAGTATTTGAACGGTCATGTTCTTCTGGATTCTCGTCGCCATACTGACGGCCGCCGTCGCCGTCGTCCTGCTCCTTCCGCTGCTGCGGCGCCCTCCTGCGGCCGCGGGCGACACCGGCCACGATGTGGAGGTCTACCGCGACCAGCTCGAGGAGCTGAAGCGCGACGAGGCGTCGGGCCTCATCGGCACCAATGAGGCCGAGCTTGCCCGCGCGGAAGTCGCGCGCCGGCTGATCGCCGCCAGCAATGCCGAAAAGAACGAGCGCGCAAGCCCGGCGAGCCGTCGCAACCGGCTGGCGCAGGCCTTCGTGATCGTGCTCCCGCCCGCCATCGGGCTCTGTCTTTATCTTGCGACCGGCCGGCCGGATCTTCCGGCCCAGCCGCTCGCCGAGCGCCTTGCCAATCCCGGAACCGACATCAGCATCCTCATCGCGCGGGCGGAGAACCACCTGGCGCAGAATCCGGACGACGGGGAGGGCTGGGATCTTCTCGCGCCGATCTACTATCGCAACGGCCGGATGGAGGATGCGGCGAACGCCTACGCCCAGGCCATCCGCATTCTCGGCCCGACCACGGACCGTCTCGACGGCCAGGCGGAAACGCAGATCGCTCTGGCGAACGGCATCATCACCGCGGATGCCCGAAAGCTCCTGGAACAGTCCCTCGCACTACAGCCGGGCAATCCGCGCGCCGGCTACTATCTGGCGCTGGCTTTGGAGCAGGAAGGCAAGCCGGAGGAGGCCCGGGCAGCCTTCGAGGCGCTGGTTCAGAAAGCGCCGGCCGATGCCCCCTGGCTGCCGCTCGTCAAGGAGCACATCGCAGCCCTTTCGCAAGGGCAGGGCAGCGTTGCGCAAGGGCAGGGCAGCGTTGCGGCGGGCCAGCTCGGCAATCCGACGGCGGACGACGTGGCGGCCGCCCAGGACATGTCGGCCGGCGACCGCCGGCAGATGATCGGCGGCATGGTCGAGAGCCTTGCGGAAAAGCTTGCGGAAAATCCCGACAATTTCGAAGGGTGGATGCGCATCATCCGCTCCTATGTTGTGCTGGATCAAAGGCCGAAGGCCGAAGCGGCGCTAAAGACGGCCCTGGAAACCTTCCCGGCCGGCAGCGAGAACGGAAAGCAGCTTCTGGCGCTGGCACGGGATCTGTCGATTTCGGTTGAGGACAGCGGACAATGACACGCAAGCAGAAACGTCTGGCAGTGATCGGCGGCGGCATCGCCTTTCTCGTGGCGGCAGTGCTGCTCGTCATGTTTGCCTTCAGCCAGTCGATCGCCTATTTCTATGTGCCGACGGACCTTGCCAAGGCCAATGTCGAGCCGGGCACGCGCATCCGCCTCGGCGGACTGGTCGAGGCCGGCACCGTCAAGCGCGGCGAGGGGTCGACCGTGACCTTCACCGTGACCGACACGCTCGCCACGGTGCCGGTGACCTATACGGGCATCCTGCCTGACCTCTTCCGCGAGGGGCAGGGGGTGGTGGCCGAGGGCGCTTTCGGCTCGAATGGCCTCTTCGTCGCCGATACGGTGCTCGCCAAGCATGACGAGACCTACATGCCCAAGGACGTGGCGGACCGGCTGCAGGCGCAGGGCGTCGAACTCTCCGGCAAGGAAACGATCAAATGATCATCGAGCTTGGCCATTATGCCCTCGTCCTGGCGCTGGCGACCGTCATCGTCCAGTTCGTCCTGCCGCTGGTCGGCACGATCCGGGGCGACCGCGCGCTGATGGCCGTGGCTCCCGCCGCGGCCCTCGCCGGTTTCATGCTCGTGCTCTTCTCCTTCTCGGTGCTGACCTTCGCCTATGTCGTCTCCGACTTCTCGGTCGTCAACGTCGTGGAGAATTCGCACTCGCTGAAGCCGATGATCTACAAGATCTCGGGCGTGTGGGGGAACCACGAGGGCTCGATGATGCTCTGGCTCCTCATCCTCGTCTTCTTCAGCGCGCTCGTCGCGACCTTCGGCGTCAATCTCCCCGAGCGGCTGCGCGCGAACGTGCTGGCTGTGCAGGGCCTCATTTCGGTGGCCTTCGCGCTCTTCATCCTGCTGACATCCAATCCGTTCCTGCGCCTTTCGCCGGCGCCGGCCGAGGGGCGCGACCTCAATCCGGTGCTGCAGGACATCGGCCTCGCCATCCATCCGCCGCTGCTCTATCTCGGCTATGTCGGCTTCTCCGTCTGTTTCTCCTTTGCCATCGCGGCGCTGATCGACGGGCGGATCGACGCCGCCTGGGCGCGCTGGGTGCGGCCCTGGGCGCTCGCCGCCTGGGCCTTCCTCACCGCCGGCATCGCCATGGGCTCCTACTGGGCCTATTACGAGCTCGGCTGGGGCGGCTGGTGGTTCTGGGATCCGGTGGAGAACGCCTCCTTCATCCCGTGGCTCGCCGGCACGGCGCTGCTGCATTCCGCCATCGTCATGGAAAAGCGCGAGGCGCTGAAGATCTGGACCGTGCTGCTGGCGATCCTCACCTTCTCCATGTCGCTGCTCGGCACCTTCCTGGTGCGCTCGGGCGTGCTGACCTCGGTGCATGCCTTCGCGACCGACCCGACGCGCGGCGTCTTCATCCTCGGCATCCTCGTCTTCTTCATCGGCGGCGCGCTGTCGCTCTTCGCCTTCCGCGCCGCGACGCTCAAGGCCGGCGGCCTCTTCGCGCCGATCTCGCGCGAGGGGGCGCTCGTCCTCAACAACCTCATCCTGACGACGGCCGCCGCGACGGTGCTGACGGGCACCCTCTATCCGCTGGTGCTGGAGGCATTGACGGGCGAGAAGATCTCGGTCGGCCCTCCCTTCTTCAACCTCACCTTCGGCCTCCTGATGCTGCCGCTGCTGCTGGCCGTGCCCTTCGGGCCGCTGCTCGCCTGGAAGCGGGGCGATGTTCTCGCCGCCGGCCAGCGCCTCTTCGCGGCGGTCGGCGTCGGCCTCGTGATAGCGGCGGTCGTGGTCTACCTGCACGGCGGCGGGCCGCTGCTTGCCTATTTCGGCATCGCCATCGGCTTCTACATGATCGCCGGCGCGATCACCGATCTCTGGCTGCGCGCCGGCATCGGCAAGGTGGCGGGCAATGTCGCCTTCCGCCGCTTCGTCGGCCTGCCGGGCTCGGCCTTCGGCACGGCGCTCGCCCATATCGGCATCGGCGTCACGGTCATCGGCATCATCGCGGTCACGGCCTTCGAGACCGAGCACGTCGTGGAAATGAAGCCCGGCATGCAGGTCGAGGCGGGCGGCTACACCCTGACCTTCGACGGCATGCGCCGCGGACAGGGGCCGAACTATTCCGAGGAATCCGGCCACTTCACCGTGGCGCGGGGCGGCGTGATCGTCGACGAGGTCTGGTCGTCGAAGCGGCTCTATAGCGCGCGCCGCATGCCGACGACAGAGGCGGGCATCCGCACCTTCGGCCTCAGCCAGCTCTATGTCTCGCTCGGTGATCCGATGGCCGGCGGCGGGATCGTCGTGCGCGTCTGGTGGAAGCCGATGATCCTGTGCATCTGGATCGGCGCGCTGATCATGATGGCGGGCGGGGCCGTCTCCCTGTTCGACCGGCGCCTGCGCGTCGGGGCGCCGCAGAAGCTGCGCAGGGCAAAGCCCGTTCTGGAGGCGGCGGAATGATGCGCCGCCTGCTTCTCGCCGTCGCCTTCCTCCTGGCCGCCATCCCGGCCTTCGCCGTCAACCCGGACGAAGTGCTCTCCGATCCGGCCCTTGAAGCGCGCGCACGCGCGCTTTCGGCGCAGTTGCGCTGCATGGTCTGCCAGAATCAGTCGATCGACGATTCCAATGCCGAGCTTGCCCGCGACCTGCGCCTGCTCGTGCGCGAGCGGCTGAAGAACGGCGACAGCGACGAAGCGGTGATCGACTACGTGGTGTCCCGCTACGGCGAATTCGTGCTGCTGAACCCGCGCGTGCGCGGCGAAACGCTGCTTTTGTGGGGTGCGCCGCTGGTGCTTTTCCTCGCCGGCGCCTCGGCGATGATCCTCTTCGTGCGCAAGCGCGGCGGCAGGCCGACGGGCACGCCGCTTTCCGAGGCGGAGAAGGCGGAGCTGGAGCGCGCCCTGAAGCGCGACTAGCGCTTGCCGCCGGGAATTTTCCAACATTACGAAAAATTCATGCGGCGGATAGTGCCTTGTAATGTGCGCCGGCCTATCTCTTTCCCATCGGCTGCCGAACGCGGCCATGAGAGCAGAGAAAAAAGGTGCTAAGAATGTCCAAGATTCCCGCATTCCGTCCGGGCCTCAAGACCGTCCTGAAGACGACCACCGTCGCCGGGCTTGCGGCCGTCATGCTTGCGACCGGCATTCCCGCGCGCGTTACCGAGAGCTTTGCCGAAGCCGTTACCGTCCAGGCGCCGCAGGTTGCGAGCTTCGCCGACGTCGTCGCGGCCGTCTCCCCGGCGGTCGTTTCCGTGCGCGTCCAGTCAGATGCCAAGCCGGCGAACGACGAGAGCAACTTCAGCTTCAACTTCGGCGGCCGCGGCTTCGACGAGCTCCCCGACGATCACCCGCTGAAGCGCTTCTTCCGCGAATTCGGCGGCCAGGACCAGTTCCGCGGCGACCGCGGTCCCGAGCGCCGCTTCGGCGACCGTCGCGGCCCGAACCGCAAGCCGCATCTGCGCCCGACCGCACAGGGCTCCGGCTTCTTCATCTCCGAAGACGGCTACATCGTCACCAACAACCACGTCGTCAGCGACGGCTCGGCCTTCACGGTCGTCATGAACGACGGCACGGAGCTCAACGCGACGCTCGTCGGCAAGGACAGCCGCACGGACCTCGCCGTGCTGAAGGTCGACGAGAAGGACAAGCGCAAGTTCACCTATGTCAGCTTCGCCGATGACAACCAGATCCGCGTCGGCGACTGGGTGGTCGCCGTCGGCAACCCGTTCGGCCTCGGCGGCACGGTGACAGCCGGCATCATCTCGGCCCGCGGCCGCGACATCGGCTCCGGCCCCTACGACGACTACCTCCAGGTGGACGCCGCCGTGAACCGCGGCAATTCGGGCGGCCCGACCTTCAACCTTTCCGGTCAGGTCGTCGGCATCAACACCGCGATCTTCTCGCCCTCGGGCGGCAATGTCGGCATCGCCTTCGCCATTCCCGCCTCCGTCGCCAAGGGCGTCGTCGCCAACCTGATGAAGGACGGCAAGGTCGATCGCGGCTGGCTCGGCGTGCAGATCCAGCCGGTGAGCCGTGACATCGCCGACTCGCTCGGCCTTGCCGATGCGGCGGGCGCCCTCGTCGTCGAGCCGCAGGCCGACTCGCCCGGTGCCAAGGCCGGCATCAAGAAGGGCGACGTGATCACCGCGCTCGACGGCGAACCCGTCAAGGACCCGCGTGACCTCGCCCGCCGCGTCGCCGACATCGCGCCCGGCAAGAAGATCGACGTGACGATCTGGCGTGACGGCAAGTCGCAGACCGTCCCCGTCGAGATCGGCACGCTTGCCGGCGAGCAGATCAAGGCTTCGGCAACCCCGGACGAGGCGGCTCCGGCCGAGGAGAACAGCGCGCAGGCGCTCGCCGATCTCGGCATCTCGGTGACGCCGGGCGATGACGGCCTGACCGTCTCCGCCGTCGATCCGGACTCCGACGCCAGCGACCGCGGCCTCAAGGAAGGCGACCGCATCACTTCCGTCAACAACCAGACCGTCAAGTCGGCCGACGAAGTGATGAAGGTGATCGAGGGCGCCCGCAAGGACGGCCGCACCAAGGCGCTGTTCCAGGTCGAGACCAAGGACGGCAGCCGCTTCCTCGCGCTGCCGATCGACCAGGGCTGACCGGCTCCGTCGTTCCCTGCCCACGGCGCCGCGAGATCGAAAGGTTTCGCGGCGCTGCCGTATAAGGCAGCCCTTCATCCGGCCTGCCGGCCAGCTTCTTTCCGCAGGCCGGGAGAAGGCGGCTCGCGGCATGCGGTTCTTCTCTCTTGCGGGGCTGCGGGAAACCGGCGCGCCCAGCGCTCCTCGCCCCGTTTACGGGGAGGGGATGCCGGCAGGCAGGTGAAGGGCGTTCCACGCCGCACGAAAATCGCGAGATGACGTTCCGACTCGCGGGACCATGCGCTAGGGTTGAAGCCATGAAGATATTGATTGTTGAAGACGATCTGGAGGCGGCGGCCTATCTCTCGAAGGCCTTTCGCGAGGCGGGCATCGTGCTCGATCATGCCAGCGACGGCGAAAGCGGGCTCTTCCTTGCCACCGAGAACACCTATGACGTCCTCGTCATCGACCGCATGCTGCCGCGCCGTGACGGCCTGTCGCTGATCTCGGAACTGCGCCGCCGCAATATCCATACGCCGGTTCTCATTCTCTCGGCCCTCGGCCAGGTCGACGACCGCGTAACCGGCCTTCGCGCCGGCGGCGACGATTACCTTCCCAAGCCCTATGCTTTCAGCGAGCTTCTGGCGCGCATCGAGGTGCTCGGCCGCCGCAAGGGCACGCCCGAGCAGGACATGGTCTACCGCGTCGGCGACCTAGAGCTCGACCGGCTCTCCCACACCGTCAAGCGCGCCGGCAGGGAAATCCTCCTCCAGCCGCGCGAGTTCCGCCTGCTCGAATATCTCATGAAGAATGCCGGGCAGGTGGTGACGCGCACCATGCTGCTCGAAAACGTCTGGGACTATCATTTCGACCCGCAGACCAACGTCATCGACGTCCACGTCTCGCGGCTGCGCTCTAAGATCGAGAAGGATTTCGACCAGCCGCTGCTGCGCACGGTGCGCGGCGCCGGATACATGATGAAGGACGAGGCGGCGGGCTGACCCCATGAACCGGATGCTCGGCAGGCTGACCGCCCTCTATCGCACCACCGCCGTGCGCCTTTCGGCGGTCTATCTCCTGCTTTTCGCCGCCTGCGCGGCCTTCCTCGTCTTCTACGTCTCCTCCATGTCGGAAGGGCTGCTCCAGCAGCAGATGCGCGAAGCGGTGGCGCAGGAGGCCGACCAGATCGAACGCATCTTCGACAACAGCGGCATGAACGGCCTGTTGCGCACGCTGGAGCGCCGCTCCCGCCAGCCCGGCGCGAACCTCTACATCATCGCCAGCCCCACCGGCGAGGTGCTGGCCGGCAATGTCGCCGCCCTCCAGCCCGGCGTGCTCGACACGGAAGGCTGGACGGAGATGCCGTTCCGCTACCAGCGCTACCAGGAGGAGGCGCGCGGCAACAGCCGGCCGATGGCCTATGCGCAGGTGATCGTGCTGTCCAACGGCCTGCGCGTGCTGGTCGGCCGCGACCTCGGCGAGCCGGAGAATTTCCGCATGCTGGTGCGCCAGGCGCTGATGGTGGCGCTCGGCGTCATGGGCGTCGGCGCGCTGGCCATCTGGTATCTGATCGGCCGCAACGCACTGAGGCGCATGGACCGCATGTCGGACGCCAGCCAGCGCATCATGGCCGGAGACCTTTCGCAGCGCCTGCCGACCAGCGGCTCCGGCGACGAATTCGACCGCCTGTCGGAATCGCTGAACACCATGCTGGGACGCATCGAGAAGCTGAACGAGGGGCTGAAGCAGGTCTCCGACAACATCGCGCATGACTTGAAGACGCCGCTGACGCGCCTGCGCAACAAGGCCGAGGCGGCGCTTGCGGCGGGCGATGCGGCCGAGCACCGCACGGCGCTGGAGGAGATGATCGGCGAATCCGACCAGCTCATCCGCACCTTCAACGCGCTGCTGATGATCTCCCGCGTCGAGGCCGGGCAGGCGCCGGCGGAGATGAGCGCGCTCGACATCAGCGGGATCGCCCATGACAGCGCCGAACTCTACGAGCCTGTCGCCGAGGATTGCGGCCTGAAGCTCGTCACCGACGTCGCCGAAGGCATCGAGATCAAGGGCAACCGCGAGCTTGTCGGCCAGGCGCTCGGCAATCTCATCGACAATGCCATCAAGTATGCCGAGGGCAGCGGCGGCGAGCCGGAGATCCGCGTCTCGCTCGCGCGGCGCGACGGCGACGTGGTGCTGTCGGTCGCCGACAGCGGCCCCGGCGTGCCGGACGACAAGCGCGAGGAGGTGGTGAAACGCTTCTTCCGCCTTGACGCGAGCCGTACCAAGCCGGGCACCGGCCTCGGCCTCTCGCTCGTCGGCGCCGTCATGGAGATGCATCACGGACGGCTCGAGCTGGATGCGACCCACCCCGGGCGGGAAAACAATCGGGGGCTGACGGTGAGAATGGTTTTCCCCAACCGCCCGGACTGATACACCTCGTCAAAAAGGCGAGGAGACATCATGAGCGTGACGGAAGCGACGCGGTTTTCCGATCTTTCGGCATCCCCCATCCGGCCCCTGAGCCAGGCGGAAGTCAAATCGGTCCTGTCCGACCTCAAGGACTGGGGCAGGGAACACGCCGCCATCGCAAGGCTCCTCGGCGAGGACGGCCCGCTCAAGGACTTCGTCGTCGCCGCCTTCACGCTCTCGCCCTATCTGCGCGATACCGCCCGCATCGATCCCGGCCTGCTCGCCCGCGCGCTGGCCGAACCGATCCTGCCGGCCATCAAGGCTGCCATCGCCCGCGCCCGCGCGGCCTGGAGGCCCGATGACGGCGAAGTGACGGAGGCCGTGCTGATGACCCGGCTGCGCCTCGCCAAGCGCGAGGTCGCCTTCCTGACCGCGCTCGCCGATCTTGCCCGCATCTTCGACGCCCGCAGGACGACGGCGTTGCTTACGGCGCTCGCGGAGGCGGCGACATCCGCCGCCATCGACCACCTCCTCCTTTCGGCGCACGAGAGCGGCAAGCTGAAACTGCCCGATCCCGCCCGCCCGAGCGAAAAATCCGGCCTCATCGTGCTCGGCATGGGTAAGCTCGGTGCGGCCGAGCTCAACTATTCCTCCGACATCGACCTCGTCGTCTTCTTCGATCCCATGGCGGATGTCGCCGTCGATCCGAGCGAGGCGGTCGAGACGTTCTCGCGCCTCGTGCGCCGGCTGATCCGCATCATGCAGGAGCGCACGGCGGACGGCTACGTCTTCCGCACGGACCTGCGCCTCAGGCCCGACCCCGGCGCGACGCCGCTCGCCATCTCCTTCGATTCGGCCATGCTCTACTACGAGGGCAGGGGCCAGAACTGGGAGCGCGCCGCCTTCATCAAGGCCAGGCCCGTCGCCGGTGACCTCAAGGCCGGCGAAGCCTTCCTCAAGGGTCTCGTGCCCTTCGTCTTCCGCAAGTATCTCGACTATGCGGCGATCGCCGACATTCATTCGATCAAGCGGCAGATCCATGTGCACAAGGGCCACGGCGAGATCGCCGTTAAGGGCCACAACGTCAAGCTCGGCCGCGGCGGCATCCGCGAGATAGAGTTCTTCGTGCAGACCCAGCAGCTCATCGCGGGCGGCCGCGTGCCGGCGCTGCGCCTGCGCGCCACCGAGCCCATGCTGGCCGAGCTTGCGAAAGCCAGCTGGATCGACGAGGCGACGGCGCGGGAGCTGACGGACGCCTACTGGTTCCTGCGCGACGTCGAGCACCGGGTGCAGATGGTGTGCGACGAGCAGAGCCATACCCTGCCCGAAACCGAGGCGGAACTGAAACGCATCGCCTTCATGCTCGGTTTTGCCGACACCGCCGCCTTCTCCGCAAAGCTGGTCGAAGTGCTGAAGACCGTCGAGCGACGCTATGCGGCGCTCTTCGAGCAGGAGGCGAAGCTTTCCTCCGAGACGGGCAACCTCGTCTTCACCGGCCAGAAGGACGATCCCGACACGCTGGAGACGCTGAAGCGCCTCGGCTTCGAGCGCCCGGCCGACATTTCCCGCACCATCCGCACCTGGCACTACGGCCGCTACCGCGCCACGCAATCCGTCGAGGCGCGCGAGCGGCTGACGGAGCTGACGCCGCAGCTCCTGCGCGTCTTCGGCGAGAGCAAGCGGGCGGACGAGGCGCTGCTTCGCTTCGACAACTTCATCTCCGGCCTGCCGGCGGGCATCCAGCTTTTCTCGCTGCTCGGCAACAACCCGGCGCTGCTCTCCCTCATCGTCAACATCATGTCGTCCGCGCCGAAGCTGGCCGAGGTGATCGCGGCCAAGCCCCACGTCTTCGACGGCATGCTGGATCCCGGCCTCCTCGCCGAACTCCCGACCCGCGCCTACCTTTCCGAACGCATCGAGGGCTTCGTCTCCGGCGCACGGCACTACGAGGAAATCCTCGATCGCCTGCGCATCATCGCCGCCGAGCAGCGCTTCCTCATCGGCATCCGCCTGCTGACCGGAGCGATCACCGGCAAGCAGGCCGCCCGCGCCTTCACCCATGTCGCCGACCTCATCGTCGCGGCGGCGCTGAATGCGGTGCTCGACGAGATCGAGGCGGCGCACGGCAAGTTCCCCGGCGGGCGCGTTGCACTGGTCGGCATGGGCAAGCTCGGCAGCTTCGAGCTGACGGCCGGCTCCGACATCGACCTGATCCTGCTCTACGACCACGACGGCGACGCCTTCGAGTCGGACGGCGCCAAGCCCCTCGACAATATCAAATACTTCACCCGCATCACCCAGCGGCTGATCGCGGCGCTCTCCGCGCCCACGGCCGAAGGCGTGCTCTACGAGGTCGACATGCGCCTGCGCCCCTCCGGCAACAAGGGGCCGGTCGCGACGCGCATCACCTCGTTTGCCAAGTACCAGGCCGAGGAAGCCTGGACCTGGGAGCACATGGCGCTCACCCGCGCCCGGTTGCTCTGCGGCGACGAAAGCCTGATGGGGGAGGCGGAGGACATCTTCCGCGCCGTGCTCGCCCGCAAGCGCGACACGGCGAAGATCGCCAAGGACGTCGCGGAGATGCGCGACCTGATCGACCAGGAAAAGCCGCCGAAGGACATCTGGGACCTGAAGCTCATCGCGGGCGGGCTGATCGACATCGAGTTCATCGCCCAGTTCCTGGCGCTGGTCGCGCCGGCGCGCGGCGCCCCGCAGCCGGAAGAGGTCATGCCGACCGCCGATGCGCTGGCCGTCCTCGGCGCCGGCATGATGGACCCCAACGATCTCGACACGGTACAGAAGGCGCTGTCGCTCTATACGGAGATCTCGCAGATCGTGCGCCTCTGCGTGGATGGCGGCTTCGATCCCAAGGAAGCGCCCGCCGGCCTCGTCGACCTCGTCTGCCGGGCCGGCGACTGCCCGGACCTGCGCACGCTGGAGGCGGAGATCCGCCGCATATCGAAGGCGGTGCGGAAGATTTTCCAGGCGACGGTCAGGGCCTGAGCCGGCCCTTCATCCGCAAGCCGTCGCGCATGTTGAGCGCAAGAAGCGTGATGTTTACGGCGCCGGCCACGAGTTCCAGCGCCTGCACCCCGTAGAAGGCGGTGTCGAACTGCCCGGCTTCGGCCTTGAAGGCAAGGAAAAACGCGGCCGGCACAAGGACCACCATGCCGTTTGCGGCGATCAGCGGCATGCGCCGGATCTTGATGCCCGCCAGTCCGGTCCGGCGCCCCCTCGACAGGGCGAATCCCGATCCGCCCGCTGCCATCAAAGCTGGAATGAGAAGGAGGAATCCCCAGGGAATGGCGGTCTTGACCGCGATGACAACCGCTTGCGAGGCGAAGAACTCCGACAGAGCCGTCGCCAGCCAGAAAACGGCGATCGTGATCATCGCGACGATGCCGGCGACAGGATGAAGGATCTTGAGCAGGTGTGGCGCGTGCTTGGCGGCGGATCGCTGCCCGCGCGCGGATTTTGCCTCCGCCATATGGTGGTTCCTCCAATTTGTCTTCATGATGTCATATCGACATGAACGATACATAGTAAAATGACATCATGATGTCAATATGAATGGATTATGACGAATGAGCGAAGCCGCGACGATTTCACCGGGCGATGCCCTGACGGAGCTGATCCTGGTCATGTTCAGGGTGAACAACCTGACGCTCACCTGGGGAGACAGGCTTGTCGCTCCCTTCGGGTTGACCAGTGCACGCTGGCAGATTCTCGGAGCGATCGTCTTTTCCGAGCGCCCGCAGCCGGTCGCCTGGCTCGCGCGCGATCTCGGCGCAAACCGCCAGAACGTCCAGCGCATCGTCAACGACCTGCATGGCGATGGGCTGGTCGCTTTCGAACCCAATCCGCATCACCGCCGGGCCAATCTCGTCGTGCTGACGGAAAAGGGCCGGCAGGCCTACGACGCCGCCATCCGCGCCTATGAACCGCGGGCGAATGCGCTGGCCGAGGGGCTCGATCTCAAGGACATAAGGGCTGCATATCGTGTGATGGTCGCGCTGAGAAAAGGGCTCGAGGCCGAAGACGGCAGCCCCTGACGGGCCTGCCCCGTGTTTACGCCGCCGCCAGGTGCAGCGCCGCCAGCCGCTCCCGGTCGGGGATGCGCACGGAGATGATCGTTCCCCTGCCTTCGACCGAATGGATGCGCATGCCGCCGCCGTGGAGGTGGGCGAGGGAGCGGGAGATGGCAAGGCCGAGGCCCGAGCCGCCCTTGCTCTTGGCGTACTGGCTTTGCACCTGCTCGAAGGGCTGGCCGATCTTCTGCAGGGCGGATTTCGGGATGCCGATGCCGGTATCGGCGATGGTCAGCGTGATCGCGCCGCGGACCTTGCGCGCCCGCACCTCCACCTTGCCACCCTCGTTGGTGAACTTCATGGCGTTCGACAGCAGGTTCAGCAGGATCTGCTTCATGGCGCGGCGGTCCGCGACGGCGAGGAGATTGTCCGGGCAGGTCTGCCGCACGGCGATGTTCTTCTTTTCCGCCTGCAGCATGGTAAGCCGCATGGTCTCCTCGATCAGCGGCGCAAGATCGACCGTCTCGCAGCTGATGCGCATGTGGCCGGCCTCGATCTTCGACATGTCGAGGATGTCGCTGATGACGTTGAGCAGGTGCTTGCCGCTCTCGTGGATGTCGCGCGAATATTCGCGGTACTTGTCCGAGCCGATCGGGCCGAACATCTGGTTCTGCAGGATTTCCGAGAAGCCGAGGATGGCGTTGAGCGGCGTGCGCAGCTCGTGCGACATGTTGGCGAGGAATTCCGACTTGGCGCGGTTGGCCGCCTCGGCGCGATCCTTCTCCGCCTGGTAATTGGCATTGGCGAGCGAAAGCTCCGACTTCTGCCGCTCCAGCTTGGCGCGGGAGGCCGAGAGGTCGCCGATGGTTGCCATCAGCCGGCGCTCGGATTCGCGCAGACGCACCTGATGCCGCTTCATCATGGTGATGTCGGTGCCGACGGAGACGCAGCCGCCGTCGCGTGTGCGGCGCTCGTTGATCTGCAGCCAGCGCTCGTCGGCAAGCTGCACCTCGCTGGTCTGCGAGGCCCCCGTGCCATCGGCATCGGCGATGCGCCGCTCGATGACCGGGCGGGCCGCCGCGGCATGCACCGTCGCACGTTCCGTGCCGGGCACCAGCACGTCGTCGGGAAGGCCGTAGGCCTGCTGGTAATGCGCGTTGCACATGACGAGCCGGTCGTGCTTGTCCCACAGGACGAAGGCCTCCGAGGTGCATTCGATGGCGTCGGCAAGCCGCTGGTCGGCCTCCTGGTAGCGCTGGGCGAGCCGGTGCTGCTCGGTCACGTCCATGGCGATGCCGATCATGTGCAGGCGGCCGGAGGCCATGCGGATGAGCTGGGCGCGGGCGCGCAGCCAGACGTAGTGCCCTTCCGCATGGCGCATGCGGAACACCTGGTCCACCTGCTTGGCCTCGCTGCGGGCGACGGCGCGCGCCACCTGGTAGATGCCGTCGTCGTCGGGATGCATCAGGCGGGCCGCGTCGCCGAAGGAGAGCACGCTGTCGCGCGCCGGCATGCCGAGCATTTCGTACATGGAGCGCGACCAGAACAGCCGGCGGCTCGAAAGGTCGAAGTCCCAGAGGCCGCTGCGGCCGCGCGCAAGCGCCGTCTCCACGCGCAGGTTGGATTCCGCGAAGATCGCGTCGGCATCGCGCGCGCGCTTGGCCTGGATGTAATAGGCGTAGAGGATGACCAGCAGGATCGCCGAGATGCCGGCGAACAGCGTGACGTTCAGCGCCACCTCGTCGCGCCAGAAGAGGGCGAGATGGCCGAGCGGATTGGCGACGACGATCAGGCCGCCGTTCTTCGGCATCTGCACCAGCGAGGCGTAGTATTCCTCCCCGCCGATATGCGTGCGGAAGACGCCGCCCGTCTCGCCGAAATACTGGGTCGCGGCAAGCTCGGGCGAGAAGCGCGCGAGCGACTGGCCGACATAGCGCGCCGCCGCCAGCGACGTGCCGAACACGCGGCCGTTCTCCTCCACGAAGAGGACGAGGCCGCCGGGCTGCATACGGTCCTGTGGCAGGTTGAGCGAGAGTGCCGCCTCGGCCGCCATCCGGTCGGATTTCGCCACGCTCGCGGCCATCTGGCCGGAGAAGACGGCGCCGACGGCCAGTGCCGTCAGCGAGGTCGTGTCGCGCACGCCGGTGTCCATCCGGTCATGCTCGACGATGATGCCGACCATGCGCGAGATGCCGACCACGAACAGGAAGGCGATGATCAGGATCGGTATCGACCGCTTCAGCACGGGCTCGGCCCGTGTCAGATGCCGCGCGGCAGGCCCGGCGAAGATCTTCGCCTGTCCCGTCGCCTCGTCTTCCCAGGCCGCCATTCCCGGGAATCTGAGACGAGTCCACCCGCCGGCTGCGCGTCCTCGTTGCGCGTCCGCCATAGTCATAAAACCTTGTAACCCTCTCGTGATTCGGCGCGCCGCTCGCCCGAATCTGCCCTAATGAATCAATTGTGATTCGGCTTGTCCATAGAAAAAGGTAAAAGTTTTTTAACCATTTCTCATGGTTGGGAAATTGCATTTGCCGGGCGGCCCTTACGCCCGCCGCGGCCCCGCTTCCGTCTCCCGCCATTCCTTCAGCATCGCCGCGCGCCGGCGGGGAAAACGCTCCTCCAGAAGCGCGATCGCCGCCATGCGCTCCGTGCGGAAATGCCGGTAGCCCTGCCGCCATTCGCACCAGGCGACCAGCATGCGCGTCTCCTCGAAATAGCCCAGCGCGACCGGCCAGACCACGCGCTCGCTGCGCACGCCCGCCGCGTCGCAATAGGACAGCCGGAGCTTGCGCTCCCGGCGGATCGCCGCGCGGATAACGGCGAGATCGACGATCTCGCCGTCGACGATCCTGCGCGGTCCGACCAGCAGCGCCGTGTTCTCCAGTTCCGCCGCAAGCTCGGCCGGCAGCACGGCGGAAATCTTGGCGAGCGCATCCGTCGCCGCCTTGGTCACGGGCGCATCGGCGAATTTCTGCACCCAGCGGAAGCCGAGCACCAGCGCCTCCAGCTCGCCCTGCGAGAACATCAGCGGCGGCAGCATGAAGCCGGGGCGCAGCACATAGCCGACGCCCGGCTCGCCCTCGATATCGGCGCCCTGCGCCTGCAGCGAGGCGATGTCGCGGTAGAGCGTGCGGATGCTGACGCCGAGTTCGCCGGCAAGCGTTGCGCCGCTCACCGGATGGCGGTGGCGGCGCAGAAGCTGGAGGAGGGCGAGCAGTCGTTCGGATCGGGCCATGCGACGATACTGCCATTTTTTGGCAGTGGTGTCGCCTAGGATCGCCCCGTCAAAGCAACGAAAGGACGATCCCCATGATCTCTCCCAATCTCCTGATCCTCTATGTCGAGAACCCTGCGGCAAGCGGCCGCTTCTACGAGCAGCTTTTCGGCCGCGCGCCGGTGGCGCAGTCGCCCGGCTTCGTCGCCTTCCGGTTCGACAACGGTCTGGGTCTCGGCCTGTGGTCGACAAGCGCAAGCGACTTCGTTTCCGGCGGCTCCGGCAACCGCTCCGAAATCGCCATCGTCGTCGAGGAAGACGCCGAGATCGATGCATTGCATGACAGGTGGAAGGCGCAGGGCGTCGCCATCGAGCAGCCGCCGTTCACGGCCGTCTTCGGCCGCACCTTCGTCGCGCAGGACCCGGATGGCCACCGGATCCGCGTCTGCCCGCCGGACAAGTGAGCCGGCGGCTCAGCCCTTCAGCATGCGCTCCACGATGTCGGAAACATCGGAGGAGAGTTTTTCGCCCGCGGCGATGGTGCGCAGCGCGTTGCGGGCGTGGTCGGAGCGAACCTCCTCCAGTGCCCGCCAGGAGCGCATGGACGTGAGGATGCGCGCGGCGAGCTGCGGGTTTTTCGGGTCGATCTCCAGGATCTGCTCGGCGAGGAACCGGTAGCCCGCGCCGTCCGCCCGGTTGAAGCCGGTCGGGTTGGAGAAGGCGAAGGTGCCGACGAGCGCGCGCACGCGGTTCGGGTTCGCCTTGTTGAAAAGCGGGCTCGTCATCAGCGCCTTGACGCGTTCCAGCGCGCCGTCGCCCGGAATGGTCGACTGGATGGAGAACCACTTGTCGATGACCAGCGCGTTGTCGGCAAAGCGCGCGCGGAAGGCCTCCAGCGCTGCCGCCGTCTCCGGCGCGTCGGGGAAGCGGTGGGCGAGCACGGTGAGGGCCGCGCTGAGATCCGTCATGTTGTCCGCGCTCGCGAAGGCCTGTGCCGCGCGGGCGGGCGTGCCGTCGGAAACGGCGAGATAGGCAAGCGCCGCGTTGCGCAGCGCGCGCTGGCCGGCGCTCGCCGCGTCCGGCGTGAAGGCGCCTTCGGTGCGGTTGGCGTCGAACAGCCTTGCGAAGGCCGCGGGATCGCGCTTCGCGACGAAGGCCAGCACGGCCTCGCGTCCGGCGCGGATGGCGTCCGGGTCGTTGTTGCTGCCGAGCTCGCGGGCGATGTCGGATTCCGACGGCAGGGCCAGTGCCTGCGCGCGGAAGGCCGGCTCCAGCGCCTCGTCGCCGGCAATGGCGATCAGCGTGTCGGCGAGAACCGCATTGGTTTCCACCGGCTCGCCCGCCCGCGCCTTGCGCGCTGCTTCCACGAGGTTCGGCAGGGCAAGATCGTTCAGCGCCTGCCAGCGGGAGAAGAGGTCGCTATCGTGGCGGGCGATATGGGCGAGATCGGCCGGAGCCGGCTCGAAATGCAGGTTGATCGGCGCGGAGAAGCTGCGGTTGAGCGAGACGACCGGGCGCGAGGCGATGCCCGAGAAGGTGACGGTCTGGCGGCGCTGCTTGAGGTGCAGCACGTCGCCGGTCACATCCGCGCCGCTGACGGCGCCCGGCGTGGCTTCCGACCCGTCAGCAAGAAGCAGGCCGAAGCGCAGCGGAATATGCATCGGCTCCTTCGTCGCCTGGCCGGGCGTCGGCGGGATCATCTGCTCCAGTGACAACGTGAACTCGCCCCTGGCGAGATCGTAGCTCGACGAGACGCTGACAAGCGGCGTGCCGGCCTGGCTGTACCACAGCGAGAACTGGCCAAGATCGGCGCCGTTCGCATCCTCGAAGCACTTGACGAAATCCTCGATCGTCGCGGCATCGCCGTCATGCCGCTCGAAATAGAGGTCCATGCCCTTCTTGAAGCCGTCCCGGCCGAGGGTGGTCGCGATCATGCGCGTGACCTCGGAGCCCTTCTCGTAGACGGTCGTCGTGTAGAAGTTGTTGATCTCGCGATATGTCGTCGGGCGGACCGGATGGGCGAGGGGGCCGGCGTCCTCCGGGAACTGCTCCGACTTGAGGTGCCGCACCTCGGCGATGCGCTTGACCGCGCGCGAACGCTGGTCGGCGGAGAATTCGTGGTCGCGATAGACCGTCAGGCCTTCCTTCAGGCAGAGCTGGAACCAGTCGCGGCAGGTGACGCGGTTGCCGGTCCAGTTGTGGAAATATTCGTGGGCGATGATCGCCTCGATATTCGCATAGTCCTGGTCGGTCGCGGTTTCCGGGTCGGCCAGCACGTATTTGTCGTTGAAGACGTTGAGCCCCTTGTTCTCCATGGCACCCATGTTGAAGTCGGAGACGGCGACGATCATGAAGATGTCGAGGTCGTATTCGCAGCCGAACACCTCCTCGTCCCATTTCATCGAGCGCTTCAGCGCATCCATCGCATAGGCCGCGCGCGGCTCCTTGCCGTGCTCGACATAAATCTTCAGCGTCACCTCGCGGCCGGACATCGTCGTGAACGTGTCCTCGACCACGCCGAGGTCGCCGGCGACGAGCGCGAAGAGATAGGAGGGTTTCGGATGCGGGTCGAACCAGGCGGCGAAATGCTTGCCTTCGCCGTAGCCCGCGCCGCCCAGGAAATTGCCGTTGGACAGCAGCAGCGGGCAGCTCGCCTTGTCGGCGATGATGTTGACCGTGTAGACGGCGAGCACATCCGGCCGGTCGGGGAAATAGGTGATGCGGCGGAAGCCCTCGGCCTCGCACTGCGTGCAGTAGACGCCGTTCGTGCGGTAGAGGCCCATGAGCTGGGTATTGGCCTCGGGATTGATCATCGTGGTGATCGTGATCTCGAAGGGCTCGCTCGCCGGCAGGTCGCGGATCGTCAGGCTGTCTGGCGTCGCGTCGTAGCGGGCGGCGTCCAGTTCCGTCTGGTCGAAGAGGAGGCCGGTCATGACCAGCTCGTCGCCGTCGAGGACGAGCGGCGCGGCAGGATCGGCGCCCTCGCGGCGGTGGAAGATGAGGCGCGCCTCGACCTTGGTTTCCGTGGGATCCAGTTCGAAGGTCAGATCGACGCGCTCGAGAACGAAGTCAGTCTGGCGATAGTCTGCCAGATGGATGATCCGGCCGTTCTCTGTCCGCATGGAAATGTCCTGCCTTTTGCCGCCCGGCATCCCATGTCCCTGTGCATGGCGGATGGAGTGCGGGGCGGTCTGTCCCCAGTTCAACGAATTGATATGCGTAGTGGCTTAACATCTCATTTCCATGGAAAAGCCGAAATCACAAAATCGTGCCGTCGCGGCACAGTATTTCCGCAATGCCCGTCCGATCAAAATTATCCGGGACGCATCACGAGAATTCATCCCACCGGGCGGGCATTACGGCTAGACTTGCGGCTTCCTGAATCGGTTCGCCGATCGTCCTCAACGCCCGAGGTCATGGCCCGCCGGCCGTGACGAGTTCCCGCATGGACATGCCCGCCAATCCCATGAAGGGGATTTCCCTCAAGGTCGCCTCGGTCGTGGTCTTCCTCTGCATGTCCACCCTCATCAAGGCGGCCGGCAAGGACATTCCGGCGGGGCAGATCACGTTCCTCCGCTCCGCCTTCGCCATGGTGCCGATCCTCGCCTTCCTCGCCATGCACGGCCAGTTGCGCGATGCATTCCGCACCAACGACATCTTCGGCCATTTCAAGCGCGGCTTCGTCGGCATCCTGTCCATGGGCTTCGGCTTCTACGGCCTCGTGCACCTGCCGCTGCCGGAATCGATCGCGCTCGGCTACGCGCTGCCGCTGATGGCGGTCGTGGTCGCTGCCATCGTCCTCAAGGAGCGCGTGGGCGTCTACCGCTGGACGGCCGTCCTTGTCGGGCTCCTGGGGGTGGCGGTCATAAGCTGGCCGCGCCTCACGCTCTTCCGCAGCGGCGGCCTCGGCTCGGCGGAGGCGATGGGCGTGCTCGCCATGCTGGCCTTCGGCGTGCTCGGTTCCTGCGCCATGGTGCTGGTGCGCAAGCTGGTGCACACGGAGCGCACCTCGACCATCGTGCTCTACTTCTCCCTCTTCGCGTCGATCTTCTCGCTCGGCACGCTTCCGTTCGGCTGGGCTGCGCTGGGCTGGCAGGCGCTCTGTCTGATGGCGCTGGCCGGCTTCTGCGGCGGCGTCGCCCAGTTGCTGCTGACGTCGAGCTACCGCTATGCGGACGTCTCGACCATCGCGCCCTTCGAATACATCTCGATCGTGCTCGGCCTCATCGTCGGTTATTTCCTCTTCGGCGACATTCCGACGGGCCCCATGCTCGTCGGAACCGCCATCGTCGTCAGCGCCGGCATCTTCGTGATTTTCCGCGAGCATCGCCTCGACCTGAAACGCCGCGCCGAACTCGCGCTCCAGCCGCCTCAGGGCTGACGCCATTCCGGCGTGGTCGTGTCCTCGACGAGTTCTTCCGGCATCGCATCCGGCTGAAGTGCCGCTGCCGCCGCGTCCGCCCCGAGCGGCTGCGCGGTCATGGCCTGGAAGTCCGTCTTGCTGACGAGGCCTTCATTCTCCTCGCGGCGGCTGATGCGCCAGGCGGCATAGGTGCCGTAGAGCAGGAAGTAGACGGCGAGCACCACGAAGAGCGAACCGGGGCCGAAGCGGTCCATGATCGGGCCCACCATGATGGGGCCGGAGATCGTGCCGAAGCCGTAGACGATCATCATGCCGGAAGAGACCTCGACATACTCGTCCGGCTGCGCCCGGTCGTTGGCATGGGCGACGTTCAGCGCATAGATCGGGAAGATCACCGAGCCGACGAAGGCGGCGGCGACGTAAAGCAGCACCGGCGGGCCGCCCGCGACGAGGGCCATGGCGAGGCAGGAGAGCGTGCCGATGGCGCCGCAGGCGACCATCACGAGGCGGCGGTCCATCCGGTCGGAAGCCCGGCCGATCGGGATCTGCGAAAGGGAGCTGCCGAGCAGCACGCATGCAAGCAGCGTCGCGCCCTCGGCGGTCGTCAGCCCCGTGCGCTGGGTGAACACGCCGCCGAGATTGAGCCAGGCCCCGGAGAGGGCGCCCGCGAGGAACGCCCCGACGACGGCGACGGGCGAGCGGCGGTAGAGCTTCGGCACGTTGAAGCGTGCCTGCGTCGGCGGTGCCGGCAGCGGCGAGGAGGTGAGGGCCGTCGGCAGCAGCGCGACGGAGAAGATGATGCCGCAGAGAATGAACAGCGCGGTGCCGGAGGGATCGCCGAGCGGAACGAGATATTGCCCGCCGATCGTCCCGACCATCGTCGTGATCAGGTAGATGGAGAAGACGGAGCCGCGGTTCTCGTTCGTCACCTTCTCGTTCAGCCAGCTTTCGATGATGAGATAGCTGCCGGAAATGGCAAAGCCGGAGATGGCGCGGAACAGCATCCAGGCCCGCCAGTCGACGACGAGCGCGCAGAGCAGGATGGCGATGGCGAGCAGCGTGATGAGCGCGACGAAGACGCGCACATGGCCGACGAGCAGCACGAATTTCGGCGTGACGATGCACGAGAGCGTGAAGCCGATCGTATAGCCCGTCGCGATCATGGAGATCGTCTGCGTCGACCAGCCTTCCGCGACCGCCCGCACCGGCACGACATAACTCTGCAACCCGAAGGCCACCATCATCAGCAGCGTGGACAGCATCAGGCTGAGAATGGAGACAAGGCTCGCCAGCATGGGGGCTCCGGGAATGGCGCGAGGGCGCGTTCGTTTTGCGACTGTCGCTCTATTGCGCCGCCCGCGCGCTGTCCACTGCGACAACGACTGGCGTAAAGAGATTGCATGAAATGGAGAGGCCGCAGCTTCCCGGACGGGTTGGGCGAATGCCCGGCAAAACGGAAGAAGGCGAGACGTTTGAAAATCCGGCTTGCGCCGGCCGTCAGGTTCAGGACGGCTCGTCCTGACGGTCGGCTAAGAAACGCGGACCGGGTTTCGGCGTGGTTTCCACCGGAGGAAAGGCGTCTCGCCTCCTCACGATGGCGATGTGTCGCGGTCCGGCGTCGCTTTGGAAGGGCCTTAGTTCGGCAGGAAGGCCTTCAGCGGATCGCGGCGCTGCACGGCGTCGCGCGGCAGCGAGGCGAGCACCGAATATTCGCGGGCGGCGTTCACGGCCGTTCGAATATCGGCAATGTCGGACATCAGCTTGCGAAACGTGGCCATGGTGTGCTCCTGGATTCGTCTGGACGAGGGCCTGCCCTCGCATTTGCTCAGCGCGTGATGAATTCGCAGAAAAGCTGGCCGGGGCGGTTGATGCGGGCAAAGCCGGCGGCCGTGAGCTGCTCGTTGGCCGGGGCAGCGATGCCGCCGAAGCCGCGGCCGGCGCGAAGACCGGAATGGCGGAGCGTCTCGAAGCTCGAATGGATAGGCCGAAAACGGGCGGTCATGGGTCGATTCCTTAAATCCTGTTCCTCCCGTCTGCTCATATTGCACTGCAACATCGATTCCGCAATGCGACATTCTGCCCGGCAGATATGTGCAATTCGCATGGCTGTTGAAACAATTTGTTCATGCTTGCGGCAGATTCGTGGAGGAACCGGAATCGCCTTGGCAGGCTATCAGCCTAAGTCATTGAAAAGGCTATGTTGCCTTAGGCGCTTCAGCGCGTGAGCCCTGCGCGAAACGCGAGCAGGTCCTGCCAGGCGAGCCGCTTGCTGATCGACGCGGTCATCAGATCCTGAGGGTGCAGGGTGGCAAAGGCCGGAAAGGTCCGGCCGGAAACCTCGATTTCCCGCCATTGCCCGCGCAACTGGTGGATCGTCTCGTTGGAGCGCAGCAGGAATCGCGCGGCGAAATTGCCGAGAATCAGCAGGTGGTTCGGCTCGGCAAGCGCGATCTGCCGCTCGATGAAGGGCCGGCAGATATCGGCCTCGCGCTGCGACGGCGGGCGGTTGCCGGGCGGGCGCCACGGCACGACATTGGTCAGGAGCAGGTCGGCGCGGGCAAGCCCGATGCCGGCGAGCATGCGGTCGAGCATCGCGCCCTGCCGGCCGGAGAAGGGCTGGCCGTCGCGGTCGTCCTCGGCATTCGGCATGGCGCCGATCACCATGACGGAGGGTTTCGCATTGCCCTCGGCGAAGACGAGGCAGCGGGCGCTGGCCTTGAGGTTGCAGCCGTTGAAGGCGGTCATGGCCGCGCGCAGTTCCTCCAGCGAGCGGGCGCTGCCGGCGGCGAACTCCGCCTCCGCCACCGCCTGGCTGTCCGGGATCGAAACGTTCGGCATCGGGGCCGGGGCGGCCGGACGGGCCTGCTCCTGCCGCGCCGGGGCCGGGCGGGCCGGCGCCTGAACGGCGGGCGCGGCCTCGCGCTGGGCCGGCGCGCCGCGTGCCGCGCGCATCGCCTCGAATTCCGCGATGCGGTCGACCGCCTCTTCCTCCAGCAGCCATTCCACGCCGGCATCCGCATAGAAATGCAGGAGCGAGCGAAGCTGTTGGGGATCGAGGTCTCTGGCAGCGTTCATGCGGCGCACCTTAGCGAAGCGATGGGCGGGAGGAAAGCGCCCGCGTCACGCCGCCCACTGCGCGACGTCCTCGCTTTCGCCGATCAGCGCAAGGCCGTGGGCGATGGAGAGCAGCTCGCCGCCCGTCTCGATCTTGCCCGCATCGAAGCGGCGGGTGAAGATGCCCCGCACGGCCGGCACGAAGGATGTGCCGCCGGTGAGGAACACCTTGTCGATCTCCGCCGGCGCGGTCCCGGTCTTCTCCAGCACCTCGTCCAGCGCGCCCTCGATGCGGGCGAGGTCCGGCGCGATCCAGCTTTCGAAATCGGCGCGCTTCACCACCTTGCGGCCGGCGGCGCCGAGCGGGGCGAAATCGAATTCCGCCTCGTCGGAAGAAGAGAGCGCCATCTTGGTCGCCGAGATCGCCTGGTAGAGCGGATAGCCCTCGTCATGCTCGACGAGGTCGATGAAGAGCTCCAGCTTTTCCGGCTCCAGCGCCGAGCGCACCAGCGACCTGAGGTCGGTGAATTCCCGCGTCGTCTTGAAGATCGAAAGCTGGTTCCAGCGCGCGAAGTTGGCATAGTAGCCGCTCGGCACCTCCAGCACCTTGTCGAAGCTCTTGAAATGGCTGCCCTTGCCGATTTCCGGCGCCACGAGACGGTCGATCATGCGCGCGTCGAAATGGTCGCCCGCGATGCCGACGCCCGAATGGCCGATGGGCCTTGCCGCCAGCCGGCCCGCCTGCCGCTCGAAGCGGATCAGCGAATAGTCCGTCGTGCCCCCGCCGAAGTCGGCGACCAGCACCGTCGCGTCGCTCTTCAGCGTCTGCGCGAAGTAGTACGCCGCCGCGACGGGCTCGAAGACATAGTGGATTTCCGGAAAGCCGAGCCGCGTCAGCGCGGCGTTGTAGCGCTCCAGCGCAAGGCGCGGGTCCGGGCTCGCCCCGGCGAACTGCACCGGCCGTCCCGCGATCACCCGCGAGACATCCGCCGGCCATTCGTCGCCGGCATAGGCCTTGAGGCGGCGCAGGAAGATTTCCATCAGGTCGTCGAAGGCGTGCCGGCGGGCGAAGATCAGCGTGCCCTGGAAGAGAGAACTTGCAGCAAAGGTCTTGATCGATTGCAGGAAGCGGCAATCGCCGGGATTGTCGATGAACTGGCGGATCGCCGCCTGGCCGGCCTCGACCTTCAGCGCCTGCGCGCCGACCACCGGATCCTTCATGAAGGAAAGCGCCGTGCGCATCGTGTCGGTGACGCCGACGCTGCTTTCGAAATGCATCGACCGCGTCTCGCTGCCGCCCGTCGCAAGCGCCAGAACCGTGTTGGTCGTGCCGAAATCGAGCCCGAGTGCCCGTGCCATCGCCGTGCCCCTTTGTCCGCTGGTATGGGTTGAACCGGAGCGAAGGGCTCCGCGCGCGAAAGGGTGCGTCAGGCGCGCCCCGCAATTTGAGAGCGCGCCAGATGGCACAGGCCGCAGCGGATGGCAAGGGCGGAGGCTGCCCTCAGACCGAATGCGCCGCCCCGCCGTCGCAGCGGACGAGGCTGCCGGTCACGTAGCTCGCCGGCGTGCTGCAAAGAAAGGCGGCGGTCGCGGCGAATTCCTCGACGGTGCCGTAGCGGCGGGCGGGGATCGCCTTTTCCGAGGCCGCGCGCACGTCTTCGACGCTCCTGCCGCTGCGTTCTGCCGCGGCGGTATCGAGGCTCTTCAGCCGGTCGGTCATGATGCTTCCCGGCAGCAGCAGGTTGCTGGTGATGCCGTATTGCGCGACCTCGCCCGCCAGCGTCTTCGACCAGCCGGCCAGCGCCGGCCGCAGCGTGTTGGAGAGTGCAAGGCCGGGGATCGGCTCGATCACGCCCGAGGAGGCGACGGTGAGGATGCGGCCCCAGCCGCGCTCCTTCATGCCCGGCAGCAGGCGGTTGGTGAGCGTGATGATGCGCAGCACCATGGAATTGAAATAGGCGGCGAGCTTTTCCTCGCTCATGTCCTCGGTCGTGCCGGGCGTCGGCCCGCCGGAATTGTTGACGAGGATATCGACGCCGCCGAGCTTTTCCGAAACCGCCTGCACCAGCGTCTCGACGAAGCTTTCGTCGCCAAGGTCGGCCTGGACCCAGTCCGCCCGGCCGGGGCCTTCCGCGTTGATGGCCTTGCAATTGGCCTCCAGCACCTCTGCGCTGCGGCCGCACAGGAGCACATGCGCGCCCTCGCGGGCGAGCGCGACGGCAATCCCCTTGCCGAGGCCGCGGGAGGAGGCGAGGATGAGGGCGCGTTTGCCCGCGATGGCGAGATCCATGGTGAGGTCCTTCCTTTCGGGTTCAATCGGCGCGGTAGGGCACTTTGCCAGGATTGAACAGGGTCTTCGGGTCGAGCGTGGCCTTGATCGCCAGCGCCAGGGCGTGGCGAGCCGGATTGCGTACGTAAGGCGGGCGCGGCGCTTCTCCATGCCTGCCCGCCGACAAGGTGAAGGTCGTCGCCAAATTTGTCGAAGTCGCCTTGGAGGGAGTGGATAGTCTCGGACGTGAACGGTGGGACCTCCGCGGCGGCTGGCGAAATGCCTAGCCCGGGCGGGAACCGGAATCAAGCGGGCGCCATCCGCATGCGCCGGCAAAAGATTGACGTTTACGTGAAAGTAAATAAAATCCATGCTGACGGCATGAGATCATGCGCAAAAGCGGGGAAAGTCTGTCGCAGAACGGCTCGACAAGGTTTCCCGTATTTGTCATGACAGGCCTAACGAGGGACTTTCCGCGGCTTTTGACGGGGCGCGGGGTGGAGAGACGAATGAGCGAAGAAATGGAACTCCCCGAACGCGAAAGCATGGAATTCGACGTCGTGATCGTCGGCGCGGGACCTGCGGGCCTTTCCGCGGCGATCCGGCTGAAGCAGGTCAATCCGGATCTCACGGTCGTCGTGCTCGAAAAGGGCTCGGAAGTCGGCGCGCATATCCTCTCCGGCGCGGTCGTCGATCCCATCGGTATCGACCGCCTGTTGCCCGACTGGCGCGAGGATGCCGACCATCCCTTCAAGACCGCGGTGACGGACGACCATTTCCTCTTCCTCGGCCCGGCCGGCTCCGTTCGCCTGCCGAACGCCTTCATGCCGCCCCTGATGAACAACCACGGCAACTACATCGTCTCGCTCGGCAATGTCTGTCGCTGGCTGGCGACCAAGGCGGAAGAGCTCGGCGTCGAGATCTATCCCGGCTTTGCCGCGACCGAAGTGCTCTACAATGACGAGGGCGCGGTGATCGGCGTCGCCACCGGCGACATGGGCATTGAGCGCAACGGCGAGCCCGGCCCGAACTATACCCGCGGCATGGAGCTGCTCGGCAAGTACACGCTGATCTCGGAAGGCGTGCGCGGCTCGCTCGCCAAGCAGCTCATCCAGAAATTCGATCTGTCGAAGGATCGCGAGCCGCAAAAATTCGGCATCGGCCTCAAGGAACTCTGGCAGGTCAAGCCGGAGCACCACAAGCCCGGCCTGGTGCAGCACTCCTTCGGCTGGCCGCTCGGCATGAAGACCGGCGGCGGTTCGTTCCTCTATCACCTCGAAGACAACATGGTCGCCGTCGGCTTCGTGGTGCACCTCAACTACAAGAACCCCTATCTCTATCCCTTCGAGGAATTCCAGCGCTTCAAGACCCATCCGGCGATCCGCGGCACCTTCGAGGGCGGCAAGCGCCTCTCCTATGGCGCGCGCGCCATCACCGAGGGCGGTTACCAGTCGGTGCCGAAGCTGTCCTTCCCCGGCGGCGCGCTGATCGGCTGCTCGGCCGGTCTCGTCAACGTGCCGCGCATCAAGGGCAGTCACAATGCGGTGCTCTCGGGCATGCTCGCCGCCGAAAAGCTGGCGGATGCCATCGCCAACGGCCGCGCCAATGACGAGCCGATCGAGATCGAGCAGGGCTGGCGCGACAGCGCCATTGGCTCGGATTTGAGGAAGGTGCGCAACGTCAAGCCGCTCTGGTCGAAGTTCGGCACGGCGGTGGGCGTGGCGCTCGGCGGCCTCGACATGTGGACGAACACGCTGTTCGGCTTCTCCTTCTTCGGCACGCTGAAGCACGGCAAGACGGATGCGCAGAGCCTGGAGCCCGCGGCAAAGCACAGCCGCATCGACTATCCGAAACCCGATGGTGTCCTCACCTTCGACCGCCTCTCCTCGGTGTTCCTGTCGAACACCAACCACGAGGAGGACCAGCCGATCCACCTCCAGCTCAAGAACCCGGAACTGCAGAAGACCTCGGAGCTCGACGTCTATGCCGGCCCGTCGACGCGCTACTGTCCTGCCGGCGTCTACGAATGGGTGGAGAAGGACGGCAAGGACGTCTACGTCATCAACGCGCAGAACTGCGTGCACTGCAAGACCTGTGACATCAAGGACCCCAACCAGAACATCAACTGGGTGCCGCCGCAGGGCGGCGAGGGGCCGGTCTATCCCAACATGTAACGCCGGGCAGGCCGGTCCGCGCGCGCTCCCGTTTCCGGAAGTGGGGTGAGGACCGGTCCCATCTATGTCGCGCTAGCAGGCGATCATTACCTCGGACGTCATCCTCGGCCTTGCGCCCGAGATATGCTGAAATGAAAAAATCGCGACATGCAGAGCTGCCGGACGGCCGCGCGACGGAAGAAGCGGATCGGGCGCGGCCGGCGCTGCGGCGGCCCCTTTCCGGCCTGATTTCTTAACACGTCGTGCAACCCCCGCGCGCCGTTTAACCCTCGATTAACCATAGTTGCCTAATTTTCCGCCCTGAGGACGAGATGTTCAAGGGGTATTTACCATGTCGATTTCCCGCCGCGGCTTCCTGCTCGGCGCGTCTGCATTGCTCGCAGGCTGCGCGACGAACGGTACCGGTGACCGTGCCAACTATGGCGACCGCCTGGACGAGAAGCACCCGCTGAGGGCGATGCCGCTCGACAAGATCAAGCCGGAGCTCCGCCGCCAGGAAGTCGCCTACGACACCGGCCATGCGGCTGGCACCGTCGTCGTCGATACGCCGGCCCGCCGGCTCTACTACGTGCTCGGCAACGGCCGCGCGATGCGCTACGGCATCGGCGTCGGCCGCCAGGGCTATTCGCTGGCGGGCAACGCCTATATCGGCCGCAAGGCCGAGTGGCCGAGCTGGACGCCGACGCCCAACATGATCCGCCGCGATCCGAAGAAGAACCTCAAATATGCCGGCGGCGTGCCCGGGGGGCTCAACAACCCGCTTGGCGCCCGCGCGATCTATCTCTACCAGAACGGCAACGACACCATGTTCCGCATCCACGGCACAAACCAGCCGTGGTCGATCGGCCAGGCCATGTCGAGCGGCTGCGTGCGTATGCTCAACCATGACGTGATCGATCTCTACGAGCGCGTGCAGGTGAGCGGGCGTGTCCACGTCATCCAGGGCCGCCGCGAGGCCTGATTTCCGGGCGTCCGCATCGATGTCGCAATGAGACAAGGCCGGCCTCGCGCCGGCCTTTTGTTTGCGGTTTGAAAAAGCTGAATTCTATCATACCATTGCCCGGCGGCCTCCGCGCGCTGGAAAAGCGGGGGCGGTTCATGCAGATTTGACGGCTCCATGACGCATAGGGGTCAATTGCAGACGCATTCGTACCGGCATTCGACCCTGTAGCTGCAAAAGTCGAGGATGCGGTATCGCGGAACACGAGAGGCCTTTCCCGGCCTGCTCGCGATCGATCCGCGGAGGATCACGGGCCCGGCGGCGGCGGTGCGGCAGGACCCGGATAGTACAACGACACCGCCGCACAATGAGGGAACGGATATGAAACATCTTCTTGCTTCCACCTGCATCGTCGTCGGCTTCCTGGCCATGACGGGAGCCGCGCGTGCCGAATGCGGCGACCTGACCATCGCCAGCATGAACTGGCAGAGCGCCGAGGTTCTGGCCGCGCTCGACAAGTTCATCCTGAACGAAGGCTATGGCTGCAATGCCGAAGTCATCGTCGGCGACACGGTCCCGACCATCACCTCGATGATCGAGAAGGGCGCGCCGGATCTCGCGCCGGAAGGCTGGGTGGACCTGCTGCCCGACGTCGTCAAGCGCGGCATCGACGAGGGCAAGCTGGTCGGCGCGGCCGTCGCGCTGTCCGACGGCGCCGTCCAGGGCTGGTGGATCCCGAAATACATCGCCGACGCCAATCCGGACATCAAGACGATCGACGACGTGCTGAAGCATCCCGAGCTCTTCCCGGATCCGGAAGACAAGAGCAAGGGCGCTGTGCACAACGGCCCGCAGGGCTGGGGCGGCACGGTCGTGACCGGCCAGCTCTACAAGGCCTATGGCGGGGAAGCCGCGAACTTCACGCTGGTCGACACCGGTTCGGCTGCCGGCCTCGACGGCTCGATCGCCAAGGCCTACGAGCGCAAGGAAGGCTGGGTCGGCTACTACTGGGCCCCGACCGCGCTGCTCGGCAAGTACGACATGGTCAAGCTCGAGCATGGCGTGCCCTATGACGCGGCCGAGTGGAAGCGCTGCAACACGGTCGCCGATTGCCCGGATCCGAAGAAGAACGACTGGCCGAAGGACACCGTCCAGACGCTCGTCACCAAGTCCTTCTCCGAGCGCGCCGGCGACGACGTGATGGGCTACCTCAACAAGCGCGCCTGGACGAACGACACGGTCAACAAGCTGATGGCCTGGATGACCGACAACCAGGCGAGCGGCGACGACGGCGCCAAGCACTTCCTGGAAGAGCAGGAAGCCCTCTGGAAGGATTGGGTCTCCCCGGAAGCCGCGGAAAAGATCAAGGCCGCTCTCTGACCGGCTGATCGGAACGGGCGGCGCGCCATCGGCGCGCCGCCTCCTTCTTCGTTTTAATACATGCCGTTGGCGCAAATCGCCACGCGCTTTGTCCCGGGATGTTTCAGGGTTTGGTTCGAAAACCGGCGCAAGACCGGACCGGGCCGGAAGGGGATCGACATGGAATGGTTAACGAAATTTCCGACGATGGACGCGAATTCGCTGCGCGACCTCAAGAAGGCGATCGATGAGGGCTTTCGCGCCTTCACGCGCGCCTATGGCGACGGTATCGAATCCCTTTTCGAGCCGCTGCAGCATTTTCTCATCTGGTCAGAACGCTTCATGACGAAGACGCCCTGGCCGATCATCCTCGTGCTCATCGCGGTCGTCGCCTGGTTCGCCAGCCGCAACTGGAAGATCGTCGCCGGCGCCGTGGTGACGCTCCTCCTGATCGGCTATTTCGACATGTGGGACGACACGATGAAGACGGTCTCCATGATCTTCGTCTGTACGATCCTGTCCATCGTCATCGGCATACCGATCGGCATCCTCATGTCGCGCTCCGACAGGGTGCAGAACGCCATCAACCCGATCCTCGACGTCATGCAGACGATGCCGAGCTTCGTCTACCTCATTCCCGTGGTGATGCTGCTCGGCATCGGCAAGGTTCCCGGCCTCATCGCCGTGGTGATCTACGCCATCCCGCCGATGATCCGCCTCACCAATCTCGGCATCCGCCTCGTCGACAAGGACGTGCTGGAAGCGGCCGACGCCTTCGGTTCGTCGAGCTGGCAGAAATTGAAGAACGTCCAGATGCCGCTGGCCCTGCCCACCATCATGGCCGGCATCAACCAGACGATCATGATGGCCCTCGCCATGGTGGTCATCGCCTCGATGATCGGCGTGCAGGGCCTCGGCCAGCCGGTGCTGAAGGCCATCTCCAACCAGTACTTCACGCTCGGCATCTTCAACGGCCTCGCCATCGTCGGCATCGCGATCATCTTCGACCGCGTCAGCCAGGCCTTCGGCAAGCGCCTGCAGAAGCATCGCGAGATCGTCCACGGCTGATCCGCACGGACGCAAAGGAAAAGGGCGCCCCGGCGAAAGCCGCGGGCGCCCTCATTTGTTTGGGAAACCCGTTCCCACCCGCCGACGTCGTCCTCGGCCTCGAGCCGAGGATCCAGCCCCGTATCGAAAAACCGGACGACGCGGATGCTCGGGTCAGGCCCGAGCCTGACGATCAGGGAGGGTTGCGGCCTTTGCCGGCGGGTGCCCCTTGGTTTCTGCGCCGGCCGTTTATTCCGCCGGGCAGGCGGTGGCCGCCTCGCGGTCCATCCGCTCCATCGCCGCCGACAGCAGGAACACGCCGAAGCCCACCACGGCCGTCGCCGCGCCGACGAAGCCCATCGAGCCGTAGCCGTAGCCCGCGCTGATCGACAGGCCGCCGAACAGCGCGCCGAGTGCATTGGCGACGTTGAAGGCGGAGTGGTTGAGCGCGGCGGCGAGCGTCTGCGCATTGCCGGCGACGTCCATCAGGCGCGTCTGGAGGGCAGGGCCGACGACGAAGCTGCAGCCGATCAGGAAGCAGCAGAGGCCGAGCAGGACCGGGTTGTGCGCCGTCAGCGACAGGCTGACGAGCACGAAGAAGTAGAGCACCAGCGACCAGCCGATCGTGCGCATCAGCGAGAGGTCGGCGAGCTTCGCCCCGAAGATGTTGCCGACGATCATGCCGCCGCCGAAGATCGCCATGAAGACCGGCACCATGCCGACATTGAGGCCGGCGACGTCGGTGACGATGGGCGAGATGTAGGTGAAGACGGCGAACATGCCGCAGAAGCCGGTGGCGGCAATGCCGAGCGTCAGCCAGACCTGCTTGCGCCTGAGGGCGGAAAGCTCCGTCAGCGCGTTGATGCCTTTCGGCGCCGCGTCGCGCGGCAGGAAGATCGCGATCAGCGCGACCGTCAGGAGCCCGGTGATGCCGACCGCGACGAACATGTACTGCCAGTCGAGGAGCTGGCCGAAGAAGGTGGCGAGCGGCGTGCCGATCAGGGTCGCGACGGTCAGGCCCAGCATGACCTTGCCGACCGCCTGCGTGCGCTTGTTGACCGGCACCATGGAGGCGGCGACCAGCGCGGCGACGCCGAAATAGGCGCCGTGCGGCAGGCCGGAGAGGAAGCGGAACAGCATGAAGCTCTGGAAGCCCGGCGCCGCGGCGCTGGCAAGGTTGCCCGCGGCGAAGACGCCCATCAGCACCAGAAGCAGGTCGCGGCGGCGATAGCGCGCGCCGATGACGGCGATCACGGGCGCACCGACCACCACGCCGAGCGCATAGGCGCTGATGACGTAGCCGGCCTGGGCGGTCGTCACGCCGAAGGTGCCTGCGACATCGGGCAGGAGGCCCATGATGGCGAATTCGCCGGTGCCGATGCCGAAGCTGCCGACGGCGAGCGCCAGGATGATGAGGGCGACGGTGAGCGCGGGAAGCGGCTGCTGCCCGGAGGAGGGGGCGGCGTTCGGCAGGATATGGTCGGACACGGGTCGGCTCCGCAGGATGGCCCACGCGGCAAACCGGCGACGAACCCTCACAAGGGCGGCCACTCCTCCTGGCTGCTGTTGCGATATGATCCGGCCGGACGGCCACGATGGGAAGGTAAGATCCGGCCGACAGGCGTACTCCCGACGCATGCGACCGGCCTGCACTATATCAAACCACGGCAGGCTGCCTACTGCGATTTTTATCCCATTGCGCATTTGGCCGAAGGGCCGCTCCTCACGATTTATTGCATTGTATTGCGCGCCCGCCTGTGAATCGCCGCTTTCTCGACTATCTAATGAGGGCGGTCACCCTTGAGGCGTTCTCGGCCGTCACGCGGAGCATGCGAATGAGAGTACAGGCGATCTTCAACAGGGACGGGGGGACGTTCCGCACCACCGACATGGAGGCCTATGCGCGTCATGCGGAAAAGGTCTTCTCGGCGGCGGGGCACCATCTCGACTGCGACATCGTCGAGGGCGCCGATATAGGCTTGGCGCTGCGGCGCTGTTCGGACCGCACCGATCTCGACGCGATGCTGGCCGGCGGCGGCGACGGCACGGTATCGGCCGCGGCGGGCCTTGCCTGGCAGAGCGGCATGCCGCTCGGCATCATCCCGGCCGGCACGATGAACCTCTTCGCCAGGTCGCTGAAGATTCCGCTCGACATCTGGCAGGCGATCGACGCGCTGGCCGATGGCGACATCGCCGCCGCCGACATCGGCACGGCCGACGACCGCGCCTTCGTGCACCAGTTCTCCGCCGGCCTTCACGCCCGCATGGTGCGGCTGCGCAACGCAATGAGCTACCGCTCCAGGCTCGGCAAGATCGCGGCCAACACGCGCGCCGCCATCGGCGTCATCCTCGATCCGCCGGAATTCGAGGTGGAGTTCGACGTCGACGGCGTCGAGGAGCACCGCAAGGTCTCGGCCATCAACATCTCGAACAACCGCTTCGGCGAGAACGGCCTGCTCTATGCCGACGACCTCACAGGCGGCCATCTCGGCCTTTACACGACCAAGCCGCTGAAGCCGGCCGGCGTCGCGCGGCTCGCCTTCGACATCCTGCGCGGCAAGCTGCGCGAGAATGCCGACGTCACGGAAATGACCGGCACAGCGGTGGAGCTGCATTTTCCCAATGTCGAGCGGTCGATCAATTGCGTGATCGACGGCGAGCTCCTGCCGATGGATCGCGACGTCTCCATCCGCCTGCATCCGGGCGAACTGAAGGTCATGGTGCCGAAGGTCCAGGCGGAGAACATGCCGACGACCGAGCCGGCTGCCGCCTGAGGCAGCGCGAAGGCTTGCCCCTCAGCCCACAAGCTGGGAGAGGGAATGTGCCCACGAGCCCGCAATAGTTGAGGAAAACGCCGCGGCCTTTCCCCTTCTCCCCTCGGGGAGAAGGTGCCGGCAGGCGGATGAGGGGGATGCCGAAGGCAGAAGAAAAAGACTCTCTGTGCCGCGCCCCCTCATCCGACCCTTCGGGCCACCTTCTCCCCGAGGGGAGAAGGGAAGAGGGGCGATGTCGAATTTTGTATGTGACCGCGCCCCCTTCGGAAAGAGGACCTGCACCACAAGCCGGCCAGGCTTTGGTAAGCCGGCGCGACATATCCCTTCTTCCCGCCTGCGGGGAGAAGGTGGCAGGCAGGCGGGATGAGGGGCACCCGCCCCCGATCGTCAAATCCGCGGCAGATAGGTCTGGTAGTCGAAATCCGAGACCGTGCGCAGGTAGGTGATCGCCTCCTTGCGCTTGGTGTCGCCGTAGAGCTTCTGGTAGGCCGGCCCGAACGCATCGGCGATGAAGGGCGAGGCGGAAAATTCCTCCACGGCCGTCAGGAAGTCGTGCGTCAGGCGCCTTGCGTCCGGCGCGTCCTTGCCCGGCTCCGTCACCGGGCCGGGGTCGAGCGGATTGTCGAGCCCGAGCAGGATGCCGCCGAGGATCGCCGTCAGCAACAGGTAGGGATTGACGTCCGCCCCCGCCACGCGGTGCTCGACGCGCGCCGCCGGGCCGTCCTTGTCCGGAATGCGGATCGCGGTGCCGCGATGGCCGAAGCCCCAGGTGAGGTCCACGGGCGCGAAGGAACCGGGCTGGAAGCGGCGGTAGGAATTGGCGAAAGGCGCGAAGACGAGCTGCGCGTCGCGCATCGTCTGCAGCATGCCGGCGCAGACCGATTTCAGCTTGGTCGGCTCGCCGCCCTTTGCGTCGAGGACGTTCCGGCCGTCCCTGTCGATAACGCTGCAATGGACATGCAGGCCGGAGCCCGCCTGGTCCGCATAGGGCTTGGCCATGCAGGTGGATTTCAGGCCGAATCGGCGCGCGGCCTGCTCGGCGATGCGCTTGAGGTAGATGCAGTCGTCGGCGGCGGCGAGCGCATCCGGCCGGTGCAGCAGGTTGATCTCGAACTGGCCGGGGCCGAATTCCGCCGTGGTCGCGTCCGCCGGCAGGTCCATGGCCTTCGCCCAGGCCCGAACGGTCTGGAGGTAATCGTCGAGCGCATCCGTCGCGCGCATGTCGTAGAGCTGGAAGCCGTTCGGCTGGTCGCGATACATGAGGGCGGCCGGCGGGCGCGGCTTGCCCGTCTCGCGCCAGTCGTCCTCCACCACGTAGAATTCGAGTTCCGTGGCGACGACCGGCGTCAGCCCCCTGTCCTCGAACCGCTTCAGCATGCGCGCGAGGATGGCGCGCGGGTCCATGAAGGAGGGCGAGCCGTCGAATTCGTGCATGGTCGCCAGCACCTGCCGCGATCCCTCGGGCGCCCAGGGCATGGCCGCCAGCGAGCGGCGGTCGGGAATGCACACGCCGTCCGGGTCGCCGACGGACAGGGAAAGGCCGGTGATGTCGTCGTTGTCGTCGCCCCAGATGTCGAGCGACTGGGTGGAGGAGGGCAGGCGCACCGAACCGTCCCAGATCTTCTTCTCGCCCTCCGGCGGCACCTGCTTGCCGCGCAGGTCCCCGTTCATGCCGACGAGGAGGATTTCGATACGGGCTTGGGCATTGCTAAGGGCATTGGCGGGCGGCGAACCGGCTGCCGTCTTGTCGTTTGTCATGGTGCCTGCTTTTGGTTTGGCGGGAAGCATGGACAGGAAATTTTGCGTGCGCTCGATCTCTTGCCAAATGCCTGTTGTATGGGCATTTTCGTAACGCATTCTGTCCCGGCGTTCAATAAGGCGGGACCTACCCCCAAGGAAGTCGTCAAATGTCGAAGACCAGCGCAGCAGCCGTTTCCAACCTCGGTGCCCTCGATGCCGCCCACCATCTTCATCCCTTCTCGGACATGAAGAAGCTGAACGCGGCGGGCACGCGCATCATCGAACGCGGCGAAGGCTGCTACATCTTCGACAACCACGGCAAGCGCTATCTCGACGGCTTCGCGGGCCTCTGGTGCGTCAATATCGGCTATGGCCGCAAGGAGATCGCCGATGCGGTCATGCGCCAGATGAACGAGCTGCCCTACTACAACACCTTCTTCGGCACCACGACGCCGCCGGCCGTGCTGCTCGCCCAGAAGATCACCTCCCATGCCGGCCCGAACATCAACCGCGTCTTCTTCACCGGCTCGGGCTCCGAGGCCAACGACACCTGGTTCCGCATGGCCCGCGTCTATTGGGGCGCCATGGGCAAGCCGACCAAGAAGGCGGTCATCGCCCGCAAGAACGGCTATCACGGCTCCACCGTCGCCGGCGCCTCGCTCGGCGGCATGAAGTGGATGCACGAGCAGGGCGACCTGCCGATCGCCGGCGTCCATCACATCGACCAGCCCTTCTGGTACGGCGAGGGCGGCGACCTTTCGTCCGACGAGTTCGGCCTGAAGATGGCCCGCCAGCTCGAAGAGAAGATCGACGAACTCGGCGAGGACAATGTCGCCGCCTTCGTCGCCGAGCCGATCCAGGGCGCGGGCGGCGTCATCGTGCCGCCGGCCACCTACTGGCCGGAAATCGCGCGCATCTGCAAGGCGCGCAACATCCTGCTGGTGACGGACGAGGTGATCTGCGGTTTCGGCCGCACCGGCCACTGGTTCGGCCACCAGCATTTCGGCGTCGAGCCGGACCTCGCCCCCATCGCCAAGGGCCTTTCCTCCGGCTATCTGCCCATCGGCGGCGTCATGGTCTCCGACCGCGTCGGCAATGTGCTGGTCGAGGAAGTCGGCGATTTCAACCACGGCTTCACCTATTCCGGCCACCCGGTCTGCGCCGCCGCCGCGCTCGAAAACCTGCGCATCATCGAGGATGAAAAGCTCGTCGAGCGCGTCCACGACGACATCGGCCCCTATCTCGCCGCCGGCCTCAAGTCGCTGGAAGACCTGCCGATCGTCGGCGAAGTCCAGCAGGTCGGCCTGATGGCCGCCGTCCAGCTCGCCGAGGACAAGACGACCCGCAGGCGCTTCGAGGACAAGGAAAAGGCCGGCGTCACCGTCCGCAACCATTGCCTCGAAAACGGCCTGGTCCTGCGCGCCACCGGCGACCGCATGCTCTTCTCCCCGCCGCTCGTCATCACCCACGCCGAGGTCGACCAGATGGTCGACATCACGCGCAAGGGGCTGGAACATGCATGGAAGGTGCTGACGGCCTGAGAAGCAAAGCCTCCGGCTTCAGGTCTGGTGGTAGAGGATTTCTGCCTCCGCGGCGCGGCTTTGCGGTGAATGGCCGGGGCATTGGCTCCGGTCATCGGCACGCCCCGGATGCACCATCACAAGGGTATCGTCCGCCCGCGCACGCAAGAGCCGGGGCAGCCAGCGTGCGACGGCCTCCGGCCTGTCCAGCGGCAGAAAGCCGGAGAAATCCTTGTTCGTCGCCCAACCTGCCTTGCGGAAGGTCCTTCCGGCGAAGAGCGCCAACGTCATGATCAGGGTCACCTTCGGGCCGCCTGAACGCAGGTTAAGCCAAAGGCCGCCAAGCGTCCGGGGCAGGGGAACGCGCATCCAGGTGCCGTTCTCGCGCGGCAGGGTTGCCGCGAGCCGGCTTAGACCGGGAAAACAGTGGCAATGCTGGTGGCCGTCATAGTAATCGGGCAGAAAGCCGAAGGCGGTGCGGAACGCCTCCGCCTGCCTGTGGAACTCGCTCTTTGCCTGCTGCGGAAGGCGCCCGGTGAGGCAAAGCCCGAGCAATTCCCCGAGCGGCCGATGAAAGTTTCGCCCGGAAAAACCATGCGTGAGATTGAGGTGAAGGCCAACGGCCGCCCCTTGTTCGCGCACACGGCGCAGGCGCTGCATATCCTGCGGATCGATGTCGCCGTCGATCATGACCGAGGTTCCGTCGATCCGCCGGTTTTCGAGGAGATCGAGGATGACTTTGTCATGCCCGCGGCCAAGGCCGAAGTCGTCTGCGATCAACATTTTTGCCTGCCCCTGCCGTTACCTGGGCCAGACATAGACCACCGCCGTTTCGAACGGTACTTCGCGGGGAAAGCGCAAGCCCGAGCGCTTGACCGTGAAGGTCGCGTCTTCCGATTGCAGGCCATTGGCCGCGGCCCAGGCGTGCGCCGCCTGCACACATTCGGCGTCGCCTTCACCCGGAACATGCAAGGGGCAGGCGATCATGCCGGCTTCGGCCTTCCAGTTCGCGCGCGGCGGATAGTAAGACGGCAGGGCGTCCGGCAGAGCCGGCAATGCCTCGATGGGCGAAGGGGAGAAGAACGAGATCGCAGCGGCAGAGTTGCCGCTGGCGACCCACGCCAGCGGTTCTTCATGGCGCGCCTGCCAGTGCTCGATGGCCGCGATTGCCTGTTCCTGGTCCGGCCTGTAGGCGTTCGTGTTGGCCTTGTAGCCGTCGAAGGCTGCCGCAGCGAGGCCGCCGACCAGCATGAGCGGCCAGATGAAACGGAACGCGGTGATGAGCTTCGGGCCGTTCGCCTCCAGACGGGCCGGCTCGGCATTGGCGGTGAGGTAGAGCATGAAGGCAAAGCCGATCGGTATCGCCCAGGGCGTCGACAGTTCGGCAAGGCCGACGACGGCGAAGAAGAGCGCTACCAGCCAGGGACCAAGCGCTAGTACGCCGAGCACGGGGCGATCCTGGGGCCATCGCAGCAGGCGCGCATAACGGGACGCAACGGAACCGCCGACGAGAAGAAGTCCGGCCAGCACCAGCGGGATCGGCCAGTAGAAGAGCGGTGCGACCACGAACTTTGCGATATAGTAGACGGCGTTGCCCATGTCGTCGCCCGCCCCCTGTTCGCTCGCATAGGCAAGGGCGTCCCGATGGTCGAGCAGCCAGAGAAGGTGCGGCATGGTCACCGCGAGAAACACGACGATCGCGACCCATGGCGCTGCCGTCCGCCACAGCCAGCGCTGGCGCGGCAGGAAGGTAAAGGCGAAAAGCGGCAATATGAGCACGATCGAATAGTATTTGCTGAGCATGGACAGCCCGGCAAACAGGCCGAAGAGCGCTGCGTGAAGCAGCCGCTTTCCGTCCTGCTCCGACGTCGCCTTCACGAAAGCCCAGGCCGTCCACGGCCAGGTGGAGAGGCAGATCGCATTCATGTTGAGCTTGTCGGCGAGGGTGAGATACGGGAAGGCGAGCGCCCCGAGCGCGAGCGCGACGAGCACCTGCATGTCGCTGAGCTTGAGCGCGCGGCCGAGCGCCAGGATGCCGAGCATCGCGACGGCGAGATTGACGGCCGACAGCAGGTAGAACGAGGCGACGCTCTTGGGGGCCACCAGGAACCAGATCTTGGCCATCCAAGGCAGGAACTGCGGATGCTTGCTGGAGCCGGCCAGCCAGTGTTGCGCCCAGGCGTAGACTTCGACCATGTCGCCGTAGCGGTCGAGGTTCGGCTTGGCGATGATGATCATCGCCCACCACACCACGCAGTGGATCAGGACGAACAGCGTCGGCTTGGAGGAAAGGCTCTTGAACATTCAGAATGGGGTCTCGGTTCTTGCGGATGGCACGGTGTCAGTGACGGGCGATACCACGCGCCTTTCGGCCAGTATATAAGGCGGGCGCCGCTTCGCCTCGAGCACGGTCTTGCCGATATATTCCCCGAGAAGGCCGAGGAAGATCATCTGGATCCCGCCGAAGAAGGAGATCAGGGCCAGAACGGAGGCGATGCCGATGCCGTTGGAGGTGAAGAAAAGCCGTTCCAGAATGATATAGATGCCATAGAGCGCGCTGATGCAGGCGATGAAGAGACCGGCCAGCGCCATCAGGCGCAGGGGGGCGGTGGTGAAGCTGGTCATCGCGTCGAACGACATGGCAAGGAGCCGGGCGCCGTTGAAGCTCGAGACGCCGCGCTCGCGTGGTGGTGGGGTAAGCGGCAGGCCGCGCTGGGCAAAGCCCACCCAGCCATAAAGCCCCTTCATGAAACGCTGGCTTTCCGGCAAAAGGCGCAGGGCATTGGCATAGCGCCGGCTGATCAGCCGGAAATCGCCGGCATTCTCGGTGATGGAAAAGCGCGCGCCCCGGTTCATGATCCAGTAGAAACCGCTCGTCAGCCTGGCCTTGAGGAAGCCCTCCGAGGTCCGGCGGTCCTCCTTGTAGGTGAAGACGCTGTCGACCTCCTCCGTCTTCCACACACGCACGAGGTCGAGGAGGAGCTCGGGAGGGTGTTGGAGATCGGCATCCATCATGATGATGGCATCGGCGTCCGCGGCCGCATCAATGCCGGCCGAAAGGGCGGCTTCCTTGCCGAAATTCCTGGAAAACTGCAGGAGCGTGGCGGTGTGCCCGGCAAAGTCGAGCTTGCCGAGAATGCCGAAGCTTCCGTCAGAACTGCCGTCGTCGATAAAGACATAGTGGACGGCGGCAACGTCATGCTCGCGGCAGATGCGTTCGGAGACCGCATTCAGCCTGTCGACCAGATGCGGAAGGTTCTCCGCCTCGTTGAAGATCGGAACGACGATGGAAAGGTTTTGACCGGCGGTCATTTGCTTCCTTTCATGAAGACGAGCATCGATGAGGCAGCGAAATTGGCGACGGAAACGATGCCGATGGCCAGCGCGACGGCGATGAAGACGGGAAGTCCCGCGGCGATGAACAATTCCAGGACGACGACCCGGAGGGCAAGGATGATCGCCGTCAGCATCATGAACTTGACGTAGCGTTTCACCCATCCGGTACCGGATGTGCGGAAGGTGATCCTGTCGTGATAGAGGAAAACGATCGATCCGCTTGCCACCATCGAGGCCGCTAACGCCAGAGAGGGAGGCGTGCCGAGTAGGCCGTTGGCGCCGAGCGTGACGACATAGTCGATGATCGCGCCGACAACCGACCCGCCGCTAAAGACCAGGAAATTCTTCAGGATGGAACAGATTTTCGGAAGATTGGGCATGGACGGACGGTAGCTCGACGAAAGCATGCAGAAAGGCGCTCAAAACGGAATTCTCAGCGCAAAAACGTGCCGGGATGTCACGAAACATCCCGGCACGTTCAAGCTATAGGGTGACTAGACCTTCCAGGCCGGCCTGTCCACCTTCGCCTCTACTGGAACGCCGTCTCGAAGAAGCTTCTCAGCTTGCGCGAATGCAGCTTCTCCGTCGGCATGCCGGCGAGTTTTTCCAGCGCCCGGATGCCGATCCTCAGGTGCTGGTTGACCTGGGTGCGGTAGAAGGCCGTGGCCATGCCGGGCAGTTTCAGTTCGCCGTGCAGCGGCTTGTCGGACACGCACAGCAGCGTGCCGTAGGGCACGCGGAAGCGGAAGCCGTTGGCGGCGATGGTGGCCGATTCCATGTCGAGCGCGATGGCGCGCGACTGGGAGAGGCGCTTGACCGGCCCGCGCTGGTCGCGCAGTTCCCAGTTGCGGTTGTCGATCGTGGCGACGGTGCCGGTGCGCATGATGCGCTTCAGGTCGTAGCCTTCGAGGCCCGTGACCTCCTCCACCGCGCTCTCCAGCGCCACCTGCACCTCGGCAAGCGCCGGGATCGGCACCCAGACCGGCAGGTCGTCGTCAAGGACGTGGTCCTCGCGCACATAGGCATGGGCGAGCACATAGTCGCCGAGCTTCTGGCTGTTGCGCAGGCCCGCGCAATGGCCGAGCATCAGCCAGGCATGCGGGCGCAGCACGGCGATATGGTCGGTGATCGTCTTGGCGTTGGAGGGGCCGACGCCGATATTGACGAGCGTGATGCCGCCATGGCCCCTCTTCTTGATGTGGTAGGCCGGCATTTGCGGCAGGCGGCCGGGCGTGATGTTCGGTTCCGGCCGGTCGGCACCTGCATGGGTGATGATATTGCCGGGCTCGACGAAGGCCGTATAGCCGTTGCCGCCCTCCGCCATCTGCTGGCGGGCCCATTCGCAGAACTCGTCGACATAGAACTGGTAGTTCGTGAAGAGCACGAAATTCTGGAAGTGGGTGGCGCTCGTGGCGGTGTAGTGGCTGAGCCGCGCGAGTGAATAGTCGATGCGCTGCGCGGTGAAGGGCGCGAGCGGCGAGGGCTCGCCGGGGCCGGGCTCGTAGGCGCCGTTGGCGATCTCGTCGTCGGTATTGGTCAGGTCCGGCGCGTCGAAGAGGTCGCGCAGCGGAAGCTCGATGCCTTCGGCGACGTGCGCCTCCACATGCGCGCCTTCCCCGAAGGCGAAATGCAGCGGGATGGGCGTCGTCGATTCCGAGACGATGACGCGCACGCCATGGTTACGCATCAGCAGACCGAGCTGCTCCTTGAGATAATGCCGGAAGAGCTTGGGCCGCGTGATGGTCGTCGTATAGACGCCCGGCGAGGCGACATAGCCGTAGGAAAGGCGCGAATCGACATGGCCGAAGCTCGTCGTCTCGATGCTGACCTGCGGGTAGCAGGCGCGAAAGCGGGTGTCGGGCGTACCGTTCTTGCCGAGCGACACGAAGGCATCCGTCAGGAAGGTCGTGTTGCGGTGGTAGAGGTCTTCGAGCGCGTCGACGGCGGCGACCGGATCGTCGAAGGACCGGGCCTCGAAGGGCTCCGGCGTGGCGAAGGAAAGCGGTTTCGGCGAAAAGACTGGCTTGCTCATGAATCACTATAGTTGTTGTTATTTGACAAGCAAACGACAAGTTCGGCGTGCCCGCAAGCCCTATCGCGGAGCAGCGAGGATGATGCCCGCGCCGGCGAGAGCCAGCGCCGCACCGGCAATATCGAAGCGGTCTGGGCGCAGGCCCTCGGCAAACCACAGCCAGAGCAGGGAGGCGGCGATATAGACGCCGCCATAGGCTGCGTAGGCGCGCCCCGCGAAGGCGCTGTCGGCCTGCGTCAGCAGCCAGCCGAAGAGGGCGAGGGACGCCATGCCGGGAAGAAGCCAGAGAACCGACTTGTCGAGCCGCCACCAGGCCCAGAAGGCGAAGCAGCCGGCGATCTCGGCAAGCGCGGCAATGGAAAAGACGAGGAGGGATTTCATCCGATGCTCCGGGCTGATGGCGCAAGGCCGGCCCGGTTTAGCATGGATCGGGGAAAGGCGGAGTCTCTTCTCAGCTCATCGACTGACGCTGGAGGGTGACGAAAAGCACGAGGCCCGCCCCCTTTTTCCCGATGCCGAGGCTGCCCGCATTGCTCCAGGCGAGGGCGCCGACCGGGGCGATCGTCATCGCCGAGAGGGCGAGGATGCGCAGGAAGGTGGCGGAGGTGCGGGCGAGGGCGGCGGTCATGGAAGGCATCCAGCGGTGGGCGGTGTCAGAGGGCGGCGCGGCACATGTGCGGCGTGGAGCACGCGACGAGCTTGCCGGAATTGTTGGGCGCGCTGCGGCGGTAGTCCGTCTCGACGGCGGCGGCCAGCATGATCGCGAAGACGGCCATCAGCAGGGTGATGATCGTGAGGCGGCGTGCGAGGATGTCCATGATTTTGTCCCTCATGCGAAATGTTTCGGTGTACCCGTTGTCGCACTTCGGGACTGAACGATCCCTGATGGCTCCATTCATCTCCCGTTCAGGAAAGGTGTGATTCGCCCGACGAGGGTGTGGCGCCGGTCCCGCGGACCGAAAAAGCCGGCGCGGTGCGCCGGCTTTGGAAGCGTGGGAGGCTGGCGCGGGCCGGCCGTGTGCTCCGGTCAGAGCCGCGACCAGGTCTGTGTCTTGCAGAGCACCGCGAGCACGCAGCCCTTCATGCGCAGCGAGCTGCCGCTGACCGCGCCCGACCCGCTGTAGGTCTTGTCGGTTTCCGGGTCGGTGATCGAGCCGGTATAGTCGGCGCCGGAACCGTCCAGCTTGCCGATGCGCTTGCCGGCGTGCTTGCCCGTCTTCAACGTGATGCAGAAACTGCCGCCGCATTTGGCGATGACGGCGGTCGCTCCGCTCGCCGTCTTCCAGTTGCCTTCGATCGGTTCGGCCGCCAGCGCGATGCCGGGCGCGGTAAGAAGGGCGGCGACGATCCATGTCCTCGGTTTCATTCTCTTCCTCCTCCAGAATGAGAGCCGGAATGTATCTTACGCACACGTAAAGGTAAATATGCGCATGACGGGATTTCCGGGGAAGTGCGGGGGGCTCCAGACGGGCAAGAATGTCTGCCGTGAAAAGGCGGTCGTTTTCCGTGGTTAGCGAAGGGTTGAAATCGCCGGTTGAACAATCGGTAAATTTTTAGCCGAATGCCGCTGTTTCCAAGGGGTGCGATGTTTAACGAAAATCCAATTTTACCAAGCGTTTGGATTTTGTTCGTCGCAAATTAAGCATGCATTTTAAGCGCATTTTGAAAGGCGGGCGGCATAGTGGAGCCATAAGACGAGCACGGAAAACCGGGCCGCAAAACTCCGAAGGAAGACCGGGCCGCAGAAGACGGCAGGCGCCCGAGGAGGCCCCAAAAGGGCAAAAAAAACAGGGCAATACGGCAGTAAACCAAAGAAGACAGGGACAATCGAAATGGCACGCTTTGACTTTCAGACCATCGAAACGGCCGCCATGATGGGCGGCGAGAACCGCGCCGAAATCTTCTGTGACATGGGCCTCATGTATGCCACGGGCCGTGGCTGCGACATCGACCTCGTTCAGGCGCACAAGTGGCTGAACATCGCCGCTATCAAGGGTTGCGAACGCGCCGCCGAGCTGCGCGCCGACCTTGCGGCGACGATGGCGAAGGCCGACCTCGCCAAGGCGCTGCGCGCCGCCCGCGAGTGGATGACGGTTCACTGAGAACCGGCCGGCAAGGCATCGGCGGCAGGCGGGCGATAAACGGCAAGAGAACCGGATCCGCCCGACTGTCTCCACATGCCCGGCCGGTCAGCCGAGGCCCTTCAGGACCTTCGGCAGGGCTTCCTCCAGCAGCGCCATGTCGGCTTGCGGCCCGACGCTGATGCGGATGCATCGGTTGAGGGGGGCGATGCCCGGCATGCGGATGAAGACGCCATGCTCCATCAGGCCGTCGACGATGGCCTTGGCGTGGGTGCCGTCCCGGCCGCAGTCGACGGTGACGAAATTGGTGGCGGAAGCGAGGGGGAGGAGGCCGTTCACCCGTGCGATTCCCGCGATGTGCTCGCGGGCCGCGGCGATGCGGCCGATGACGTCGGCCAGGTACGCCTGGTCCTTCAGCGCGGCGAGCGCCGCCTGGATCGACACGCGGGCCATGCCGAAATGATTGCGGATCTTGTCGAAGGCCTGCGCATTGCCGAGCGTGCCGATCGCATAGCCGATACGCGCGCCGGCAAGCCCGTAGGCCTTCGAGAAGGTGCGCATGCGCAGCACGTTCGGCTGGCCGATCAGCGCCGCGACCGGCGGGATCGTACCGGCCGGCGCCGTCTCGCCATAGGCTTCGTCGAGAATGAGCAGCGTCGTTTCCGGCAGCGCCCGCGCGAAGGAGACGACGCTTTCGGCGTCCCACCAGCTTCCCATCGGATTGTCCGGATTGGCGAAGTAGACGAGCGGCGCGTTTTCGCGGCGCACGGCCTCGGCAAGGCCTTCAAGGTCCTCCCGGTCGCCGGCATAGGGCACGGTGACGAGCCGCCCGCCGAAACCGTTCACATGGTAGTTGAAGGTCGGGTAACCGCCGAGCGAGGTTACGACCGGCGTGCCCGGCTCGACGACGAGCCGCGCGATCTCGCCGAGCAGCCCGTCGATGCCGCCGCCGATGGCGATATTGTCGCGCGAAACGCCATGGTGGAGGGCGAGCGCCTCGCGCAACTCGAAATTCTCCGGATCGCTGTACATCCAGGTCGTTCCGGCCGTAGCGCGCATGGCCTCCAGCACGGAGGGGGCCGGGCCGAAACCGCTTTCGTTGGCGCCGATGCGCGCCCTGACGGCAAGGCCGCGGTTGCGCTCGATGGCCTCCGGCCCCACGAAGGGCACGGTGGAGGGCAGGGTCTGGGCGAGGGCGGTGAAACGGGAAAATGCGGACATGAAAAGCGCCTGGAGAACGGTGGAACGGTGGGAAGGCACCGGCCGCCGCCACGAGGCGCCCGCCGGAATCGCTCTTCCGACGGCACCCTAAAGCATGTCGCGCAAAAGTGCGCAGCGGTTTTGCCGCGACGGCATGCGAAAAAGCAAGACGCGCCCGCAGAGGCGACGTGTCAGGTGATGGCGGAGCCCACGCCGCCTCTTTCCACGCCGGCCATGTAGCGGCGCTCCTCCTTCTTCGGACGACCCTGGCCGGCGCCGGTGAAATAGTCGGAGCGCACGATGGAGTGCAGCAGTTCCTCGTCGATTTCCTTGATGAACTGCACCCCGACGCGGCTGTCGGTGCGGTAGACCTCCGCGCAGCCGATGCGCGAGGTGACGCCGACGATGGAGAGGTAGTAGTGGAGCGGCAGGCCGATCGTCGTGGTGACGGTGAAGCTGGCACCGCCTCGCGAGATGTCGATGAGCTTGCAGCTCCGCAGCTTCGGCGCCGCAAGGTCAAGGCCGACGGTCATCAGCATGCCCTGCCGGTTGACCGCGAAACGATCCCACTTACGCTCGTAAAGTCCCGCGGCGGACCGCGGATCGGCACCCAGGCTCATTGGCACACTCCCGATGGGGACATCATGTCCGGCTGATGGGGGCAGTGTTGCAGGCGACCGTTTTGTTTCGTTGAAACAAATGCTTAAAAGTTTAATCGCCTTGATTTTTGACGGTGCCTGCCGACGCGTCCTGCGTCGCGGCCGGCCGTCCGAGCACGAGATTGAGGAAATCGACGTCGAGGTGCATGTTGAAGCGCACCGTCATCTCCTCGCCGTCACGCTTGAATTCCGTGCAGGGAATCTCGTCGCGGATGCCGTGGATCTCCAGATAGAAGTTCTCGGGCAATGTCAGCGTCTTGTTGATCGAGATCACCGCCCCGGCGCTCGAAATGCTGCGGATGAGGCAGGTGTAGCGCATCGCCGTGCTGAGATGGTGGCCGATCGGCGTGATGTAGCCCGGTTTGTCGAGGCGATACTGGACGAAGCTGCGCTTGGGGTTGCGCAGGTGGACCTGGTCGTGGACGGTTTCGAGGGGCACGGTTCCCTCCCGCTTCTGTTGCCTGGATTCCACTGTATCGAAACGGGATGGACAAAAAGTGAAGGCGGCCGCCCGCATTTTAGCGAACGGCCGCCGGAGATGTCGCCGGTGCCAGGCCGCCTTACTGGAAGGCCTGGAGCCCCGTCTGCGCGCGGCCGAGGATCAGCGCGTGGATGTCGTGCGTGCCCTCGTAGGTGTTGACGGCTTCAAGGTTCATGACGTGGCGGATGACGCCGTATTCGTCCGAGACGCCGTTGCCGCCGTGCATGTCGCGGGAAACGCGGGCGATGTCGAGCGCCTTGCCGCAATTGTTGCGCTTCATCAGCGAGATCAGCTCGGCAGGGGCGCGGTGCTCGTCGAAGAGACGGCCGAGGCGCAGCGCGCCCTGCAGGCCGAGCGCGATCTCGGTCTCCATGTCGGCCAGCTTCTTTTGGATGAGCTGGGTGGCGGCGAGCGGCTTGCCGAACTGCTTGCGGTCGAGCGTGTACTGGCGCGCGGCGTGCCAGCAGAATTCGGCGGCGCCCATCGCGCCCCAGGCGATGCCGTAGCGGGCGCGGTTGAGGCAGCCGAACGGGCCGGCGAGACCGGCGACTTCCGGCAGCAGGTTCTCGTCGGGAACGAAGACGTCCTGCATCATGATCATGCCGGTGACGGAGGCGCGCAGCGAGAATTTGCCCTCGATCTTCGGCGTCTCGAAGCCCTTCATGCCGCGTTCCAGCACGAAGCCCTTGATCTTGCCGTCATGCGCGTCGGACTTGGCCCAGACGACCGCGACATCGGCGATCGGCGAATTGGTGATCCAGTTCTTGGCGCCCGAGACGAGATAGCCGCCGTCGACCTTCTTGGCGCGGGTGATCATGGAGGAGGGGTCCGAGCCATGGTCCGGCTCGGTGAGGCCGAAGCAGCCGACCCATTCGCCGGAGGCGAGCTTGGGGAGATACTTCCTGCGCGTCTCTTCCGTGCCGTAGGCGAAGATCGGGTGCATGACGAGGGAGGACTGCACGGACATGGCCGAGCGGTAGCCGGAATCGACGCGCTCGACTTCGCGGGCGACGAGGCCGTAGGAAACGTAGTTGGCGCCGACGCCACCATATTCCTCGGGGATCGTCGGGCCGAGCAGGCCGAGTTCACCCATCTCGCTCATGATCTCGCGGTGGAAGATTTCGTGACGGTTCGCCTCGGTGACGCGGGAGGCCAGCTTGTCCTGGCAATAGGCGCGGGCCGTGTCGCGGATCATGCGCTCTTCGTCGGTCAGCTGGTCCTCGAGGAGGAAGGGGTCGGCCCAGTCGAAGGGCGCCATCTTGGCGCGGGCCTGTTCCGGAGTGACGCCGTGGTGCTCGCTCATTGCTTCCATCCTGTCGCGGTTTTGTCGTTGCAGAAGTGCTACATCAGCTTGCCTTCATCCGAAAGGGCGGGAACGAAAGCGAGGGGCGAACGCTTTGGCTATTTATGAATGCCCTCATGAGTTCGCAGAATGAGCCATCCCCCTTAAATTCGCCCCTTCTGCCTTGATCCTGTCCTTCACGAGGCGCATGTAGCCTGACGATGAGCAATTCCACGAAAGAGAGGCCGGGCATGCGAGACCGCTTCAAGAGGTCGGTCGAGCGGCTGGTGCCGACCGAGGCGCGGCTGGGCGACCTGCTCTGGCCCTTCCACCGTACACCCGAGCGCAAGACGCCCGCCACTCGCCGCCGTCCGGCAGGCGGCTCGCCGCTTGTAGAGGTCACGGATTTCGGCAGCAATCCCGGCTGTCTGCGCATGTTCGCGCATATTCCCGAAGGCCTGCCCGCCGGGCGGCCGCTCGTACTGGTGCTGCACGGCTGCCAGCAGGATGCCGAAAGCTACGACCGCGCCGCCGGCTGGGCGTCGCTTGCAGACGAGCGCGGCTTTGCCGTCGTCTATGCCCAGCAGCGCGAGGCGAACAATCCGCGGCTCTGCTTCACCTGGTTCCGCCCGAGCGAGGTCACGCGCGACCGCGGCGAGCTGATGTCGATCCGCCAGATGGTGGCGCATGCCGCCGAACAGGCGGGCAGCGACCCGCAGCGCATCTTCATCACCGGCCTTTCCGCCGGCGGGGCGATGACGGCCGCGATGCTGGCGAACTATCCCGAGCTTTTCGCCGGCGGTGCAGTCATCGCAGGCCTTCCCTTCGGCGCGGCGCGCGACGCCACCCGCGCCTTCGACGCGATGAAGGAGGCTCCCGAGCGCACCGCCCGCGAATGGTCCGACCTCGTCCGCAACGTCTCGCCGACCATCCCCCGCAAGCCGGCCATCTCGATCTGGCACGGCACGGCGGACGATACTGTCTCCCTCTCCAACGGCCTCGCCCTCGTCGAGCAATGGCGCGACCTCTACCGCCTGCCGAAGGACGCCTTCGTGGAAAAGCGCATGAAGGGCCGCCGCACGCGCATCTGGCCCGACAAGGATGGCAAGGCCCTCGTCACCTTCCACGAAATCGACGGCATGGGCCACGGTACGCCGGTAATGACCGGCGAGGGCGGCGGCCATGCGGTATCCGCCGAGCCGTTCATGCTGGAGGCGGGGTTTTCGTCGACACTGGAGATTGCCAGGGCATGGGGTTTGACGCGGAAGTGGAAGCGGTAGGCGCTGCGCCATTCTTTTCCGTTCGCCCCTCACCCTAACCCTTGTGACTTGGACTTTGCTTCCCGGACTGGCCGGTTCGAGGGGATTGGCGATCAAGCCCGATAACCCTGAGAACTTGAAGTTCGTGGGAGAGCAAGGGACACTCGCCAGGATTTCCCAAGCCCGTACAGTCGCTTGGGCCAAGCTCCGGCCGGGGACCAAGCCCGCTATGCGCAAGGACGGGACACTGAAATTCTCAACAAGCTCCTCATTCCCAAGCCCTTTCTTGGCCTGCAGCTCAAGACAGTCGCTCTCCCCGCAAGCGGGGAGAGGGGGCTTGCCCCACGCAACGTTGGAGGGTCGGGAAAAACGGCGCGGCATATCCCTTCTCCCCGCCTGCGGGGAGAACGTGCCGGCAGGCGGATGAGGGGCAACCGGCATGGGCGGCGTGATGTGTTGAACTATCGGGCCGCCCCGTTCGAAGGGAGGCGGTCAGGCAACGGCCTCGCCAGGGCTCACCCCAGCAGCCACTCATGCTCCTTGGCGTTGTGGAACTTCCACACCCGCTTCGGCCCCGCCATCACGTTGAGATAGTAGAGATCGTAGCCGTGGATGGTGGCGCAGGGGTGGTAGCCCTTCGGCACCAGCGTCACGTCGCCGTCCTCCACCGCCATGGCTTCATCGAGCGAGCGGTCGTCGGTGTAGACGCGCTGGAAGGCGAAGCCCTGCGGCGGGTTGATGCGGTGGTAGTAGGTCTCTTCCAGCAGGCTTTCGTTCGGCAGGTCGTCCCGGTCGTGCTTGTGCGAGGGATAGGACGAGGTGTTGCCGCTCGGGGTGATGACCTCGACCACGAGCAGCGAATGGGCCGAATTATCGTCTTCCGGCATGATGTTGTAGACGTGGCGGACATTCGAGCCCTTGCCACGCGAAAGCTTCGGATGGGTGCCCGGCGGAATGGCCTTCGCCTCATGGTCGCCGCCGCCGGGTGCCGAGCAGACGGCGAGCTCCAGGTCGGTTTCCGCCGTCACCGACCAGTTGGAATCGGCGGGGATGTAGAGCGCATGCGGCGCACCCTCGAAGGGGTTCATGCGCTCGCCGAGGACGCCGAAATCCTTGCCGCCCGCCGTCGCCTTGCCCTTGCCGGAAATCCACACGAGGCAGACCTCGCGGCTTCCCGTTTCCGCCGCGACGATCTCGCCCGGCTTCATGCGGTGCAGGTCGAAGCCGACATAGGTCCAGCCGGCGCTTTCGGGCGTCACATGGCTGACGCGGCCATGGGTGCCGTTCGGTTTTACGAGGAGGTTCGGCATGGGCATGTTCCTTTCATTCGGCGTCCGGGACGGTCAGCCCTTCGGGAAACCTTCCGTCTCCACGATATAACCCGCGGCGGTCATGACGCGCATCAGTTCTGCGTGGCCGATCTCGGCCATTTTCTGCGGCGGCGCCTTGCGCGGGTCCTGCTCGGCTTCCACCACGAACCAGCCTTCATAGCCGTAATCGGCCAGCTTCTGCACGATGGCTTCGAAATCGAGCGAGCCGTCGCCCGGCGCGGTGAAGGCGCCGAGCGCCACCGCGTCGAGGAAGGACTGCCGGCTGCGGTCGAGGCCGTCGACCACGGAACGGCGGATATCCTTCACATGGACATGGTTGATGCGGGTATGGTGGTTGTCGATGGCGCGCAAAACGTCGCCGCCGGCAAAGGCGAGGTGCCCGGCGTCGAGCAGCAGCGGAATGCCTTCGCCGGAGGCCTTCATGAAGGCGTCGAGTTCCGGCTCGGTCTCCACGACGGCCGCCATGTGGTGATGGTAGGAGAGCGGCATGCCCTGTTCCGTGCACCATTCGCCGAATTCCGTCAGCTTGCGGCCATAGGCCTTCATCTCGTCGTCGGAAAGGCGCGGCTTGGTGGCGAGCGGCTTCGAGCGGTCGCCCTGGATGGAGCGGCCGACCTCGCCATAGACGATGCAGGGCGCATTGACGGCCTTGAACAGCTCGATCATCGGCGCGATACGGTCCTTGTTGGCGGCGAGCTCCTCGTCGACCAGCGTGCCGGAGAACCAGCCGCCGCAAAGCGTCACGTCGGCCGCGCGCAGGATCGGCAGCATTTCCTCGGGGGTGCCGGGGAAGCGGCGGCCCTGCTCCATGCCGGTAAAGCCGGCGCTGCGCGACTGGCGAAGGCACTCCTCAAGCGAGACGTCGTCGCTGAGTTCAGGAAGGTCGTCGTTCCACCAGGCGATGGGCGACATGCCGAGTTTGGCTTTCATCTGGGTCTCCTTGGGGAAGGCAAACGGCCTTCCGGTATCATTATCTCTCCCTGCCTCTCCTCCGTCATCCTCGGGCTTGACCCGAGGATCCATGCCCCGAACTGTTTGTCTGCTGCGTCGGTAGATCCTCGGGTCAAGCCCGAGGATGACGGAGAGGAGGAGAGGGGGCGTTGTCCGTCCTAACCGAGGCTCTGCGCCGCGCGGGCCTTCACATAGGCCTCGCGCGCCTTGTTGACCTCGGCCCGGGGGCTCACCTCCGGCACGGCGACGTCCCACCAGTGCCCGCCTTCCTGCGTCGTGATCAGCGGGTCGGTGTCGATGACGATGACCGAGGTGCGCTCGTTCGCCTTGCTCTCCTCAATGGCCGCTTCGAGATCGGCGATGGAGGAGACCTTGACGGCGACGGCTCCCATGCTCTCGGCATGGGCGCGGAAGTCGATATCCGGCATGGTCTCGATCATCGCGTCCTTGAGCAGGTTGTTGAAGTTGGCGCCGCCGGTGCCCATCTGCAGGCGGTTGATGCAGCCGTAGCCGCGGTTGTCGAGTACGACGACGGTCAGCTTCCTGCCGAGCATGATCGAGGTGGAAAGCTCGGAATTCATCATCATGTAGGAGCCGTCGCCGACCATGACGACGACATCCGCCTCCGGCCGGGCCAGCTTGACGCCGAGCGCCCCGGCGATCTCGTAGCCCATGCAGGAAAAGCCGTATTCCATGTGGTAGCCGCCGGGCTTCACCGCCTGCCAGAGCTTGTGCAGCTCGCCCGGAAGCCCGCCCGCCGCGCAGACCAGCACGGAATTCTCCCCGCCGATGGTACGCTGCACCGCGCCGATGACCTGCGCGTCGGAAGGAAGGTCGGCATTGGTCGGCGCGGTCGCCCGGTTCGCCGCCGTCATCCATTCGTCCTTGCGGGCCTTGGCCGAAGCTTCCACCGAGGCCGGGGCCTTCCAGCCGCCGAGCGCTTCCGAAAGCAGCGTCAGCCCCTCGCGCGCGTCGGAAACGAGCGGCTGGCTGTCATGCTTGGTAGCATCGAAGGCGACGGTGTTGAGGCCGATCATCTTCAGCTTCTCATTCTTGAAGAGTGCCCAGGAGCCGGTCGTGAAGTCCTGCATGCGCGTGCCGACGGCGAGGATGACGTCCGCCTCCTCGGCAAAGGCATTGGCGGCGGAGGTGCCGGTGACGCCGATGGAGCCCATGCAGAGCGGATGGTCGTCCGGGATCGCCGACTTGCCCGCCTGGGTGACGGCGACCGGAATGCCGTGCATGCCGGCGAAGGCTCTGAGTTCGGCGGTCGCCTGCGAATAGAGCACGCCGCCGCCGGCAAGGATCAGCGGCTTTTCCGCCTTGCGCAGCGTCGAGATGGCGGCGGCAAGCTCGTCGCTGTCCGGCCGCGGGCGGCGCTGCGTCCAGACCTTCTCTTCGAAGAGGCTCGCCGGATAGTCGTAGGCCTCGGCCTGCACGTCCTGGCAGAGCGAGAGCGTCACCGGGCCGCAATCGACGGGGTCGGTCAGCACCTGCATGGTGCGCTTCAGCGCCGGGATGATCTGTTCGGGGCGGGTGATGCGGTCGAAATAGCGCGAGACGCAGCGGAAGGCGTCGTTGACGGAGACGGTGCCGTCGCCGAAATCCTCGATCTGCTGGAGCACCGGATCGGGAATGCGGTTGGCGAAGACGTCGCCGGGCAGGAACAGGACGGGCAGGCGATTGACATGCGCGACGCCGGCGGCCGTCACCATGTTGAGCGCGCCGGGGCCGATGGAGGTCGTGCAGGCCATGAAGCGCTGGCGGAAGCTCGCCTTGGCGAAGGCGACGGCGGCATGCGCCATGCCCTGCTCGTTATGGGCGCGCAGCGTCGGCAGTTCCTCGCGCACCTGGTAGAGCGCCTCGCCCATGCCCGCGACGTTGCCATGGCCGAAAATGGCCCAGACACCGGCGAAGATCGGCACCTTCCTACCGTCCACGACGGTCATCTGCGCCTTCAGGAAATGCGCGACGGCCTGCGCCATCGTCAGCCGGATCGTCTTTGCCATGGTATTCCTCCCGCTCGTCTCGTCCATGTCGTTTTTCCCCTCCCCAACCCCTCCCCACAAGGGGGAGGGGCTAACCTGCCGAACCGCTTTTCCAGAACACACCCCTGCTTCAAGCAGCAGCGGGGCATGGAAATGAAGGTGGCGCGGCATCGCAAGCCCCTCGCCTTGTGGGGAGGGGTTGGGGAAGGGTCTTCCTATTTCAATCCGCGCGTCCCGAGCCACGCATCGGTCAGCGCACGGAACCGGCCGGCCATATCGGCGATGGCCGCCTCGTCGTCCATCCTGCCAGCCATCCAGGCGCGCGCCGCATCGGCGAAGATCGTGCGGCCGACGGCAAAGCCCTTGACGGCCGGCGCCACCTTCGTTGCCTCGAAGGCCTTGACCAGGTCCTCCGTCGGCGCCTCCAGCCCGAGCAGCACGATGCCACGGCACCAGGCGTCGTTCCGGGCGATCACCGCCTCGATGTTCCGCCATGCCTCCGGGGAGGCCTGCGGCTCCAGCTTCCACCAGTCCGGCTTGATGCCGAGATCGTAGAGCTCCTGCAGCGCCGTGGAGATCGTATCGTCCTTGAGCGGCCCGTTCTTGCCGGCGATGATCTCGACCAGCAGCTCGCGCCCGACGCGGCGCGCGGCCTCGAAGAGCGTGCGCAGCTTCTCCTGCTGCTCCTGCTTGAGCGCGGCCGGATCGTCGGGATGGTAGAAGCACAGGCATTTGATGCAGTGGTCGAGCGGCCATTCCACGAGCTGCGAGCCGATGTCCTGGCTGAATTCGAAGCGCAGCGGCTTGGAACCCGGCAGCTCGACCGGCCGGCCGAGCCACGAGAAATCCTTGGTGGCGGCGTCGAAGAAGGCGTCGCGCCCGAAGCGTTCGTCGATCAGCATGCCGTAGCCCGGCCGCCCCCCGGCGACCCGCGCGGCGGCTTCCACGGTGAGGCGCTTGAATTCGGAGATCTTCTCGTGCGGCACGCCGAGTTCGTCGGCGACGTCGACGAGCTGCATGCGATGGTCGCAGGCGAGCGCCATGAGGAGCGGAATGTCGCCCTGCTTGCGGTTCGTCGCCCAGTGGATGTGGTTGATCGCCTCGTCCCTGCGCAGCGCCCGGTGCTTGCTGCCGTTCTTCAGGAAGAATTCCAGCTCCTCCCAGCTCGGATATTCCGGGGAGCAGAGCAGGCGCGAGACGGCAAACGCGCCGCAGGCATTGGCCCAGGTCGCGCAGGTCGCGTGGTCCTCGCCCTTGAGCCAGCCGCGCAGGAAGCCCGACATGAAGGCATCGCCCGCGCCGAGCACGTTATAGACCTCGATAGGAAAGCCCTGGCCGACCACGCCGTCTTCCAGGTCGTCGGAGATCGGGCCGTCATAGACGATGCAGCCCATCGCGCCGCGTTTCAGGACGATGGTGGCGGCGGAGATCGCGCGGATCGCCTTCAGCGAGGAAAGCACGTCGTCCGCGCCCGAGGCGATCATGATCTCCTCCTCGGTGCCGACGATGAGGTCGCAATCCGGCAGCACGGATTTCATGATGGCCGAGACGCGGTCGGACTTCACATAGCGCTCGAAACCCTCGGCATGGCCGGCAAGGCCCCAAAGGTTCGGGCGGTAGTCGATGTCGAAGACGACCTTGCCGCCGCTCTCCTTGGCGATGCGGATCGCCTTGCGCTGCGCGGCCTCGGTGTTGGGACGGGAAAAGTGCGTGCCGGAAACCAGCACGGCGCGCGAGGAGCGCACGAAGGCTTCGTCCACGTCGCCCTCGTCGAGCGCCATGTCGGCGCAGTCGGTGCGCACGAAGATCATCGGCGAAACGCCCTCGGATTCGATGGCGAGCAGCACCAGCGCCGTCAGCCGCTCCTTGTCGGTCCTGATGCCCTCGACATTGACGCCCTCGCGGGCGGATTGCTCGCGGATGAAGCGGCCCATCTGCTCGTCGCCGACGCGGGTGATGAGCGCGGACTTGAGGCCGAGGCGGGCGGTGCCGATGGCGATATTGGCGGGGCAGCCGCCGACGGATTTCGCGAAGGAGGCCGTGTCTTCCAGGCGCGTGCCGAGCTGCTGGCCATAAAGATCGACGGACGAGCGGCCGATCGTGATGACGTCGAGCGTCTTCGTCTGGTCCGTATGGGGCATGTCTTCCTCCCGGTCTTGCGGCGCCGTCGTGGATGCGCGGCGGACGTCGGGAAAATGAAACATGAATTCCATTATTCTGTCAATTCGGAATATACATTCCGTTTCTATTCCACAGCATTCCCTTTGGGCGAACGCTTGAGGCTGCGCCGCCGCTCGGCGATGGCGACCGGCAGCGCCATGGCGAGCGCGATGGAGGCGGAAAGCGAGCGGAAGCCGGCATAGTCGGCCTCCGACACCTCAAACCAGTGGGTGGCGGAGGCGGCGAGGGGGGAGAAGACGGAATCGGTGATGGCGACGATGGGCACGCCCCGGGCGGCGAGCTCCTGCGCCTGCGTCAGGCTTTCGGCGGCATAGGGCGCGAAGCTTGCGGCGATCACCGCGTCCCGGGTCGTTGCGAACTGCGTCATTTCGGGGTCGATGCCGTTCGGCGATGCGATGATCTGGTGGCGGATGCCGAGCTTGCCGAAGGCATAGGCGATATGCGCCGTCAGCGGATAGGAGCGCCGCTTGGCGACGAGATAGATGGTTTCCGCCCGGGCGAGCAGGTCGACGGCCTTGGAGAAGGTCTCGCCGTCGATGGTGCCGGCGAGCCGCGCCACCGACTGGCTCGCCGCCGTCAGGAAGCCGGAGAGCAGTTCCGCGTCGCTGTTGGCGGCCGGCCCCGCCTCCAGCGAGAGCATGCGCTCCTCGTAGGAAAGCGTGCGGTCGCGCAGCCGCGCGCGAAAGACGTTCTGGAGGTCGGAAAAGCCTTCGTAGCCGAGGTGATGGGCAAGGCGCACCAGCGTCGAAGGCTGCACGTCGGCCGCCGTCGCGATGCTCGCCGCGGTGCCGAAGGCCATGTCGTCCGGGTTGGAAAGCGCATAGGCCGCCACCTGCGCCAGCCGCTTCGGCATGGTCGCCTTGCGCTCGATGATGACGCTGCGCAGGCTGTCGAAATCGCGGGGCACGCGCGTGAGGGCCGCTTCGCTGCTGTTCATGGATCTGTCCTCCTCGGGCGGCCATTCTGCGACAAATGAAATAAATATTCCATATCGTCGGAAAAGATAGTTTTCGTTCCAAATCTTTCCCGCTATGGATGGCGCAAGGCGCGCCCTCAGCGCGAGGTATATCAACTCTTGCAAAACTGCGTAGCGGTTTTGCGAGGGCCGGAGACGATGGAGGATTGTCATGAAGGCCTTGGGTATCGGACTGATCGGCACGGGTTACATGGGCAAGTGCCATGCGCTCGCCTGGAACAATGTCAGCACCGTCTTCGGCGATGTCGAGCGCCCGCGCCTCGTGCATCTCGCCGAGGCCAATACCGGGCTCGCGGCAAGCCGCGCCCGCGAATTCGGCTTCGCAAGATCCACCGCCGACTGGCGCGACCTCCTGTCCGATCCCGAGATCGACGTCATTTCCGTCACCACGCCGAACCAGTTCCATGCCGAGATGGCGATTGCCGCGCTCGAGGCCGGCAAGCATGTCTGGTGCGAGAAGCCGATGGCGCCGGCCTTCGCCGATGCCGAGCGCATGCTCGCCGCCCAGCGCGCGTCGGGCAAGGTCGCCGTGATGGGCTACAATTACATCCAGAATCCGGTGATGCGGCACATCCGCCTGCTGCTCGACGAGGGCCGCATCGGTACGGTCAACCATGTCCGCATCGAGATGGACGAGGACTTCATGGCCGATCCGGACGCACCCTTCTACTGGAAGAGCGAGGCATCCTCCGGCTACGGCGCGCTCGACGACTTCGCCGTGCACCCGCTTTCGCTGCTCTGGAGCCTCTTCGGCCATGTCGAGGCCGTCATCGCCTCGCTGGCCAAACCCTATGCCGAGCGCCCGCTTAAGGAGGGCGGTCGCCGCGCCGTCGAGAACCACGATATCGCCAGTGTCCTGATGCGCCTTCCCGGCGGCATTTCCGGCGTGCTGATGGCCAACCGCTCCGCCTGGGGCCGCAAGGGCCGCATCGCCCTGCAGATCTACGGCTCGAAGGGCTCGATCCTCTACGACCAGGAGCGCATGAACGAGTTCCAGCTCTACACGACCGAAGGCCGCGCCACCGAACAGGGCTTTTCCACAGTCCTGACCGCGCCGCACCACAGGCCTTACGACCGCTTCATCCCGGCGCCCGGCCACGGCCTCGGCTTCAACGATCTCAAGGTCATCGAATGCCGCGAGCTGATCGCCGCAATCGCCGGCATGGCCTCGCATTCCATTGATTTCAATCACGGCCTGCGCATCGAGCAATCCGTGCACGCCATGGCGCGGTCGTTCCGCGAGGGATGCTGGGTGGAGATTGCCTCCGTATGAGTCGAGCGCCCGAATCGGGCCTCACATCCCGGCATGCATGTCGCGGAACAGTCTCGGCGCAACGCCGAACCGCCGTTCGAAAGCGTCCGAAAGGCGCGTTGCCGGAAACAGGCCGACCTGTGCGGCGACCGATTTGAGCGAAAGACCGCGCGAAAGCAGCATCCGCGCGGCATCGAGCCTGGCCGTTTCGACAAAACGGGCCGGCGTCTGCCCGGTCGCCACCACGAACCTGCGATGGAATGTGCGCTCGCTGAGCCCGGCGCGGCTGGCGAGGGACGGCACGTCGAGCGGCGCGTCGAGATTGGCCTCGATCCAGCCGATCAGCTCGGCAAAGGGGCTCTCGCCCCTGACCTGCGCCTGCAGGACCGGGCTGAACTGCGACTGGTAGCCGGGGCGACGCGCATAAAGGATCAGCCTCTTGGCGACCTCTCCGGCAATGGCCGCGTCGAGATCCCTGGCAATCATGGCCAGTGCCATGTCGATGCCGGTGGTGACGCCCGCCGATGTCCAGAGCCGGCCGTCGACGACGTAGAGCGCATCCGGATCGACGGTGACCGCCGGAAAAGCCTTGGCGAGCGGCGCACAGGAGTCCCAGTGGGTGGCGACGCGACGGCCATCGAGCAGGCCCAGTGCGGCAAGCATGAACCCGCCCGAGCAGACCGAACCGAACCGCTCGGCCCTGGCGGTGAGACCGGGAAGCGCCGCCCGCAGGACCGGGTCCGCCACGGCAGCGAGCAGTGGCTCGCGCTCCGCGCCCGCCACGAGCATCGTCTGGACTTCGCCGGATCGCACCTCGGTGACCGGCCGCGTTTCGACGGCGATGCCGCTGCTGCTTTCGACGGTTCCGCCCGCTGCCGATACCAGCACAACCGCGTAGACCGCCGGCCGGCCGTGTTGGCCAAGCGCGCGGTTGGCGCCGGTGAAGACCGCGGCCGGACCCGATACGTCGAGCAGTTCGAAGCCCGGATAGACGAGGAAGGCGACACGATGCATTGGCGGAAAATGCCATGAATTTGTCATTCCTGCCATAGGCGCGATTTGCTAGTTTTCCGAAAAGCCGGGAGGGGGCCGACGCATCGGCACCCCCGCTCCAACCGCCAGGGAGGCGACCATGTGGAAATCCATGCTCCTTTGGGTCGCCGTTTCCGTCGTTGTTGTCGGCCTGCTGGGTTTTGGCGGCTGGATATTCAGCCTGCCGCCCGCGACCGCCACGGCCGAAGCGCCGCCGGTGCCGCGCGGCGAGATGGATGCCATGCTCTCGGCACTCCGCCACGAAGGAGGAAACCGCCCCCTCGTTGCCATCGTCGGGTTGAACGAGGCCACCGAGACCACCGACTATCTGATGCCGGCGGGAATCCTCCGGCGTGCCGATGTCGCCGATGTGCTGATGCTGGCGACCGGGCCGGGGCCGGTCCGACTCTATCCCGCGCTGCGCGTGGAAGCGGATGCGACCATCGCCGAATTCGACGCCGGCCATCCCGAGGGCGCCGATTACGTCATCGTGCCCGCCATGAGCCGCGACGATGACCCCGCCGTGCTCGCCTGGCTGCGGGATCAGTCGCGCAAGGGCGCGCGGATCATCGGCATCTGCGCCGGCGCGAAGGTGCTCGGCGCGGCCGGCCTGATCGATGGACGGCGGGCCACGACCCACTGGTATTATCGGGACGAGATGCTCGAACGCAGTCCGGGCATCGACTATGTCGCGGACCGCCGAATGGTGGCGGACGGAAACGTCGTGACCACGACGGGCATCTCCGCCTCCATGCCGATGATGCTGGCGCTGATCGAGGCGGTTGCAGGGCGCGCGAAAGCGCAGGCCATTGCCGACGATCTCGGCGTCGAAACCTGGGATATGCGCCATGCGAGCGCCGCCTTTTCGCTGACGCGGCCGTTCGTGACCACGGTGCTCGCCAATCGCCTGGCCTTCTGGAATCGCGATGCGCGGGGCATCGAGCTTCGGCCCGGCATGGATGAAGTGTCGCTCGTCCTGGTCGCCGATGCCTGGTCGCGGACCTACCGCTCCAGCGCCCTCACATTCGCGGAAACGGCCGGGGCGGTCGAGACGCGCAACGGTATCCGCGTCATCCCCGATCGGGTCGCGATGGATTGGCCGCCGGAAGATCGCGCTTCGCTCTATCCCGGTCAGCGGCCGGCCGACGCCCTGGACGATACCCTTCAGGCTATCGCCGACACATACGGCGCGCGCACGATGCATGTCGTCGCCTTGCAGCTCGAATATCCGCGCCGGGACTGACGCGCCGCCCGGCGCGAAAGAATTCCGCCGGAAGTGTCGGAAAGCGCGCCGGCCGCGCGTCGTACGTAAAGACCATGCGGCCGGACGCTTCCGTCGGGCCTGCGAAGAAGCCTCGCGATCCCCGCGAGCCCAAAGCGCAACGAGGTGAAAGATGAAGACCGACAGCGAACGTACCCGTGAAATCATCAACCGTTTTCATCGTGTGTTCGAGGAGCACCGCCCCGGGGATCTCGATGACCTGATCGGAGAGGGCTGCATCCTGGAGAATACCGCGCCCGCGCCGGATGGCGCGCGCTACGAAGGGCGCCAGGCCTGCCTCGATTTCTGGAAGGGGATCGCGTCCTCAGCGAGGCTTGTCTTCGAAGCGGAGGAGATCTGGGCCAGCGAGGATCGCGGGATCATTCGATGGCGGCTCCGCTGGGGCGAGGGCGGTGCAGACCGCGTGCGCGGCGTCAACATCATGCGGGTCCGCGACGGCCGGATCGTCGAAGCCGCCGGCTATGTAAAGGGCGCCTGAAATTCCCATCCCGAACCGGCGATCCTCGCGGGTCGCCAAACCGGACCACGCAGGCCGGCATCTCGCCGGAGAGCACCTGGCCGAAGGAGGAACACCATGATCATCATCGCCGGCTATACCCGCGTCGACCCCGGCAAACGGGACAGCGCCGTGGAAGCCTTCAAGGGCATGGTCGAACGCGCACGGGCGTTTGACGGTTGCCTCGACTTCTCGATAAGCACGGACGCCGTCGATCCGGAGCGCGTCAATCTCTTCGAATGCTGGCGTGACGAGGCCACGCTGAATGCCTGGCGCAAGGTCGCAAGGGGAGGGCCGCGGGGCAAGCCCCGGGAGGTGGCGGTCAGCCTCTACCGCACCGACAAGGCCGAAAAGCCGTTCTAGAAAAGAGACGCCGCCTCCGGCCCAAGCCTCGTCAGACGGGCGGAACAGCAGTTTACGAAGCCGAGCCGATCGGCGTTGCCGGTTGTGCTGAAATGGCGGAGAAGAAGGGATTCGAACCCTCGATACCGTTTCCGGTATACTCCCTTAGCAGGGGAGCGCCTTCGACCACTCGGCCACCTCTCCGCTCGCGGTTTCACTATGCGGCATGGACTGGGATTGCAAGGCTTTTTTCGGTTTTGAAAACAATATTCTGATTTCTCTTGCCGCGGTTCGAGACACGAACAGACGCTCGCATCCCTGCCATTCCCACAAGCTTGTAGAGAGGTCTGCTCCCGAACCGCCACGGTGGGAAAATTGAAAGCCAGCCTACGCGCCAATCGCCAGATGGACGGAGTGGCCAGCTTTACATATTGCCGCCATTCGTCCGATTCCAACCTGCCCTCAGCCTGGCCATCTCATGCACCGGCTATGGAACCATATCGCCCACGCGTTGCCCGCGGGATGCGCCGGATGCCGCTCGAAAGCGGCATCCATCCGCCCGCAGACCGGAGGCTCGAAGGGCGCTCAAGGTCGATTCCTGTGTCGACACCGGCGCCAAAAGAGCGGCGGCTGCCTCGCTATGCCGCCCCGTTGCGGGCGGCGCGTTCGAGGATCGCCACGCAGATATCGAGATCTCCGGATGCCAGGTGCGCGTAGCGCATTGTCATCTGGAGCGTCTGGTGGCCGAGCCATGTCTGGACGCGGCGGATGTCGATCCCGCCCTGGACGAGGCGGGAGGCGCAGGTGTGGCGAAGGATGTGCGGAACGACGTCCGGCTCCGATCCGAGCCCCACCTCCTGCTTCGCCTCGTTCCACGCCGCCCGGAACTTGGCCTGCACGATGCCCGTGAACGGTCCGCGCCGCGTCCTTTCGGATGCCTGGATCGCTGCTACCGCCCGCTCGGTGAGCGGGACGGAGCGGCTCTTGCCGCTTTTCGTCAGCCAGAACGTCGCGCGGTCGCGGTGGATGTCCTGCCATTGCAGTCCGATCCCCTCGCCGAGGCGTGCACCGGTATCGATCAGGAAGGTGCAGAAACGGCCGTAAAGCTCCGACTTGCCGGAAATGGCCTCGAAGAGCCGCGTTTCCTCATCCGGCTCGAGAAACCGGATACGCCCGGCCCTTTCCTTGAGCCGCTTGAATTCCGGCACCCCCTGGATGTCGTCCATCTTGTGGGCTTTGCGCAGAAGCTTGCTGAGCGCTGCCATCTTCCGGTTGATCGTGGCGTTGCTGTTGCCCCGCTTGCGCAGCGCGGCGACAAGCGTATCGAGCATTTCGTCGGTAAACTCTGAAAATTCGGCGCCGAACAGAATCTCGTCGAGTTCCCCCACGAACGACGAGACATTGTACTTATGGGAGCCAGGCTCCCACAGCACGTCGACATAGCGACTGAGCAGCGCCCGAAGGCTGGATGGTAAGGGTCGCGACCCGCTGGATGCTCCCCAGAATTGATAGTCCAGACGGTACGAGCCGCCGATATTTGAATGTTGTTGCATGCTAAACCCCTGCTACGCCTCCCATGCGGCGCATTGGTTGCACAAGAATGATGACAGTTTTGTTGTGGGCCCTCAAAAAAAACGGAATCAGGAAAACCCGGCCCGAAGGCCGGGTTCCCCTCTGTCGGAAAAAATCGAAGCGACTTAGAACGAACGCTGCAGGCGAAGGAAGCCTTCGACCGAGTCGTCTTGCTTGTCGATGTCGATGTAGTTGACGGTTGCCTTGAGCTTGAGGTTCTCGACGATCGTGTAGTCGACCGTCAGGCCGGCCTTCCACGCGTCGATGCCCTTCACGAGTTCGTAGTCACCGAAGTACTGGGCGCCGGGGGTGATCGTCAGCTTGTCGGTCGCCTTGAACGAGTAGTCGGCAGCAACGCTCCACTTGGCGGCGTTGAAGTAGACGTTGTCGCCGCTGGCGTAGTAGCCCATCAGTTCGAACGTGCCGGGACCGACGTCAGCCGAGAGCCAGGCGCGAAGCGCACCTTCTTCGGTGTAGGTGTCGTATGCGCCGAGCAGTTCGAAGTTCACGCCGCCGAGCGTCGTGCCGATCATGCCCGAGACGCCGACTTCGTTACCCGAGCTGGGGAGCGCGACAAGGTAGTCGTCCGTGTTGATTTCGTCGACACTGATACCGGCGCGGAACGTGCCGCCGTCATAGACGTAGCGAGCCGAGGTGAAACGGGTGACGTTGGAAGACACGTCGGTTTCGCCGATCAGATCGTCATCCCACCAGTTCAGGAAGGTACCGACGCGGAAGCCGCCGAGTTCGATATAGGCTTCATCGACCTTGAAGCCGCTCGTGCCGCCGCCGCTTTCTTTCTTGCTGGCCTCGCCGTGAATGGCGATGAAGCTCGTCAGCGTGCCAAGTTCCGTGTCGGACTTCGCATCGAAGGTTACGCGCGCGCGGGTCCAGGAATCCCAGTCGGACGTGCCGAGCTGGTCACGACCGAAGTCGGTCTGGAAACGGACATAGCCGCCGATCTTGAGGCAGGTTTCGGTGCCGGGGATGTAGAAGAAGCCGGTGCCGAAGGCGTCGCAGACGCGAACGTATTCCATGGGTTCCGGTTCGGCAGCGACGATGGCGTCGGCGGCCTGTGCGCCGGAAACTGCTGCGAGAGCCGCAGCGGAGCCGATGAGAAGGCTCTTGATGTTCATTTCTGACCTCCAGTCAAAAAGGCCGCGACGTGCGTCCCGTCGGCAGAGATCAACTTCTGGAAGGCCGTGCATATAGAATAGAGAGCGTCAGGAGGGCGCAGTTCCGTTGCCAAGCGCGCCGCTTTGCGAGCGCTACCATTGCTCGGTACTTTCGAGAGCGGGGAAGGACCATGGTAGGCGGTGCTCAACCGGTCTCGAATCGTCGGCAGGATTCCGCGACGAATCGAACCGGCAAAACAGGCAAACGATTCTCGTTCTCCGCCGCGCCTGGGGCAGCCCTGAAACTGAACTCCTGCGCGAAAAATGCTCGATCGCCACCTTGAGGCGCCGGATTTGCCTTGTTCCTGCCGGGACTATGGCAGGCCCGCCGACCATGTGGGAATGGCTAAGTACCCGCTTCATAAGGCGTTTTGTTAAGAATCCATAAACTTTTAGCGTTCTGCTCCGCCATTTTGTGTCCTTTGCGCAACAGCGCGGGGCGAAGGCTGACACAAACCCCGCCCTGTTTCAGTTTGGTGATTGCTTACGGAAGCGCGTCTTGTATTTTCAGCGTCGGAAGCAGGGGCGGTTGATCGTCCGCTTCCTGAACTTGGGGATGGGGCAGGGAACGCTGTCCTTCAGCAAAAAACCCAGACCCGTTTGAAACTTTTTGACTGGAGGTCAGAAATGAACATCAAGAGCCTTCTCATCGGCTCCGCTGCGGCTCTCGCAGCAGTTTCCGGCGCACAGGCCGCCGACGCCATCGTCGCTGCCGAACCGGAACCCATGGAATACGTTCGCGTCTGCGACGCCTTCGGCACCGGCTTCTTCTACATCCCCGGCACCGAAACCTGCCTCAAGATCGGCGGCTTCGTTCGCTTCCAGACCTCGTTTGGTTCGGATAACTACGGTGTTGGCGTTGGCTCCAGCCAGAGCTACTTGAAGAGCGCCAATAATTCTGACTGGGATGCTCACACCCTCGTTGACGTCAACTTTGACGCCCGCACGGACACCGAACTCGGAACGCTGCGCAGCTACATCAATTTCGAAGGTCTGGCTGGGGGCGCTGGCGCTGAAAGCGACTTCTATGTTGATGAAGCCTTCATCGAGCTCGGTGGCTTCAAGGCCGGTTGGTTCTACAGCTGGTGGGATAGCGGCATCAACGGTGAAGTTGATTCGCTTGGCAGCACGACTGAATTCAACTCGATCGCTTACACTTATGACGGTGGTACTTGGCGTGCAGGCCTCTCGCTCGATGAGCTCGATGGTGGTGCGAACGGTGCGCTCGTTTGGAATGGCACCACATACGTTCCTGCTACGGACCGTCACCATGACATCGGTGTTGCTGCTACGATCGGCTTCTCGCTCGGTGGCGTAAACCTCGACATCCTCGGCGGTTACGACAACGCTGCTGAAGAAGGCGCAATCCGCGCCATCCTGTCGGCCGAACTCGGCGCGGGCACCCTGCAGGTTGCCGGCATCTGGGCTTCCGACTCGAACGTATACTGGACGGCTTCCGAGTGGACCGTTGCTGCTTCCTACGCCTTCAAGGCGACGGAAAAGCTGACGATCACCCCGGCTTTCCAGTACTTCAACAACATCGGCTTCGGTCCTGACGATCAGTGGCGCGTTGGTGCAACGGTCGGCTACGAAGTCGTCAGCGGCCTGAACGTCCTCGCTACGGCTGACTACAACACGATCAACCACGGCGGCGACGACTTCGTTCGCGGCTTCCTCCGCCTGCAGCGCAACTTCTAATCTGAAGTTGAGCTAAAGATTGACCCGCAGCCTCTACGAGGCTGCGGGTTTTTCGTTTTGCGGCCTGGTCGAAGAATATGCCGTGACCGATATTGGACGCGTCGATGACCGGAGCCGATTCTGGAGCGACGGAAACTTACTGACGGTCCAGGAAAGCCTTCACCTGCGGGAAGAGGCTGGCGTGGTGCAGCAGCGGGGCGTGGCCCTGGCCTTCGGCGGTCGCGGTTTCGATGCCGGGAGCGCGCATTTTCATGCGGTCCAGGGCTTCTGCCGAAAACAGCCGTGAATGGTCTCCCCGCACGACGAGCAGGGGCTTTTGCGCCAGAAGGTCGAACTGCGGCCAGAGGGTCGGCAGCGGCTTGCTGAAATCGATCGCCTGCAGTTGATCGGCGAGCGCCGGGTCATGGTCGGGGATGAGGTGGCCGTCGCCCGTCTTCGTGTAGATGGCGTCGGCCATATCCAGCCAGTCGGTTCTCCCTAAGGCGGGGAATGACGGTCCGTGGAGGCGTTCGAGCGCGTCGGCGGCCGCCTCGATCGTTGCCGGGAAGGCGCGGTTGGAAAGATAGTCGCGGATTTCCTTGAGGCCTTCCGCCTCGATTTCGGGGCCGATGTCGTTGAGGACGGTCGCGGCGATCAGCTCAGGCTGGACCGCCGCCATGATATGCAGGATGAGTCCGCCGCGGGACGTGCCGACGAAGACGGCGCGGGAAATGCCGAGCGCTGCGCAGATGGCGATCACATCGCGGCATTCGGTGGCGACATTGTAGTTCGCCGGGTTCTCGTCACGGGCGGACAGCCCGCGCCCGCGGTAGTCGAGGGCGATGACCCGCCGGGGCGATACGGCATCCTGCGAGAGGAGCAGGGCGAACGGGTGGAAGTCCCGTGCATTGCGACTGAGGCCGGGCAGGCAGACGATGGGAAGGCGCGCTGCTGCGCCGGGTGCGTAGTCCCGTGCATGCAGCCGCAATCCATCGGGTGCCGGAAGGAATCGGCTGGTGAAGTTCGTCATGCCCTGGCGCCTGCATTCATGTCCGCCGCAGCCTAAAGCATGTTGCGCAAAAGTGTGCAGCGATTTCGCGATGAGGACATGTGAAAATCAGGTTTCCCGAAGCGCAGGTCGCGAATCTGAACGATCGCGTTACGCCCGAAACAGGCAGCCCCCGGCGCAAGGAGAGGCTTCCGGCCTCAAAAGGCTGGCGCCGCGTAGGCTGGCGCCCTCTGTCCGATGAGAGAGTCTCGTTATCGCCCTGCGCTCAGGTCGTGCACGATGTCGGCCTTCTGGCCGAGGCGGGTCTTGTAGACCTGGTAGTTCTCCATGACGCGCTGCACGTAGCCGCGGGTCTCGGAGAAGGGGATGCGCTCGATCCAGTCCACCACGTCGTCGATCGGCTTGCCGCGCGGGTCGCCATAGCGGGCGATCCATTGCGGCACGCGGCGCGGGCCGGCATTGTAGGCGATGAAGGTAAGGACGTAGGAGCCGCCGAATTCGCTGATCTGCTCGCCGAGATAGTGCGCGCCGAGCGTGGCGTTGTAGGCGGCGTCGCGCGTCAGGCGTTCCTTGGAGTATGCAAGGCCGTAGCGCCTGGCGACGCCCTCGGCGGTGCCCGGCATCAGTTGCAGAAGCCCCTGAGCATTGGCGGCGGAGACGGCGGCCGGGTTGAAGGCGCTTTCCTGACGGGCGATGGCATAGGCGAGCGCCTTGCCGGAGCCGGAAATGTTGGCTCCGTCAGGGATCACGCCGATGGGAAAGGCGAGGGCGGCCACGTCGATGCCGCGGCCAAAGGCGATCTTGCCGATCTGCAGGGAAAGCTGGTGATTGCCGCCCTTTTCCGCATCGGCGGCAAGCAGGGCGAGTTCGCCCGGGCTCATCAATTCCCCGGCAAGCGCCCGGTAGAGACTGTCGGCCCGCCAGCCATGGCCGGCGGCCTGCAGGCGGGCGATGGCCTGCACGGCCTCGCGCTCGCGGAAGCGCGCGCGCTCCTCGGCGGAGGGCTTGGGATAGGCGACGTTCAGCGCCGTCTGGCCGAGCCGCGCACCGGCGAGCTGGCCGTAGAAGGTGCCGGGGAAGTTCGCCGCCTTGGCGAAATAGTCCTTCGCCGCGCCCGGCCCGCCCTTTTCCGCGGCGCGCCCGAGCCAGTACCAGGCTCTAGAGACGGAGAGGGGGCGGTCCGAGACCTGAAGGATGCGCTGGAAGTGCTTTGCCGCGGTCTTCGGCTCGCCGAGGTCGCGCAGCGCATACCAGCCGGCGTGGAATTCCGCTTCCACGATGTCCGTCGGATCGTCCGCGCCATGGCGTGCGGCGACACGATAGGCGTCGCGATAATCGCCGAGATCGGCAAGGCCGCGGCTGACGATGCGCTGCTCGTTCCACCATGCCCCTGGATTGACGAGCCTTGCCGGCTCCTCCGGCATGGCGGCGAAAAGCGTCGCGGCCGCGCGGTAGTCCTCCTTGTTCCGCAGGTGGCGGATGCGCAGATACGTATAGGCCGGCTCCTTCTGCCAGCGCGCGTCCACGGCCTTGATCAAAGCGTCCGCAGTCCGGCTCTTGGCGATAACGGCTGCCCAGGCGCGGAAAAGGGATTGCGCCTTGCCGAGATCGCCGAACCGCTGCGCCTGGTCTGCGCGGTCGCGGTAGAGCAGCATTTCCATGCGCGCCTTGTTGTCCGCAACGGAAAGGAGCGGGCCAAACTCGTCGAGGATCCGGCTTTCGATATCCTTCGAGAGCGCGTCCTTCCGCCAGAAGGATCGCAGGATCTCCGTCGCGCGCGCCGTGTCGCCGGAGGCGATGAGGGCGCGGCTGAGCACGATGGCCCCTTCCGCCGTTTCCGGCCGCGTCGTGCCGAAGGCGGCAAGCACGTCTGCTGTCGTCGGGTTCTCGCGGGCCAGCGCCCGTTCGGAATGGGCGCGCAGCGCCTTGAGGCCCGGCCAGCCCTTGAGTTCGCGCTGTGCGCCGGCGATTTCCCAGGAGGGGACGCCCTGCTGGCCGGAAACGGCGATCGCCCAGGTCAGGATATGACGGTCGAGGCTGCCCGCGGGAAGGCGGTCGCGCGCGGTTATCGCGGATATCGGATCACGGTTTGAAAGCGCATCGAGGCCGGCGCGCAGGTCCGCGCTCGCAGGCTGTGCGGGCTCGGCGCGTGGAATGGCATTGGTGATCACGTCGCGGGAGGGCATGTCGGCGGCAAAGCCGAGCGGCTTGATCGCCGGCGCAGCGCCGTTCTCCGCCTCGACGGGCGAGGAGAGGAGCGCAAGGCCGGCCACGCCGGCAAGCAGCAAGGTGCAAAGGGCAAAACCGTTCTTCGAGATCATGCTACGTCCCGGATGCCTGGCAGGCGGTGCATCTGACCCTCATCTGCCGCCTGCTCTTCGACAATCATTAACCCTTCGCTGCCTTAACGAAACCTTAACCGCGCTTCTCACTAAGCCGTGAAGGTCGCCACCTTTCACACGACGGGTCACGATGCCCCGCTATTCGCGCGCGCATGCGGATTTCCGCCTTGATCGTGCACGAAAAACGCCTGCCTCGCCGCTTGCCGCATGACAGTCACATGATTATTGTGCGGCAGCTTTTAACCACGGAATACGGCCAAAGCATGTAAGCCTGCGGGCGGCTCTGGTCTCAGGAGTTCTCGATGTTCAAGGGATCCATTCCCGCTCTCGTCACACCGTTCACGGCGGCCGGCGCCGTCGATGAGGATGCCTTTGCCGCGCATGTGGAATGGCAGATCGGCGAAGGCAGCCACGGCCTCGTGCCGGTCGGCACCACGGGCGAATCGCCGACGCTGTCGCATGACGAGCACAAACGGGTGGTGGAACTCTGCATCAAGGTGGCCGCGGGCCGCGTTCCGGTAATCGCCGGCGCGGGCTCCAACAACACCAGGGAAGCCATCGATCTCGCCCAGCACGCCGAGAAGGCGGGGGCGGATGCGATCCTCGTCGTCACGCCCTATTACAACAAGCCGACGCAGAAGGGCCTCTTCGCGCATTTCTCGGCCATCGCCGAAGCCGTGAAGCTGCCGATCGTCATCTACAACATTCCGGGCCGCTCGGTGGTCGACATGACGCCGGAGACGATGGGCGCGCTGCACAAGGCGCATCCCTCGATCGTCGGCGTCAAGGATGCGACGGGCAAGATCGAGCGCGTCTCCGAGCAGCGCATCGCCTGCGGCAGGGATTTCGTCCAGCTCTCGGGCGAGGATGCCACGGCGCTCGGCTTCAACGCCCATGGCGGCGTCGGCTGCATCTCTGTCACGGCCAATGTCGCCCCGCGGCTGTGCGCCGAGTTCCAGAAGGCGACGCTTGCCGGCGATTATGCCAAGGCGCTGGAATACCAGGACAGGCTGATGCCGCTGCACAAGGCGATCTTCCTGGAGCCGGGCGTGTGCGGCGCGAAATACGGCCTTTCCCGCGTGCGCGGGATGAGCCGCGCGGTTCGCTCCCCGCTCATGTCCGCGCTGGAGCCGGCGACGGAGGCGGCGATCGACGCGGCGCTCCGCCACGCCGGCCTGCTGAACTGACATGGTGACGAAAGCGCGTCCGACAACGGTCAAGAAGATTGTCGCGGAGAACCGGAAGGCCCGCTACAACTACGAGATCCTGGATACCTACGAGGCCGGTCTGGTGCTGACCGGCACGGAGGTCAAGTCGCTGCGCGAGGGCAAGGCGAATATCGCCGAATCCTATGCCTCCGACGAGGATGGCGAACTCTGGCTGATCAATTCCTACCTGCCGGAATACCTGCAGGCGAACCGCTTCAACCACGAGACGCGCCGGCGGCGCAAGCTCCTGCTGTCGCGCCGCGAGATCCATCGCCTGCGCGTCGCGATCAACCGCGAAGGCATGACCCTCGTGCCGTTGAAGATCTATTTCAACGATAGAGGCCGGGCCAAGCTCGAACTCGCCCTTGCCAAGGGCAAGAAGCTGCACGACAAGCGCGAGACGGAGAAGGAACGCGACTGGAACCGCCAGAAGGGCCGCCTGCTGCGCGAGCGCGGCTAGGCGATTCTGCAAGGGAAGGCGAGGGCGTTTCCGCCAGGGGAACGCTTCCTGCCGGCCTTCGGCTTCTTCCTCAGAACTGGTTGTAGAGCTGGGCGATCACCGACTGGCGGGCGATGCGCGAAAGCTGTTCGTTTCCGGCTTCCGCCGGCACGTCCGGCGAGGGCGCTGGGTTGGCGCTCGGCGTGCGCGCGGTCAGGAACGACGACATCAGCATATTGAGGTCCGTGCTCTCGATGGCGAGCCGGGCGGTCGGGTTGCGCTCGGCGGCGACGCGCGCATCGGTCGTCGCCTGCGAGGGCGGCACGGCATGGGCGGGCAGGGCGGCAACGCCCGGCTGCCCGTTCGGCGCGTAGAGGAAGCCGAGGTCGCCGATCTCCTCGGCCGCGTCGGACGGCGCGGAAACCCGGGTGACCGGCTGCGGCCGGGCAAGCGCGGCGAGCGCCTGCGCCGCCGGACGGCTCTCGCCAGACGGGACCGCCGGGCGCAATTCGAGCGCGCTCGATGCTGCCCGGTAGCTGTTGCCCGAAAGCGAGACTGCGTCGACCATGTTCACGGATGTCCTGATGCGAAGTGACTGTAGGCTTCCGGGAATATCAGCAAAAACTTGCAGAAGGTTAATGGGCCGCCGATCGATTTGATGCGATGTTTAACGAAACGTTGAAACCGTTGGATTTCCGCGCTTTACGAGCTGATGAGCGGCCCATGGGCCGCCCGGAGCAAGGCGAAGCGCACACCGCCGCGCCATACTGCCCGCCTCACTCGGCGACGGTTTCCACCGGCTCCGCCGTGCGCTGCGGGCGCTCGGACGGGTCGCGGCCGATCTCGGCCCTCAGTGAGGCGAGGTCGATGAAATAATCCGCCTGGCGGCGCAGGTCGTCGGCGATCATCGGCGGCTGCGTCTGCATGGTGGAGACGACGGAAACCTTGCGGCCCCGGCGCTGCAGGGCCTCGACGAGCGTCGTGAAATCGCCGTCGCCGGAGAAGATGACGAGGTGGTCGACCGTCTCGGACTGCTCCATCGCGTCGATGGCGAGCTCGATGTCCATGTTGCCCTTGATCTTGCGGCGGCCGAGCGAGTCGGTGAATTCCTTGGCGGGCTTGGTGACGACCTTGTAGCCGTTGTAATCGAGCCAGTCGATCAGCGGGCGGATGGAGGAATATTCCTGGTCCTCGATGAGTGCCGTGTAATAGTAGGCGCGCAGGAGATAGCCGCGCTTCTGGAAGGCTTTCAGAAGCTTCCTGTAATCGATGTCGAAGCCGAGTGTCCTTGATGCCGCATAGAGATTTGCACCGTCGATGAAGAGGGCGATTTTCTCGCGGGGGTCGAACATGTCGCGCAATCCTTTAAATAGAAGTTGAGGAAAAAGGTTGGGTTTCAGCCAATCGTCATGTCACCGGATGCACTATCCGGTTGAATTAACTCTCTTTCATATAGCATTCATTTAGGGCAGCGCTCCGCGCTTTCCAAGCAAATCTAGGTTGCGGAGGCGATTTTTTCGGCGGCGACGTTTCAGCAAATTCAAAGACTTCGGAATTGGAGAATAGTTCCCGCGCCTTATCCCATTTGTCCGACCTTTCGCCGCCGCGCTTTCCGTAACGGGAGGCCTCAATCGGGGGTTACATGGGCTGCCGTACCGCCCCGCCCACCGGGGCGAAAGCAAGGAAAAACTTGAATTTGCCTTCCTTTGCCTGTATCGGGCATGCAAACTCCTGAAATTCTCGATCACAAAGGACAGGCAATGGCCCGTGTCACCGTTGAAGATTGCATTGACAAGGTAGACAACCGCTTCGAGCTGGTTCTTCTGGCAAGCCATCGCGCCCGCCTCATCTCGCAGGGCGCCGCCATCACCATCGACCGCGACAACGACAAGAACCCGGTCGTCGCGCTGCGCGAGATCGCCGACGAGACGCTTTCGCCCGATGACCTCAAGGAAGACCTGATCCACTCGCTGCAGAAGCATGTGGAAGTGGACGAGCCCGAGCCCGATCCGGCAAGCCTGCTGGCCGAAGACGCCGTCACCGCCACCGTCGAAGAGGACGAGGACCAGCCGGAAACGATCGCCTTCGACCGCATGTCGGAAGAAGAGCTGCTCGCCGGCATCGAAGGTCTCGTTCCGCCGGAAAAGAGCGACGATTACTGATTTCGGTTGCTTTACCGAAACCTTGATATTGCGAATGTCGGTGCGCCCCTGCATGGTCGGGGCGCACTTTTTCTTTGCCCCGCTAGGCGGGGAGGAGCCGACCGAGGATGATGCGTCAATATGAACTCGTCGAGCGGGTTCAGAAATACAAGCCCGATGCCAACGAAGCCTTGCTGAACAAGGCCTATGTCTATGCCATGCAGAAGCATGGGCAGCAGAAGCGGGCGAGCGGCGATCCCTACATCTCGCATCCCCTCGAAGTCGCCGCCATCCTGACGGACATGCGCCTCGACGAATCGACCATTGCCGTCGCCCTCCTGCACGATACCATCGAGGACACCAGCGCCACGCGCGCCGAGATCGACGAACTGTTCGGCGAGGATATCGGCGCCCTGGTCGAGGGCCTCACCAAGATCAAGAAGCTCGACCTCGTCTCCAAGAAGGCCAAGCAGGCGGAAAACCTGCGCAAGCTGCTGCTCGCCATTTCCGACGACGTGCGCGTGCTGCTGGTCAAGCTCGCCGACCGGCTGCACAACATGCGCACGCTCGACCACATGTCGCCGGAAAAGCGCGCCCGCATCTCCGAGGAGACGATGGACATCTATGCGCCGCTCGCCGGCCGCATGGGCATGCAGGACATGCGCGAGGAGCTCGAGGACCTGTCCTTCCGCTACATCAACCCCGAAGCCTACGAGACCGTCAGCCGCAAGCTGGAGGAGCTTTCCCAGCGCAACGAGGGCCTGATCCGCAAGATTGAGGAGGAACTGCGCGAGCTGCTGGTGGTCAATGGCCTGCCCGACGCCCTCGTCAAGGGACGGCAGAAGAAGCCCTATTCGGTCTTCCGCAAGATGCAGTCGAAGTCGCTGTCCTTCGAACAGCTCTCCGATGTCTACGCCTTCCGCATCCTCGTCGGCGACATTCCCGGCTGCTATGCGGCGCTCGGCATCGTGCACACGCGCTGGCGCGTCGTGCCGGGCCGCTTCAAGGACTATATCTCGACGCCGAAGCAGAACGACTACCAGTCGATCCATACGACCATCGTCGGCCCGTCGCGCCAGCGCATCGAGCTGCAGATCCGCACCCGGCGCATGCACGAGATCGCCGAGTACGGCATCGCCGCCCATTCGCTCTACAAGGACAAGGAGGCGGTGAACGGCGAGGCCGTGCAGTCGCCGCGCTCCAACGCCTATGCCATGCTGCGCCGGACCATCGAGTCGCTGGCCGAAGGCGACAACCCCGAGGAGTTCCTGGAGCATACCAAGCTCGAGCTCTTCCAGGACCAGGTCTTCACCTTCACGCCGAAGGGTCAGCTCATCACGCTGCCGCGCGGTGCCACCCCCATCGATTTTGCCTATGCGGTGCACACGAATATCGGCGATACCTGCGTCGGCGCCAAGATCAACGGCCGCATCATGCCGCTCGTCACCCGCCTCAACAACGGCGACGAGGTGGAGATCATCCGCTCCGGCATCCAGGTGCCGCCGCCGGCCTGGGAGGAGATCGTCGTCACCGGCAAGGCGCGCGCCGCCATCCGCCGCGCGACGCGCGCGGCGGTGCGCAAGCAGTATTCCGGCCTCGGCTACCGCATTCTGGAGCGCACCTTCGACCGCGCCGGCAAGGCGTTCTCGCGCGACGGACTGAAGCCCGTCCTGCACCGCCTCGGCCAGAAGGAGGTGGAGGACGCCATCGCGGCGGTCGGCCGCGGCGAGCTCTCCTCGCTCGACGTCCTGCGCGCCGTCTTCCCGGATTATCAGGACGAGCGCGTCACGGTGAAGCCGAGCTCGGACGACGGCTGGTTCAACATGCGCAGCGCCGCCGGCATGGTCTTCAAGCTGCCGGGCAAGACCAAGGCGGCGCTGGAGCGCGGCGAAGGGGAGGCGGGCCCCGAGGCGCTGCCGATCCGCGGGCTTTCCGGCAATGCCGAGGTGCATTTCTCCGCCGGCGGCGCCGTGCCCGGCGACCGCATCGTCGGCATCATGGAGAAGGACAAGGGCATCACCATCTACCCGATCCAGTCGCCGGCTTTGCAGAAGTTCGACGACGAGCCGGAACGCTGGATCGACGTGCGCTGGGACCTCGACGAGGCGAACAACACCCGCTTCATGGCCCGCATCGTCGTCAATGCGCTGAACGAGCCGGGCACGCTCGCCGAAGTCACCCAGACCATCGCCACCAGCGACGTCAACATCCGCTCGATGTCGATGACGCGGGTGGCGGCCGATTTCACCGAAGTGCATATCGACCTGGAGGTCTGGGACCTGCGCCAGCTCAACCAGCTCATCGGCCAGTTGAAGGAGCTGCAGTGCGTTTCGACCATCAACCGCGTCTTCGCCTGAGGCTTCTATGCAAATTTGCGGCAACGTGCCTCAATTGAGGCACGTTTGCCCATGATTTAACCAGCCGTTATGCGCGCTTCGCATGGCTGTATTGGGATAGTGTCGCTGGTGTGAAACCGCGGCCGGACCTATCTTCTGCATCGGGAGGTAACCGAACGAGGTTTACCAATGTTGAAGCAGATCAGGAATTTCACCCGCGCCCTGCGCATCCCGACCGCCGCCGACCGCGAGCTCGCCTACCTGAACGGCGCCGTCGACCGCATCGACCTGGAATACCGCCAGCGTCAGATCGACCGCGGCCTCTTCCGCAAGTCCTACTGAGACGACCGGTTCCGTGTGGCGCACGCCGTTGCGCCACGGCAACCGCCGTGCATGGCGCCGTGAGGGCGCCATTGAAATGCCACCAACGGATCGGCTATGTCTGGGCCATGTTGTTCAGACGTCGAAAGAAGGCCTCCTGGCCCGACCGGTTGCGCGAATTCTTCTGGCCGCGCAAGGGGTTCACGCGTCCGGCGCGTTACCTTGCCAAGCGAATCCTGCGCCTTTCCGCCTCTCCTCATGCGATTGCGGCGGGCGTCGCGGCCGGCATCTTCTCCGCCTTCACGCCGCTTCTCGGCTTTCACGTCATCCTGGCGCTCGCGCTTGCCTACCTGACGGCCGGCAACCTTCTGGCCGCGGCCTTGGCGACGACCGTTGCAAACCCGCTCACCATCCCGCTCATCGCGGTCGCGACCTTCCGGATCGGCGAGGTCGTTCTCGGCATCCACTCCGCCGAGGCGGTGACCGCGGGCGAGCTTTTCCACATGCTGGAGCACCTTGAACTGTCAGAACTCTGGCATCCCGTGCTCAAGCCGATGCTGTTCGGCGCGTCGATCCTCGGCGCCGCGGCGGCCTTTCTTGCCTATGGCGCGACCCTTCTGGCCCTGCGCTCCTTCAAGGCGCGGCGCCATGCCCGCCTCATGCAGCGCGCCGGCCTGGCGCCGGCCGTCCTTTCCCGCGGAGACAACACCCCATGATCATCGGCATCGGCAGCGACCTCATCGACATCCGCCGGGTGGAGAAGTCGCTGGAGCGTTTCGGCGAGCGCTTCACGGAGCGCTGCTTCACCGAGATCGAGCGGGCGAAATCCGACGGGCGCAGGAACCGCGCGGCCTCCTATGCCAAGCGCTTCGCCGCCAAGGAGGCCTGTTCCAAGGCGCTCGGCACGGGCCTGGCGCAGGGCGTGTTCTGGAAGGACATGGGCGTCGTCAACCTGCCGGGCGGCAAGCCGACCATGCAGCTCACCGGCGGGGCGCTCGAAAAGCTCAGGCAGCTTTTGCCGGAAGGGCACGAGGCGCGCATCCACATCACCATCACGGACGATTTTCCGCTCGCGCAGGCTTTCGTGATCATCGAGGCGCTTCCGGCCGGAATGCCCGGATAACCGGCGCCCCCCGTGTCTTTTTGACCGACATGATTTCCAACGGTCAACCTTTCCTCTATAGAGGGCCCCATGTTCGCAAATAAGGAAAAGTCCGGCGTGGCAGAGAAGACTGAGAAGGCCCAGAGCGGCCTGTGGGAAAACGTCAAGGTCATCATCCAGGCGCTGCTGCTCGCCGTCGTGATCCGCACCGTGCTGTTCCAGCCCTTCACGATTCCCTCGGGCTCGATGATGCCGACGCTGCTGGTGGGCGATTACCTCTTCGTCAACAAGTTCTCCTACGGCTATTCGAAATATTCGCTGCCGTTCTCGCCGAACCTGTTTTCCGGCCGCATCTTCGCCAGCGAGCCCAAGCGCGGCGACATCGTCGTCTTCCGCTTCCCGCCCAATCCCGACATCGACTACATCAAGCGCCTCGTCGGCCTGCCGGGCGACCGGGTGCAGGTCAGGGACAGCGTGCTCTACATCAACGGCGTGGCCGTTCCGCGCGAGCATGACGGCTTCTTCCGCGCCGACGACCAGTACGACACCGGCGAGAACGTGCCGGTCTTCCGCGAAACGTTCGACAACGGCGTCTCCTTCGACACGCTCGACACCCGTCCGGGCACGGTGGGCGACAACACGCGCGAGTTCATCGTCCCGGAAGGCCATTATTTCATGATGGGCGACAACCGCGACAACTCGGCCGACAGCCGCTTCGACGTCGGCTTCGTCCCCGCTGAAAACCTCATCGGCCGCGCCAGCCTGATCTTCTTCTCGCTCGGCCACGATACGTCCTTCAGCGAGGTCTGGAAGTGGCCGGCGAACCTTCGCTGGGACCGTCTCTTCAAGGTCGTTGAATGAAGGGCGCGATACCGCTGAACGACGCGAACCGGAAGGCCCTCGAAGAGCTGATCGGCTACGTCTTCACCGACAAGGACCGCCTCGACCGGGCGATCACCCATGCCAGCGCCCGGCCCGGCAAGGGCAGCAATTACGAGCGGCTGGAATTCCTCGGCGACCGGGTCCTCGGGCTCTGCGTCGCCGAGATGCTGTTCCGCACCTTCCGCGAGGCGAAGGAGGGCGAGCTTTCCGTCCGCCTCAACCAGCTCGTCAGCGCCGAAAGCTGTGCGGCGGTCTCCGACGACCTCGGCCTTCACCGCTTCATCCGCACCGGCGCGGACGTCAAGAAGCTCACCGGAAAAGCCATGCTGAACGTGCGCGCCGATGTGATAGAGTCGCTGATCGCCGCGATCTATCTCGACGGCGGGCTGGAGGCGGCGCGCGGCTTCATCCTCGCCAACTGGCAGGGCAGGGCCGCCCGGGCCGAAGGCGCGCGGCGCGATGCCAAGACCGAATTGCAGGAATGGGCGCATGCCCGGTTCGGCGTGACGCCGAACTATAAGGTGGACGAGCGCTCGGGACCGGACCACGACCCGCGCTTCACCGTGACGGTGGAGATCAGGGGCGTGAAACCGGAGACCGGCGTCGACCGCTCCAAGAGGGCCGCCGAGCAGGCGGCCGCGACGAAGATTCTGGAACGCGAAGGCGTCTGGCCAAAGGGCGGCGCCTGAGGCAATGCCGGCGAAGCCCCGGATTGCCTGAACACACGAGATTGACGGACACCATGACCGAAGAAAACCAGACCCCCGCCGAGACCGGCACGACCGGCGAGCGCGCGACCCACTCGGGTTTCGTCGCGCTGATCGGCGCGACCAATGCCGGCAAGTCGACCCTCGTCAACCGCCTCGTCGGCGCCAAGGTGTCGATCGTCAGCCACAAGGTGCAGACGACGCGCGCCATCGTGCGCGGCATCGCGATCCACGACAACGCCCAGATCGTCTTCATGGACACGCCCGGCATCTTCAAGCCGCGCCGCCGGCTCGACCGCGCCATGGTCACGACCGCCTGGGGCGGGGCGAAGGATGCCGATGTCATCATGTTCCTGATCGACAGCGAGCGCGGCCTCAAGGGCGATGCCGAGACGATCCTGGAGGGCCTGAAAGAGGTCCGCCAGCCGAAGATCCTCGTCCTCAACAAGGTCGACCGGGTCAAGCCGGAGGATCTCCTCAAGCTTGCCGCCGCCGCCAACGAGGTCGTCACGTTCGAGCGCACCTTCATGATCTCGGCCCTCAACGGCTCGGGCTGCGAGGACGTCATGAACTACCTCGCCGCCGTGCTGCCCGAGGGACCCTGGTACTATCCGGAAGACCAGATCTCCGACCTGCCCATGCGCCAGCTCGCCGCCGAGATCACGCGCGAAAAACTGTTCCTGCGCCTGCACCAGGAGCTTCCCTATTCCTCGCATGTCGAGACGGAGAAGTGGGAGGAGCGCAAGGACGGCTCCGTGCGCATCGAGCAGGTCATCTATGTCGAGCGCGACAGCCAGAAGAAGATCGCCCTCGGCAAGAACGGCGATGCGATCAAGGCCATCTCCATGGCCTCGCGCAAGGAACTGTCCGAGATCCTCGAACAGCCCGTGCACCTCTTCCTCTTCGTGAAGGTGCGCGAGAACTGGGGCGACGATCCCGCCCGCTTCCGCGAGATGGGCCTCGACTTCCCGACGTCGTAATCGCAGCGCATATCGCGGGTTTGCCCCTCACCCCAACCTTCTCCCCGCTTGCGGGAAGAAGGTCCCGGCAGGGGCATGAGAGGCAGCCTGGCCCCACACGCGTCATTTTCCAGGAGACTTCAAGCCCGCACCCGCCGCTCCGGCTTCTGCGCATCATCGCGGGCCTTTTCCAGCAGCCGCTGCATCGCCCATACGCCAAGCTCTTCGAGAGCGAGCGGGCGGCTGATGAGATAGCCCTGGTAGAGGTCGCAGCCGGCGGCGGCGAGCAGCGCCATCTTCTCCGTGGTGTCGACCCCTTCCGCGATCACCGACATGTCCTGCGCATGACAGAGCGCGACGAGGGCGCGCAGCGTCGGCAGCGCGGCCGAGCGGGTGAGGCTTTCGACGAGCTCGCGGTCGAGCTTGATGGTCTCGGCGGGGTATTCGATGATCTGCTGCACGGAGGTGTAGCCGGCGCCGAAATCGTCGATCGAGATGCGGAAGCCGCGGCTGCGCAGGATCTCGATGTTGCGGCGCGACTGTTCGCCGAGCTTGACGGCGAAGGTTTCCGTCAGCTCGATCTCGATCATGCGCGGCTCGACCGCGTGGCGTTCGGCGCAGTCGCAGAAATGGTCGCTGATCGACTTGGTGTAGAGTTCCGCCGACGAGATGTTGATGCAGAGGATCGTTTCCGCACCGAAGAGCTTGCGGATCTGGCCATATTCCGCCATCGCCCGGTCGATCACCCACCAGTCGATCTTGCTGAAGAGGCCCGTCGTCTCGGCGATGGGGATGAATTCATCCGGCGTCACGCGGCCGAGGACCGGGGAATTCCAGCGCAGCAGCGCCTCGCAGCCCGTGACGCGGCCGTGGCCGTCGACGATGGGCATGTAGACGAGGTGGAATTCGTCGTCGGGCTCCAGGACGCGCAGTTCCTCCTCGATGCGGCGCTGGCGGTTGCGCTTCTCGTGCAGCGAGCGTGAATAGCGGGCCGAACCGTTCTTGCCCTGGGACTTCGCCTGGTACATGGCGGCGTCCGCGTTCGCGATCAGCTCCGGCAGCGTGCCGGCGTCTTCCGGGTAGACGGCGATGCCGATGCTGGCGGTGACCGGATAGGCCTTGTCCAGGACCTCGAAGCCCTCCGCGAAGAGCGACAGGATCTCGCTGGACATTTCCGTGATCGCGCCGCCGCCGGGCTGGCAGCGCAGCATGATGGCGAATTCGTCGCCGGAAAGCCGCGCGAAGAGGCCGTCCGGCAGGCCGCGCTCGCCGACGACGCGGCCGACGATGGCCGAGATGCGGTCGGCGAGGGTCTTGAGCAGCTCGTCGCCGATCTTGTGCCCGTGCTTGTCGTTGACGAACTTGAAGTTGTCGACGTCGATGAAGAGCAGGGTGCAGCCGATGTCCTCGGCCTCCGCCTCGGCGAGGATCTGCGTGGAGCGGATGTTGAAATATTCGCGGTTGGAGATGCCGGTCAGCGTATCCGTCCAGGAGGCGTTCTGCACGAGGTCGAAGGACTGCTTGGAATGGTCGTGCAGCCGCTTGACGTTCGCCGAAAGGCGGCCGATCTCGCCGGCCTCGTTCATTTCGGGCAGTACGCTGCGGCTGCCGGTCATCACGTCGGTGAGCTGCCGGTCGAGGCGGGCGATGGGATTGGTGATGTAGCGGCGCACGAGCAGCAGCACGAGGGCGATGGTGCACAGGCTGAGCGCGATGGCGCCGAACGCCAGCAGGCTCTTCAGCGCCCACAGCCGGTTTTCCAGGAAGGTCGTGTCGGGCGTCAGCCGGGCGAAGAGCGAGGGGCCGAGCGTTGCGGTTGCCGAAAGCGCGCCCTGCGCCAGGAACTGGTGCTGCCCGATCTCGATCGTTCTGCCATATTCCTTCTCCAGCGTCCGCTTCATGTCGAGGAAGGCTTTCGGCCGCACGGCGGTCTGCACGAGGATCGCGTTGCGCTTGGCGCTGGCGACCGGGCGGTTGAAGGTCAGCGGGTCGATGAATTCCGAATGCACGATCAGCGGCTCCATGCCGGCCGTGTCGAGATAGGCCCAGGTGGAAAGGCGCGGGCTGTCGATCACCTGGCGGGCATGGGCGAGCTGCTGGGGCGTGATCTCCGCGAACGGGTCTTCGCTGTCCTCGTAGTAGTAGTCGACCGTCAGCGGCGGGCGGATGATCGCGACCGAGATGAACTTCTTGCGGTCGTCGGAGAGCGAGGTGATGCTCTGCTGCAGCCGCACGCCGAGCGCGGTGCTGCGGTAGCCGGCATCGGGCTCGTCGACGAACAGGCGAACGGTGTCGCCGGCGACGAGCGAATAGATGAGGCTGCGGTTCTGCGTCACCTCGTTCTGGAAGAGGGCGGTGAGCAGGCCCATCTGCTGCCAGAGGCGCGCGCGCTCCAGCCCGAGGATCGAGGAGCCCTGCACGAAATAGATGAGGGAGGCTGCGAGCACGTAGCCAGCCAGCACGACGGGGAAGATGAGGGAAAGGGCGCGTTTACCGAGCGTCACTGAGCTGAGCCAGACTGCTGATGATGCGGCGTCGGGCCTGGACCGATTGGACGGTCAGTTCCTCCTGAAGCTGGCTCTTGGCCAGGATTTCCGGTGCGGCATAGATTTCGGGGTCGGATCGCACGTCTTCCGGAAGCAGCGCCAGCGCGGCGGTGCTTGCGGTCGGCATGTTGAGCTTGATGGCGTTGCGCGCGCCGTTCCTGGCGTTGCTGATGTAGTCGACGAGCTTCAGCGCGAGGTCCCTGTTCTGCGAGCGATCGCTGACGGTGATGCAATCGAGCCAGGAGAGCGTGCCCTCCTTCGGCACGACGTAGCGCCAGAGGCCCGGCGCGCCGACCTTGCCGTTCAGCGTGTACTGGTCGCCGCTGTAGCCGAGCGCCATGTAGATCTTCGGCCCCTTGTCCGCGCTCTGGATCGAGGTGACGACATAGTCGTAGGTGAGAACGTAGGGCCGCTGCGCCTTCATGAGCTCGAAGGCGGCCTTCAGCGTCTCGTTGTCGTTGGCGTTCACCGACTTGCCGAGAAGGACGAGCGGCGCGACGAAGGCCTCGGCATGGTCGTCATACATGGCGATGTGGCCGCGCAGGCTTTCCGCCGGCTTCATGATGTCCGCCCAGGAGGACGGGGGCGTCGTGATCGCGTCGGAACGGTAGAGGATGCCCATCGTGCCCCAGAGATAGGGCACGCCATAGCCGCCGCAGCGCTTCGTCCAGCTTTCCGCATAGTCCGCCAGCGCCGGCACGTTCTTTCGGTCGAGCGCCATGATGATGCCGCGGTTGCCGTAGAGCTTCGCGCCGTTCTCGTTGGTCACGACCACGTCGACATTGCTGTTGGGGTCGGAGAGGATCTCGTCGCGCGCATCGCCGCTGTCGTAGAATGTCTGGCGCACCTCGATCCCGGTCTCGCCCGTGAAATCGGCGAGGATCTCTTCGTTGATATAGGCTTCCCAGATGAGAAGGTTCAACGTCGCCGCGCTCGCGGGAGCGGCCGCGGCGAGGGCCGTCAGAGAGACTGCTGCAAGAATCGCGCCGCGCATGCCGATGCCCCGTTGCCTTTACGCCGGCAGGATAGTCGGCAAGACATTTATGAAGGGTTACAACCGTCAAGCATGGATTGGCCTGCGTTCAACCTTGGCACGGCGCTCCGCATGCCGGCCGACGATATATTGTGGACGTGAACGACGCTATCGCCGCGCGCAATTGGCTTGCGGCCGGGCGCTGACTATGAGCAGTTCAGCCGGCGCGCCGCTCCTTCGCCGCCGCCGCGCCATACAAAGGAGTTCGACATGGCCCCGACACCGCTCAAGATCGCGAACCTGATCGCCGCCGAGATCAAGGCGACCGCCGCGCAGGTTTCCGCTGCCGTCGGGCTGATCGACGAAGGGGCGACGGTGCCCTTCATCGCCCGCTATCGCAAGGAGGTGACGGGCGGCCTCGACGACACGCAGCTCCGCATGCTTTCCGAGCGGCTGACTTACCTGCGCGAGCTGGAAGCCCGCCGTGCCTCCATCCTCGACTCCATCGCCGGGCAGGGCAAGCTGACGGACGAACTGGCCGGCAGGATCGCCGCCGTCACGACCAAGGCCGAGCTGGAGGACATCTATCTTCCCTACAAGCCGAAGCGCCGCACCAAGGCGGAGATCGCCCGCGAACGCGGCCTCGGCCCGCTGGCCGAGCAAATCCTTGCCGACCGCGCGCTGGTGCCGGCCGAGCTTGCCGCAAACTTCCTCTCGGCCGAGGTTCCGGACGTGAAGGCCGCGCTGGAAGGCGCGCGCGACATCGTCGCCGAGCAACTGACGGAAAACGCCGATCTTCTCAAGCGCCTGCGCGATTACATGAAGGAGAACGCCTTCCTGCGCTCGCGCGTCGTGGAGGGCAAGCAGGAGGCCGGCGCCAAGTTCTCCGACTATTTCGACCACACCGAGCGCTGGGCGACGGTGCCCGGCCACCGGGCGCTCGCCATGCTGCGCGGCTGGAACGAGGAATTCCTTTCGGTCGACATCGTCGTCGACCAGGACAATACCGAGCCGGTGAAGCCCGTCGAGCGCATCATCGCTTCGTTTTACGCGGTCGGCACGAAGCCGGGCGACAAGTGGCTTGCCGAAGTGATCGGCTGGACCTGGCGCGTGAAGCTCTCCATGTCGCTTTCGCTCGACCTGATGCGCGAGATGCGCGAGCGCTCGGAAGAGGAGGCGATCCGCGTCTTCGCCCGCAATCTCAAGGACCTGCTGCTCGCCGCGCCCGCCGGCACGCGCGCCACGATGGGCCTCGATCCGGGCATCCGCACGGGCGTCAAGGTCGCTGTCGTCGACAATACCGGCAAGGTGGTCGAGACGACGACGGTCTATCCCTTCCCGCCCAGGAACGACCTGCGCGGCACGCAGGCCGAACTCGCCGCGCTGATCCGCAAGCACAAGGTGGAGCTCATCGCCATCGGCAACGGCACGGGCAGCCGCGAGACGGAAAAGCTCGTCGCCGACATGCTGGAGCAGCTTCCCGCGCCAAGGCCCACCAAGGTCATCGTCTCGGAGGCGGGCGCCTCGGTCTATTCCGCCTCGGAAACGGCCGCCGCCGAATTCCCCGACCTCGACGTGTCGCTGCGCGGCGCCGTCTCCATCGCCCGCCGCCTGCAGGATCCGCTGGCCGAGCTGGTGAAGATCGAGCCGAAGTCTATCGGCGTCGGCCAGTACCAGCACGACGTCGACCAGGGCAAGCTGTCCCGCTCGCTGGATGCGGTGGTGGAGGATGCGGTGAATGCCGTCGGCGTCGACCTCAACACGGCCTCCGCGCCGCTGCTCGCCCGCGTCTCCGGCCTCGGCAAGTCGTCGGCGGAGGCCATCGTCGCGCATCGCGATGCCAACGGCCCCTTCGAAAGCCGCAAGGAGCTGATGAAGGTCGCCCGCCTCGGCGCGCGCACCTTCGAGCAATGCGCCGGCTTCCTGCGCATCCCGAACGGCAGGGAGCCGCTCGACGCCTCGTCGGTCCACCCGGAAGCCTATGGCGTCGCCAAGAAGATCGTCGCCGCCTGCGGCCGCGACGTGCGCGCCCTGATGGGCGACAGCGCGGCACTGAAGAGGCTGGACCCGCACGTCTTTGTCGACGAGCGCTTCGGCCTGCCGACCGTCAGGGACATCCTCGCCGAGTTGGAAAAGCCCGGCCGCGACCCGCGCCCGGAATTCAGGACCGCGACCTTCGCCGAGGGCGTCGACGACATCAAGGACCTCAAGGTCGGCATGATGCTGGAAGGCACGGTCACCAACGTCGCCGCCTTCGGTGCCTTCGTCGACATCGGCGTGCACCAGGACGGTCTCGTCCACGTTTCCCAGCTTGCCGACCGCTTCGTCAAGGATCCGCACGAGGTGGTGAAGGCCGGCGACGTGGTGAAGGTGCGCGTGACGGAGGTGGACGTGCCGCGCAAGCGCATCGGCCTCACCATGCGCAAGGACGGCGGCGCGCCGGCCGCGCGCGACAACGCGGCCCCGCGGGGCGAGCGCAATACCGGCATGAAGCCGAAGTTCAGCCAGGCCGCGCCGAAGCAGCAGGCGCCTTCGCAAGGGGCGCTGGGCGCGGCGCTCGCCGAGGCGATGAAGCGGAAATAGCCGGAAGGCTCAATCGCGCCCGAAGACGATGGCCAGCAGGCGGTTCTCGTCGACGCCGCTCGCCTGTGCGAGTTCGCCGATGGACTGGCCTTCCCTTGCCGCAATCCCCTGCGCGGCAAGGCGCTGCACCACATCCCCTGCCGGCGTGCGGGCGACGCCGGCGAGGGCGGAAAGCGGGGCATCGACGAGCGCCTGTTCGATCGGGCGCTTGATCTGCGGGCCGGTGATCATGCCCCAGGAAAAGACGGAGGCCGCGAGGAGAGCGGCGAAAACGGCGACGCTGGCCTTGCCCCACCGCGACCTCAGATGAGATTTGAGCGGCCGCAGGTTGACCGCGATATGGCCGGCCGCGCCGATCACCAGAAACCAGGAGAGCCATTGATGCGCGACGGTCATCAATCCGCGTTCCCATTCGAAGAACATCAGGATTCCCGTCACCGAGATCAGCAGAAACGAACCGATGGTGAGCGGCGTCGCCCAACTGCGCATCGTTATCCCGGCCATGCCGTTCTTCCTTCTTCTGATTTTGCGTGTATTATGCACATAAATGGAGTTGTCGATGACGTCAACGAAAAGCGTGCATAATGCACACATATCGCAAAAGCTGCGGCTGCTGCACGGCGCGCTGCTGGATATCCTCAGCACGATGAACCGTCCGGAGCGCGACGAGGACATGATCCGCGCCGCCGGCATTCAGCTCGACCGGGCGCTTTTCCCCTTGCTGGTCGGCATCGGGCGCTTCGGCCCGATCGGCGTCGTCGACCTTGCGGACCGTGCCGGCCGCGACCACACGACGGTCAGCCGGCAGGTGGCCAAGCTCGCCGCCCTCGGCCTCGTGGAGCGGGGGGAAGGCGCGGGGGACCGCCGGGTCCGCGAAGCGGTGGTCACGCAGAAGGGCAGGGCGATGACCGGCATGATCGATGCCGCGCGTGAGAAGATGGGCCGCGCCATATTCGAAAGCTGGGAGGAGCGGGATATCGATGACCTGGTCCGCCTGCTGTGCAGGTTTGCAGCCGCGGTGAGGGATGCGCCGCCCCGGGAATAGGCCGGCCGGTGCGCCATGCCCAATTTTTTCTAATGGCTCTTCCCGGAAATCGTCGTTTGCCCTGATCCGGCGCGCCCATGCATAGTCGCGTCGTGGGCGGGCTCAAACGGCCCGGCGGCGCGGGGCGCCCCGGTGTTCGACAGACAGGAAAATGCACCATGCCGATGACGATTTCACGCCGGCAGGCGATGGCCGGCGTCTTTCTCGCCGTTCCCGCGGTCTCCGCGCTCACCGGCACGGCCATGGCCGCCGGACGCGAGGCGCTGGAAGGGCGGCTTGCAAAGCTGGAGGGGCGCCACAAGGGGCGTATCGGTGTTGCCATACATAATCTCGCAACGGGCGCGCGGCTCGGCCATCGCGCCAACGAGCGCTTCCTGATGTGCAGCACCTTCAAGGCGCTGCTCGCCGGCCATGTCCTCGCGCGCGTCGACCGCAAGGAGGAGGCGCTCGACCGGCGCATCGTGGTGAAGAAGGCCGACCTGCTCGACTGGTCGCCCGTGGTGGAAAAGCATGTCGGCAAGGCGGGCATCTCCGTCGCCCGGCTCTGCGAGGCGACGATCACGCTCAGCGACAATGCCGCCGCCAACCTGCTGCTCGCCGGCTCCGGCGGGCCGGAGGCGGTCACCCGGTTCCTGCGCGGCCTCGGCGACGCGGTGACGCGTCTCGACCGTACCGAGCCGGCGCTCAACTATCGCGAGACGGCGGATGACGAGCGCGACACCACGACGCCGATCGCCATGGCCGAGACGCTGCGCCGGCTGGTCTTCTCGGACGTGCTTTCGCCGTCCTCCAGGGCGCAGCTCGCCGCCTGGCTGGTGATGAACAAGACCGGCGACACGCGGCTGCGCGCCGGCTTCCCGGCCGGCTGGATCACCGGCGACAAGACCGGCACGAACGGCGACAAGCACGGCAACGCCAATGACGTGGCCGTCGCCTGGTCGCCGGACCGCGGCGCGCTCGTCGTCACCGCCTTCTGCGAAATCCCCGGCATTTCAGGCGACGCGCGCAATGCCGTCATCGCCGAGATCGGCCGCATCGCCGCCGAGGTCTGATCGTGCGGGGCGCTGCCCGGCAGGCGGCGCCTCAGCCTTCGAGTTCGCCCTTGAGCGCCGAGAGCACGCTGACGGCGTGGCCGGCATACCGGCTGATCCAGCGATCGTGGATCGCCTGGATCGGCAGGGCGTTGAGATGGTTCCAGCGCTCACGGCCCTCCCGGCGGGGAATGATCAGCTCCGCCTCTTCCAGCACCTTGAGGTGCTGCATCACCGTGCAGCGGTCCATTTCCGCGAACCTTTCGCACAGCGCACCGGTCGTCAGCGGCGCGTCCCTGATGGCGTCCAGCATCTGCCGCCGTTTTCCGTTGGCGAGCGCCTTGAAGATGGCGTCCTCTTTCGATTCGCTTGACATGTTATTTTTTTATAACATATTCTCGCCGGGTACAAGCGAACGCGGGCGGGTTTCGCCCGAAGGAGGACGGCATGACGCTGGAATTTCGCGTGAACGGGCGGATCGGCAGGCCGGTCGCCGAGGTCTTCGATGCGGTGATCAATCCGCAGAAGCTGAGCGGCTATTTCACGACCATCGGCGGCGCGAGTGCGCCGCTCGTCGAGGGCACGACGGTGACGTGGTGGGGCATGGCCCCGGTCATCGTTGACAGGGTGGAGGAGAATACGCTCATCGTCTTCCGCTGGGATGCGATGGTCGAGGAAGGGGAGGAGCCCTACAAGACGCGCGTCGAGATGCGCTTCAAGCCGCTCGATGATGGCGGCACGATGGTGACCATCGCCGAGACCGGCTGGCGCGACAACGCCCGCGGCCAGAAATCCTCCTACATGAACTGCGAGGGCTGGTCGCAGATGCTCGCCTGCATGAAGGCCTATGTCGAATACGGCATCAACCTGCGCGAGGGCTATTACCCGAGCGAGATGAAGGGCGTCGTCACCGCCGAGCAGCAGGACTTCACATGAGGAGGACGCCATGACCGCAAGGTTTGAGGGCGGCATCAACATCGCCATGAAAGTGCCGACCCATCAATATGCGGCGACCGTCGCCTTCTACCGCGATGTCGTCGGCCTTCCGCCGTTCGAGGACAAGGCCCCGGCCACGGGCTTCATGCTCGGCCCGAACCGGCTGTGGATCGACGAAGCGCCGAACTACAGCCAGGCGGAGGTCTGGCTCGAACTCTTCACGCCGGACCACCGGATCGCGCTCGGCCACCTGGAGACGAACGGTGTCGTGCGCTGCGACGCCGTGGAGGATCTCGGCGAGGGGTTTCGCGGCGGCTGGGTCATGAACCCCGCCAACATCGTGCACATGGTGCGCGAGCCGGACGCCTGGTAGCGATCAGATCGCGGCCGGCGGCACGAGCCCGTCGGCCGCCGCCATCGGCATCGCCTCATCGGCCGGTGCCTGGTGCTGCAGCACCACGACGCGGGTGCCGTTCGGCACGCGGCCGTAAAGGTCGATGATGTCCTGGTTGAACAGGCGGATGCAGCCGCTCGACACGGCCTTGCCGATCGACCACGGCTCCGACGTGCCGTGGATGCGGAAGAGCGTGTCCCTGCCGTCCTTGTAGAGATAGAGCGCGCGCGGGCCGAGCGGATTGGTAAGGCCCGGCTCCATGCCGCCGGCCCATTGCAGGTTCCGCTCCGGCTCGCGCTTGATCATGCTCGGCGTCGGCGTCCAGCGCGGCCATTCCGCCTTGCGGCCGATGCGCGCCCCACCCTCGAATTCCAGCCCCGCCTTGCCGACGCCGATGCCGTAGCGCATCGCCATGCCCTCGCCCTGCACGAGGTAGAGGAAGCGGTTCTGCGTGTCGATGACGATCGTGCCGGCCGGCTCCATCGTCTGGTAGGCCACCTGCTGGCGGAAATATTTCGGGTCCACCCGGCTGATGTCCATCCCCGGCAGCGGGAAGCGCTCCTCCGGATGCGGTCCGTACATGGCGACATGCATCGGGTCCGGCCCCTTCCTCACCGGCTTTGCGGTGGTGACGCAGCCTGCAAGCGTCGCGGCGAGGGCAAGGAGGGCGAGGGAGCGAAGGACCGCAGAGGCGCGGGCGCGGGACACACACATGGAAGGGGCACCTGTCATTGCAATTCAAAAATCCGGCTGGAAGCCTTGCGCCGGTTCATTGAGGGCGAACGGGGCGCGGGCAGGGCGAGAAGAAAGCGAAACTGTGGCAGGCGGCCGGGTGTGGCCGACAGGCCACGCTCCCGCCCTGTGGCTTGCGGCGCGCCCGGCGAGAGCGTAAGGCTTTGCCATGCAATGGAGTGACGAAGCCATCGTTCTGGGCGTGCGGCGCCACGGCGAGACGTCGGTGATCGCCGAGGTGATGACGCGCGGGCGCGGGCGCCATCTCGGCATGGTGCGCGGCGGCCGCTCGCGCAGCATGCAGCCGGTGCTCCAGCTGGGCAATTCCGTCGATGTGACCTGGCGCGCCCGGCTCGACGAGCATCTCGGCGAGTTCCGTGTCGAGCCGCTGGAGCTTCGCGCCGGGCGCCTCATGGAAACGGCGACCGCCGTCTACGGCGTGCAGGCCATGGCCGCGCTGCTGCGCTTCCTGCCGGAGCGCGATCCGCACCCTCATCTCTACGAGGCGCTCTCCGTCATCCTCGACAACCTGCACGAACCGGCCGATGCCGGCGAACTCTTCATCCGTTTCGAGCTCGCCGTGCTGAACGACCTCGGCTTCGGCCTCGATCTCCTCGAATGCGCCGCCACGGGCGCGCGCGAGGATCTGTGTTATGTCTCGCCGAAATCCGGCCGCGCCGTCTCGCGGCAGGCGGGCGGGCCCTGGGCGGACAAGATGCTGGCGCTCCCCGGCTTCCTCGGCGACGAGAGCCGGCATGCGGCCGATGCCGCCGCCCTTGCCGACGGCTTCCGCCTGACCGCCTTCTTCCTCAACCGCCATGTCTGCGAACCGCGCGGCCTGGAACTCGCCAGCGCCCGCGACGGCTTCGTGCAGGCCGCGCTGAAGGCGCTCGCAGGGCAGGGCGGGCCGGCGAGAGAGGCACGCGCGTAACGGCGGCCGTCTTCCCATGAAATCCGGCGTAACGCACGGCGAGGAGAAATCTGGCCGCGTTTGGCGTTTGGCAAAAACCGGGTAGTGTTGCGCCCGGACAATGCCCTTCTGGAGTCGCAATGCTCGATATTCTTTCCCTGGTCGCCCTTGGCCTGGCGCTCTACACCCTCAATGCCTCGCGCAACAACGCGCAGAAACTCGGCGAGGAGGTGATGCGCCTCAGGCAGGACGTCGAGGCGCTGAAGGCCAGGCATGCCGTGGTGCCGGCGGAGGCCGTCGCGGCCGGAACGGCGGAGGAGGCCTTGCCCGAGCCGCCGGAGCCGGAAAGCTTCGCCGGCCCCTGGGCGGCACCGGTCGGCGTGTCCGAAAAGGACGAAGCGATCGCAGGGGGTGAGACGCCCGTGGCTGCCGCCGCGAGCGAAGCCGCCGCGCCGGAAGCGATCGCCGCTCCCGCCGCCGCGCCGGCACGGCCGAGGGAAAGCTTCGAAAGCCGCATCGGTGCGCGCTGGGCCGTCTGGGTCGGCGGTATCGCGCTCGCGCTCGGCGGTATCTTCATGGTGAAATACTCCATCGAGGCGGGTCTTCTGAGCCCCGCCGTCCGCCTCTCGCTCGCGGCGGCCTTCGGCCTCGTGCTGATGGTCGCCGGCGAGTTCGTGCGCCGCGGCACCCAGCCGCTCATCGCCAATGCCTTCCGCAACGCCATGATCCCCGGCGTGCTGACGGCCGCCGGCGCCATCACGCTCTTCGCCGTCACCTTTGTCGCCTACGAGTTCTATGGCTATCTCGGCGCGCCGGCCGCCTTCGCGCTGCTTGCCGCGGTGTCCTTCGTGACCATCGGCCTCTCCCTGCTGCACGGGCAGGCGCTCGCCGGCCTCGGCCTTCTCGCATCGATGATGACGCCCGCGCTGGTCTCCACCAGCGAGCCGAGCCCCTGGAGCCTCTTCGGCTTCCTCGCCATCGCCTGGCTTGCCACCTTCGCCGCATCCCGCATCCGCCGCTGGCAGGCCGTTCCGGCGCTCGCCAATGCCGGCATGGCGCTGTGGGCGCTGCTCTATCTTTCGCAGGCCGGCAACATCGAAGTGCTGCCGTTGCTCCTCGCCATGCTGGTGCTGGCGCTCGGCCACGGCCTCATCTGGCCGGGCGGCATCGCGGCGCAGGATGGTCCCGCGCGGGAGGCCTCCGCCGGGCCGCTCGACCGCCTCTTCGCCCCGCCCGCGGTCGCGGTGTCGCTGTCGGGCGCGCTGGCCATGCTCTTTGCCGCGCTGGTGCTGGCAGGCAGCGTCCCCTCCGTCTCCGCCGCCGCCACCGGTTTCGCCGTCATCGTCATCGCGCTGGCGCTGCTCGGCGCGCTGCGCGGCTGGGCGGTCTATCCGGCCGTCTTCTCCGCCATCGGCGCGGTTGCCGGGACGGTCGCGATGGCGGCCCTGCCGGCCGGCGTTTTCGCCGATACGTTCACCGCGCCCGCTGCGCCGATGCCGGCGGGGGCCGCGCCGGTCAATCTCCTGCTGCTGCTCGCCGCCGCCTATGCCGCCGTCGGCCTAGCGGCGGTGCGCCTGCGCCAGGCCACGTCCGGCGCCTTCGCCGCGCTCTGGAGCCTGCTGGCAACGGCCGTGCCCTTCGCGATCCTCTCCGTCAGCTTCCTCAGCTTCGCAAACCTCTCCTTCGACCCGAAGCACGGCCTCCTCGCCATCGTCTTCGGTCTCGTCTTCCTTGCGGCGGCGGAGGTCTTTTCCCGCGGGCGGGCGGAGGAGGAGGGGATATTCATCCCGCAATGGGCATTCGCCGCCGGCGGTTTCGCCTTCCTCGTGCTGGCGCTGCACGCGCTGACGGACGGCCTTGCCACCACGCTCGGCATCGCGCTTTGCGGCACCGCCGCCGTCTTCGCGACGCGCCTTTGCCGCTGGCCGGTGCTGCCCTGGCTGATGGCTGGCGCGGCCGCCGTCGTCGCCGGCCGCATCGCCTTCGAGCCGACCATCGTCGGCGCCGCGAACCTGTCGAAGACCCCGGTCTTCAACCAGCTTCTCGCCGGCTACGGCATCCCGGCGGCGCTGCTCGCCCTTTCGGCCTTCGAACTGCGCCGCTGGCCGGACGTACGCATCCGCAGCCTCCTTCAGGCGCTCGCCAGCCTGTTCCTGCTTCTGACCGCCGCGATCCTCGTGCGCCACGGCATGAACGGCGGCGTGCTCGACAGTTCCGTCCCGACGCTGGGCGAGCAGGCGACCTACACGCTGCTGGTCATCGGCGCCTCGGCGACCATGATGTCGCTCGACCTCAAGTCGCCGAGCCCCGTCTTCCGCTACGGTTCCATGGCGGTCGGCGGGCTCTCCGTCCTCTCGGTGCTGAGCGCCCATTTCGTCGCGCTCAATCCCTATGTCACCGGCGAATTGCTCGGCCGTTGGCCGGTCCTCGACCTGCTGCTGGTCGGCTACCTCATTCCCGGCATCGCCTATGGCGGGCTTGCCTGGTATGCGCGCGGCCGCCGGCCGATGCCCTATGTGATCATGCTGGCGCTGACCGGCGTCGCGCTGGTCTTCGCCTGGGTTACGCTGTCCGTGCGCCGCTACTGGCACGGCGAAGGCATCGCCGGCTGGAAGGGCTTCCTCCAGCCGGAGACCTATACCTATTCCGTCGTCTGGCTGCTGCTCGGCGTCCTGCTGCTCGCCGTCGGCTCGAAGGCCGACTCGAAGAGCATCCGCCTTGCCTCCGCCGGCCTCGTGCTGATCGCCGTCGTCAAGGTCTTCCTCATCGACATGTCGAACCTCGAAGGCATCCTGCGCGCGCTCTCCTTCATCGGCCTCGGCGCGGTGCTGATCGGCATCGGGCTCTTCTACCAGAAGATCCTGTCGGGAAAGTCCGGGACGGGCGAAAAGGCGGAATTGAACGCGCCGTCGTGACGGGATAGGTCTCGCGCAGTCTTTTTCGGGTAGTCCATGTCCTTCACCTGCCTCGCCGCCGCCTTTTCACCCCTCGGGGACCTTGCAGGCCGCCTGCTGCCGCAGGCCTTTGCCGCCGACGACGGCTCGCACGACGCCGCCCATCTCATCCGCGTGTGGAAGAGCGCCCGGCGCATCCGGGCGGAGGAGGGCGGCGACCTGCGCCTCCTCGCCGCCGCCGTGCTGCTGCACGATTGCGTCGCGGTGGAGAAGAATTCCCCGCTGCGCAAGGAAGCCTCCCGCCTTGCCGCCGAAAAGGCCGCAAGCCTCCTTTCCGCCGAAGGCTGGAGCAAGGCCGATGTGGCGGCTGTCGCAGACGCCATCCTCACGCACAGCTTCTCGGCGAACCTGCCGCCGCAGACGCTGGAGGCGAGGATCCTGCAGGATGCTGACCGGCTGGACGCCATCGGCATGGTCGGCGCGGCGCGCTGCTTCTATATTGCCGGACGCATGGGCAGCGGCCTCTACGATCCGCTGGACCCGCTCGCCGAACGGCGCCCGCTTGACGACAAGGCCTTCGCCATCGACCATTTCGAGGTGAAGCTCTTCCGGCTGGCCGATGGTTTCCAGACGGCGGCCGGCGCGCGGATGGCGAAGGAGCGCACGGAGCGCCTGCGCGCGATCCGCGACATGCTGCTGGATGAAATCTGAGCGAAAACATGCTTTTGTGCCGCCGGCATGAATCGATCCGGCAAGGCGTTGAATCGAAGTTTCAGGAAAGGTCGCCCGCATGAAGGTCGAGGCTCTCAACATCTACCCGCTGAAGAGCGGCCGGGCCGTTCCCGTCGACACCGCGACGGTCCGCCTCGACGGCCTTTCCGGCGACCGGCGCTTCATGGTCGTCGAGCCGGACGGCCGCTTCATCACCCAGCGCGAATTGCAGGCGCTCGCCCGCATCGAGGCGACGGCGGTCGGCGAGAGCCTGCATCTCGAGATGGAAGGCCGCCAGCTCTTCGCCAGCTTCGAGCCGGAAGACCGCCTCGACGTCACGATCTGGGACTGCCCCGTCAACGCCGCGGTGGCCGACGAGGCGGTGAACGACGTGCTCTCGGACTGGCTCGCCCGCCCGGTGAAGCTGGTGCACATGGATGCCGCGGCCTATCGTGCCGAGGGCGAGGAATGGGCCGGCAGCCCGGCGCCCGTCGGCTTTGCGGACGGCTTTCCGGTTCTTGTCACGACGACGGGCTCGCTGGCGGACCTGAACCGGACGCTCGTCGCCAAGGGGCAGGAGCCCGTCGGCATGGACCGCTTCCGCACCAATATCCTCGTTTCCTGCGAGGAGCCCTGGGAGGAGGACTTCTGGCAGGCGATCGAGGTGGGCGGCGTCGCCTTCGACCTCGTCAAGCCCTGCGCGCGCTGCATCATGACCACGCAGGACCAGACGACCGGCGAGCGCATCGGCGGCAACCCAATCCAGGGCCTCGCCGAAAAGCGCATGTCCGCCGACCGCCGCGTGCCCGGCGTGCTCTTCGGCTGGAACGCCGTGCCCCGCGGCGAGGGCGAAATCCGCCTCGGCGACGCGGTGCGCGTGACGGGCACGCGCACCGAGCGCTGGCCGATGAAGGTGCGGGCTTGAAGACACCCTCAACGGCGGCTCACACCCAGCCGCGCCGCCGGAAATAGAGGAACGGCACGAGGGCGGACAGGACCATCAGGGCGACGGCCCAGGGGTAGCCGAGGTGCCATTGCAGCTCGGGCATCAGCTCGAAGTTCATGCCGTAGACCGAGGCGACGAGCGTCGGCGGCAGGAAGACGACCGAGGCGACCGTGAAGATCTTGATGATCTGGTTCTGTTCGAGGTTGATGAGGCCGAGCGTCGCGTCGAGCAGGAAGTTGATCTTGCCCGACAGGAACGCGGCGTGGTCGCCGAGCGAGGAGGCGTCCCGCTGCACGAGCTTGACGAGCTGGCGGATTTCCTTGGAGGGTCGGCGGGTGTGGTTTTCCACCGCCGCGTGATAGGCGACGAGGCGCGAGATGCTGACGAGGCTTTCGCGCACGCCGCTGAGGAAATCTCCCTTGCGGCCGAGGTGCTCGATCAGCCCTTCGAGGTTGCGCGTGTGCTTGCCGGAGGCGGCCGACTTGCTGCGGAAGATTTCGCGCGAGATGACGTCGATCTCGTTGCCGAGCCGTTCCAGCACGTCCGCCATGCGGTCGATGATCGCCTCGATGAGGCCGATCATGACATCCTCGCCGGTCTCGTAGGAATGCCCGTTGCCGCGCAGCGCCCGGTTGCAGAAGGTCACGAAGGGCCTGGCATCGGCATGGCGCACGGTCACCAGCGTCGCCCCGCGCAGGATGAAGGTGATCGGCATCTTGGTCGGCTCGTCGCTGTCGAGATTGGCGAGCGCCGTCATGGTCATGAAGGCCGCGCCGCCCTCCTGGTAGAGGCGGGCGGAGAGCTCGATGTCCTCCATCTCCTCCCGGCTTGGGATGGAAACGTGCAGCGCGGCTTCCACCTCGCTCACTTCCTCCGGCGTGGGGCCGAGAAGGTCGTACCAGAGGGCAGGGGTAATGGCCTGCTCGATGGCCGGGTTGGAAATTTCGCGCAGGCAAAAGCGGTCAGCCTTGCGGGCATAGATCTGCAGCATGCTTCACTCCTCTGAGGGCGTTCTCGCCATCCGGAGCGAAGCCAGGGGCCTCTTACCGGACAGGTCGCTCGATTGCTCTCGATGATCGACTGTCGGGGTCCATTGATCTTATCCGGGTTAAAGGCGCCGCCATGTGACGCCTGAGGGGGAGATGCGCCCAAAATCGTTCCGCGTCAAGCACATCCGCAGTCCCGTTGAATCGGATTGTCCCATCAGCGTGGTTGATCGCTCGCTCAATTAAATTCGCTTTTGTTAATCGATGGCCGGGCGTAGGTTCCGGGGCCATATTCGGGAGACGCCTATGTCCGCCACCACCTATGCGGCCCCCGCCGCGCGCCGGTCCATGCCCTGGCCCGTCATCGTCGCCGGCTCGCTGATCGCCGTGCTCACCTTCGGCCCGCGCTCGGCGATGGGCTTCTTCCAGCTTCCGATGCTGCAGGATACCGGCTGGGACCGCACGACCTTCGGCCTCGCCATGGCCTTGCAGAATCTCGCCTGGGGCGTCAGCCAGCCCTTCTTCGGCGCCATCGCCGACAAGTTCGGCACCTGGCGCGTGCTGCTCGTCTCGGGTCTCGTCTATGCGCTCGGCCTCTTCCTGATGTCGCTCGGCACCTCGCCGCTCTGGCTGCATGTCGGCGGCGGCGTGCTGGTCGGGCTCGGCGTCGGGGCCGGTTCCTTCGGCATCCTCCTGTCCGCCTTCGCGCGCAACGTGACGCCCGAGCAGCGCTCCATGGCCTTCGGCATCTGCACGGCGGCGGGATCGGCCGGCATGTTCCTCTTCGCGCCGCTCTCGCAGGGGCTGATCAGCGCCTTCGGCTGGTCGGACAGCCTCGTCTATCTCGGCGTCCTCATGCTCCTCGTGCCGCTTCTCGGCATTCCGCTGCGCGGCAATTCCTCCTCCGGCATCACCGCCGCCAGCGAATACAAGCAGACGATCGGCGAGGCGCTGCGCGAGGCGCTCGGCCACCGCAGCTACCTGCTGCTCGTCGCCGGCTTCTTCGTCTGCGGCTACCAGGTCGCCTTCATCACCGCGCATTTCCCCGCCTATCTCGGCGACATCGGCATCGACGCGCGCTACGCGGTGATCGCGCTGGCGCTGATCGGCTTCTTCAACATCATCGGCTCGCTTGCCGCCGGCGTCATCGGCCAACGTTACTCGAAGCCCTATTTCCTCGCCTACATCTACCTTGCCCGCTCGGTTGCGGTCTCGGCCTTCATCCTCCTGCCGAAGTCGCCTGCCTCCGTCATCATTTTTGCTGTGGTGATGGGCCTGCTCTGGCTCTCCACCGTGCCGCCGACCAACGGCCTCGTCGCCATCATGTTCGGTACCAAGCATCTCGGCCTGCTCGGCGGCATCGTCTTCCTGTCGCACCAGGTCGGCTCGTTCCTCGGCGTATGGATGGGCGGCTACCTCTACGACCATTTCGGCACCTACGATCCGGTCTGGTGGCTCGGCGTGGCGCTCGGCGTCTTCGCGGCGGTCGTGCACTGGCCGATCGAGGAAAAGAGCGTCGCCCGCCCGGTCGCCGCCTGACCGCGCCAAAGCTTGCGCCGCGCGAAGGAATTCGGGCGGCGCTTCTTGCAAACCGTCGCAAAAGTTTCTAAATCTGAACCACCGGCCAATGCCGGTTTTGTTTTACGGCCATTATGCTCAATTTGAGCAAAATGGCGAGGCCGCCCGAAACCGGCGGCAGAGGAGGGTTCCATGACCGTTCTGGCCCAGCATGCGGCAGGAGCCGAGGCCGCACGTCCGCTCACCGCGGCGGAGCGCTTCGGCGTCGTCGAGAAACCGGACCTCACCTTCACGCCCGACATCGCCCGCGAGACCGAGCATCTCTACGAGCGGGTCAAGCAGTTCATCCCCGCCTTCGAATGGCCGGTCTACGCGCCCTATGTCGCCGCGATCAACCGGCTGAAGAAGGAGCGCGGCGCCGTCATCCTCGCGCACAATTACCAGACGCCGGAAATCTTCCACTGCGTCGCCGACATCGTCGGCGATTCGCTGCAGCTCGCCCGCGACGCCACCAAGGTCGATGCCGAGATCATCATCCAGTGCGGCGTGCACTTCATGGCCGAGACCTCCAAGCTGCTGAACCCGGAAAAGACCGTCCTCATCCCCGATGCGAAGGCCGGCTGCTCGCTGTCCGATTCGATCACCGGCGCCGACGTGCGCCTGCTCAAGCAGCGCTATCCCGGCGTGCCTGTTGTCACCTATGTCAACACGTCCGCGGACGTGAAGGCGGAGACGGACATCTGCTGCACGTCCTCCAACGTGCTCGCCGTCATCGAGAGCCTGGAGAGCGACACGGTGCTCTGCATCCCGGACGAATATCTGGCGATGAACGTCGCCAAGCAGACCAACAAGAAGATCCTCACCTGGAAGGGCCATTGCGAGGTGCATGAGCGCTTCACCCCGCAGGAACTGCTCTCCTACAAGGAGGCCCATCCCGGCATCGAGATCATCGGCCACCCGGAATGCCACCCGGATGTCATCGCCGTCTGCGATTTTGCCGGTTCGACCTCGGGCATGATAAACTATGTGAAGGATCATCGCCCTTCGCGCGTGCTGCTCGTGACCGAATGCTCCATGGCCTCCAACATCCAGGCCGAACTGCCGGGCGTCGATTTCGTGAAGCCCTGCAACCTCTGTCCGCATATGAAGCGCATCACGCTGCCGAAGATCCTCGACAGCCTGGTGAACATGACGGAGGAGGTCGTGGTCGACCCGGCGATCGCCGATCGCGCCCGCCTCGCCGTCGAGCGGATGGTGAACCTGAAGCAGTAATCGGGACGTATGGCCCGCGCCATGCCGCCCCTCATCCCCTTGCCGGGACCTTTCCCTTGGCTTCGGAGAGAAGCAGGAAAACGGTGAGCCCGGCGCTCCTCGCCCCGCTTGCGGGAAGAGGATGCCGGCAGGCAGGCGGGGGGCGGACGGCAGGCCGCATCGTCGGAGGAAAGACAAATGCCCATGGAAAGTTTCCGCCCGCAATCGTGGAACGGCATCGATGACATCGTCATCGTCGGCGGCGGCCTTGCCGGCCTGTTCTGCGCGCTGAAGCTCGCGCCGCGTCCCGTCACGATCCTCGCTGCCGCCCCCATCGGGCAGGGCGCGTCCTCGGCCTGGGCGCAGGGCGGCATCGCCGCGGCCATGAGCCCGGGCGACACGTTCGACAAGCACGTCGCCGACACGCTGGAGGCGGGCGCCGGCATCGTCGACGAGAAGATGGCGCGCTTCATGGTCTCCGAAGGCCCGGCGCGCATCCACGACCTCCTCGAATACGGCGTGCCCTTCGACCGCGACCTCGAAGGCCAGCTCCTGCTTTCCCGCGAGGCCGCCCATTCCGAGCGCCGCATCGTGCGCGTGAAGGGCGACATGGCCGGCAAGGCCATCATGGAGGCGCTGATCGCGGCCGTGCGCAACACGCCGTCGATCCGCGTGCTGGAAGGCTACGTCGTCGAGGAGCTGGTGCGCGAAGGCCGCTTCATCTCCGGCGTCGTCGCCCGGCCGGATGCCGGCCAGTCGAAGAACCGCGTGCATTTCCCCGCCCGCGCCGTCGTGCTCTGCTCGGGCGGCGTCGGTCATCTCTTCGCCGTCACCACCAATCCGTGGGAGGCCTGCGGCCAGGGCGTCGGCATGGCGGCCCGCGCAGGCGCCATCATCGCCGACCCGGAATTCGTCCAGTTCCACCCGACCGCCATCAATATCGGCCGCGATCCTGCCCCGCTCGCCACCGAGGCGCTGCGCGGCGACGGGGCGCATCTCGTCAATTCCGCCGGCCACCGCTTCATGCTTGATATCCACGAGGACGGCGAGCTCGCCCCGCGCGACATCGTCTCGCGCGGCGTCTTCGCCGAGGTGCAGGCCGGCCGCGGCGCCTTCCTCGATTGCACCAAGGCCGTCGGCGCGCATTTCCCGGACATGTTCCCGACCGTCTACGCCTCCTGCATCGCCGCCGGCATCGATCCGGTGACCCAGCCGATCCCCGTCGTGCCGGCCGTGCACTACCACATGGGCGGCGTGCTCACGGATGCCGAGGGCCGCACCTCCATCGACGGCCTGTGGGCCGCCGGCGAGGTCACGTCCACCGGCGTGCATGGCGCCAACCGCCTTGCCTCCAACTCGCTGCTCGAAGCCGTCGTCTTCGCCGCCCGCATCGCGGAGAACATCAAGGGCATCCTGCCCGAGCCGAAGATCAACGACTGGGGCAAGAATGCCGGCGAGAGCGACGACCTCGTCACCATCGAGGACAGCCCGGCGCTCACCCGCCTGCGCCGCATCATGAGCGACAAGGCCGGCGTCATCCGCAGCCGGGAGGGCCTTGCGGCCGCCATCCGCGAGATCGCCGTGCTGGAGCGCGAGAACAGCCGCATGCGCTTCCACAACATCGTCACCACCGCCAAGCTCATCACCGTCGGCGCGTGGCTGCGCGAGGAAAGCCGCGGCGGCCATTTCCGCTCCGATTTCCCCGAGCAGAAGGCCGCCTGGAAGCACCGCACCTTCCTCACGCTGGCCGACGCCGAGGCGGTCGTCGCCGAACTTTCGCAGACGGCGGCGGCCTGACGCCGCCGCTCCAGTCGCAACCAACCGGGACAAGCAGCCATGACCACCCCCTTTCTCCCCGTCCTCTCGCCGCTGATGGTGGAGGAGCAGGTGCGCGCGGCGCTTGGCGAGGACCTCGGCCGGGCCGGCGACATCACCAGCCAGGCGACCATCGCGCCCGACATGACGGCGACCGCCGGGTTGAACAGCCGCGAGGACGGCGTCGTCGCCGGCCTCGATCTCGCCCGCGCCGCCTTCCGCCTGATGGACCCGGCCATCCGCTTCGAAGCCTTCGTGAAGGACGGCGACACGCTTTCGCCGGGCACGGTGATCGCGACGGTGTCCGGGCCGGCGCGCGCGGTGCTATCGGCCGAGCGCGTGGCGCTCAACTTCCTCATGCATCTGAGCGGCGTCGCCTCCTACACGGCGCGCTTTTCCCGCGAGATCGCCCATACGCACGCCAGGGTCTGCTGCACGCGCAAGACCATTCCCGGCCTGCGCGCGCTGGAGAAATACGCCGTGCGCATGGGCGGAGGCTCCTCGCACCGCTACGGGCTGGACGACGCGATCCTCATCAAGGACAACCATATCGCGGTTGCCGGCGGCGTCGCGGGCGCCATCCGCGCCGCCCGCGCCTTCGCGGGCCATCTCGTCAAGGTCGAGGTCGAGGTGACGACGCTCGAAGAGCTCGAAGAGGCGCTGGAAGCGCAGCCGGATGTCGTGCTGCTCGACAATATGGGGCCGGAACTCCTGCGCCGCGCCGTCGAGATCAACCGCGACTGTGCCGGCCTTGCCGACGCGGCCTATGCCGCGGACCCGCGCCGGGTGAAGCTCGAAGCCTCCGGCAATGTGAACCTTTCGACGATCCGCGCCATCGCCGAGACCGGTGTCGACTATATCTCGACGTCGAAGATCACCATGGCCGCGCCGACGCTCGACATCGGCCTCGACGTCGTCGTGGGCTGACGGCGGGGAACACCCGGCGAGAGGATGCGTTGCGCTTCCATGGGAAACCAACCGGAAGGACGCATCATGACGAAGATCGTTGCGCTCGCCATCGCGGCGGGCACCCTCGCGGCGCTCGGCTCTCCAGCCCTCGCGCAGCAGACGAAGAACACGGCGGAGGCCAATTTCGTCGACCGTTCCGGCACGGAGAACGGCCGCGCGCACCTGACCGCCGCAAACGACGGCGTGCTTTTCGAGGTGGAGGTCTCGGGCCTGACGCCGCGCAAATGGGTGGCGCTGCACATCCACGAAACCGGCACCTGCGATCCCGGCGGCGGCCACGAATCGGCCGGCGGCCACTTCAATCCCGACGGGAAGAAGCATGGCTTCGTCGCCGCCGACGGGCCGCATGCCGGCGACCTGCCGAACCAGTATGTCGCCGAGGACGGCGTCCTGCGCGCGCAGATCTATTCGACCATGGTGCGCCTCGACGATGCGGAGCGCGGCATCCGCGGCCGCGCGCTCATCGTCCATGCCGGCTCGGACGACTACCGCACCGATCCGGCCGGTGGCGCGGGCGACCGGCTTGCCTGCGCGGTGATCAAGTAGGCCCCGGACGGGCCTATCGCATCCCCACCTTCAGGCCCGGCGCCGGGCGCTCCTCGAAGATGCGGCGACGGAAGCGGAAGAGTGCGGCGGGCCGCCCCCCGGTGGCCGAGGTGGAGATGCCGGTCGGTTCCACCAGTTCGGCGCCTTCGACGAGCCGGCGGAAATTCTGCTTGTGCAGATGGCGGCCGGAAATCGCCTCGACGGTCGCCTGCAATTCGGTGAGCGTGAACTCCGGCGCCATCAGCTCGAAGATGACAGGGCGGTATTTGAGCTTGCCGCGCAGCCGCGCCATGGCGGTCGCCAGGATGCGGCGATGGTCATGGCGCATCGCCGTGCCTGCCGAAGGCTGGCCGGGCCGGGCGCGTCCGTCGGTCACGGCCTCCTCTGCGATGCCGGCTTCGTAGAGCAGTTCGTACCGCTCCAGCACGCGCTCCTCGTCCCACGGGAAGTCGTCGAGGCCGAAGGCGAGGCGCATGCGGGTGCGCGGGGCGGGCATGGCGCTGGCGCGCTCCTGGCCGACGACGTCCGCGGCCCAGGATTTCAGCGCCGGCAGGATCACCTGGTCGATCACCTGGGGACGCCCCTGCCGCCAGTCTTCCCACGGAAGGTAGCTGTACCAGTCGCGCCACGCCGCTCCCGCCTCCGCAAGCCGTTCGTTCGCCTCGGCGTCGGTGCGCGTCAGCGCGAGATAGCCGACCGAGACCATGTGCGTGCCGGCCTCGTCGGGCGCCTTCTGCCGGCCGCGGTCGCCGAAGGTGTAGAGTTGCTCGATATAGCCGAGCTTGAGCGCGGTCTGCGCCTCCACGCTGGCGCGCAGGCTCGTCTCGAAGGTGCGGTGCTGGTGCGGGTCGAAGGGGCCGAAGGGCAGGGCGTCGCGTGCGTTGGCGCCGTCGCCGCCGATTGCGAGAATGCAAGGGGTGCGGCCGGAAATCGCGACGACCGCCGCGTTGAGGCCGATTTCGACCGGGGGGCGGGCGCCAGTTTGCGTCATGGCTGCGCAGCCTCGGGAACGGCGGAGAAGGCGAAGGGACTGTCGCCGACATAATCCGCCCCGCGCCCGATGGCCTTGACGGCGGCGGCGAGCCGGCCGCCCCGCCCGAGCACATGGTCGCCGATCTCGACCAGCCGCGCATTGGGGGTCGCCTGCACCGAGGCACGGCGCAGGCGCTGCGCGAGAGCGTGGTCGTCTTGGTCCGGCTCCACCGCGAGCGCGGCGATGAGCGCGGCGGCCGGCGAGCGGGAAACGCCCATCATGCAATGGACGAGCAGCGGCGCCTGCCGGTCCCAGCCGCGGGCAAAGCCGATGATCGCCGCCACGTGCTCCTCGCCGGGCGCGACGAGGTTGCCGGTGCCGGCGAAGGCGATGTCGTTGACCCCGACGATCATGTGCCGCCCGGCGGAAATCACCGCGGGCCGGTGAAAATCCTGCTTCGGGGCGACGAGGCTCAGCATCTCGCGGCAGCGGTGGCGCACGGCGAGCTCCGCGATCCTGCCGAGCGGGGCGACGACGATCGTGCCCATGCTCACACCGCCGCGGCGAGGGGACCGCGCTCGCGCTCCAGCGCCTCGAAGCGTTCGGCAAAGCGCTTCTGCGCCTCGACGGCCGGCAGCGGCGCGATGTCCAGCATGGCGAGCGTGATGCCGCGCGGCGCGCCGAAGAACTTCGTGGCCTCCGCATGGGAGAAGCCGGCAAGCTCGGTCGCCTCGAAGAAGGCGGCGACCTGGTCGGCCTTCTTGATCCTGGCCTTCAGCGCGGCAGGCGTGGAGGAGGGCAGGCCGAAGCGCAGGTGCACGGCCGCCTCCAGCCGCTTTTCCACCACCTTGTAGCCGCCGCCGACCACCGCCTTGAAGGGCGAGATCATGTCGCCGATCACATATTCCGGCGCGTCGTGCAGCAGCGCCATCAGGCAGTCGTCCGCGCCGCAGCGGTTCTGGTGGCGGAAGATCGTCTCGACGACCAGCGAATGCTGCGCCACCGAAAAGGCATGGTCGCCGCCCGTCTGGCCGTTCCAGCGCGCGACGCGGGCAAGGCCATGGGCGATGTCGGAAAGCTCGATGTCGAGCGGCGACGGGTTCAGGAGATCGAGGCGGCGGCCGGACAGCATGCGCTGCCAGGCGCGGGGCTGCGTCTTCGCTCGTGCGGCACCGTTCATTGCGCCGGCACCTCGGACGCGTCATCCGGGAAGGCAAGGCCGGTCCACCCCGGAAGCTCGACGGTGACGGGGGCGCCGTCCGCGGTGATCGGCGTGCCGCTGCGGATCGCATCGCCGGCGCGGTCGATGCGCACGATGGCAAGGCCGAGCGCGCCGGAGACGCTGCCGAGCGTCCCTATCGGCTTGCCGCCGGCCAGAAGCTCGATGCCCGTCGCGGGCAACGCGACCTCGCCCTTGACGACGACCGGGCGGCGACGCGCGGTGCCGCGATGATGCATGCGGGAAACGACCTCCTGCCCGACATAGCATCCCGTGCGGAAGGAAACACCGCCGCTGAGGTCGAGCAGCACGTCGTGCGGGAAGGCGTCGGAAAGGGCATAGTCGCGGCCGGCTTCGGGAAGGCCGGCGGTGATGCGCAATACGTCGTAGAGCGTCGCGTCGTCCGCGCCGCCGCCGCCCGCGCGGCGGGAGACGTCGAGGCCCGCCTTGGCAAAGCGTATGTCGCGCGGCGCCCCGTCCTCCGCCCCGTCCCAGGCGACCGTCACCTCGCTGCCCTCGACGACCGCAAGATCGACCGCGGCGCGCAGCTTGTACATGGTCAGCCGCTTGAGGAGCGCGTCGCGCTGGTCCTGCGTCGTCTCCAGCAGGAAGGCCTGCGCACCGTCGCGGCCGATCAGGAAATCGAAGAGGATCTTGCCCTGCGGCGTCAAAAGCGCGCCGGGGCGGATTTCGTCCGCCTGCAGGTCGGGCAGGTTGGTCGTGATGAGCGATTGCAGGAATGTTTCGGCATCCTTGCCGGAAATGCGGAGAAAGGCGCGGCCGGAAAGCGTGACGGAAGGCATGTTTCGATCCAGGTTTCTTGCGCGCCGGCAAGGCCCGGCGCAGGCGGTGCACCATCGCACCCGTTGAAACAGAAGTAGAACGGCCGGGCCGCTTTCGCAAGGTCATGCGCTCTTGCCCGATGGCGCCGGGCCGCTATGAAGGGCCTCCACCGAGACGAGGCTGAAAGACCATGGATACTCCCCCGCCGCTTCCCCATGACGCATGGTCCGCCTGGCATCCGCGCGAACTTGCGCGCCGGCTCGCGGGCGTCCCGCAGCCATGGTGCGTCGTCGGCGGCTGGGCGCTCGATCTCTGGCACGGCGTCGAGACAAGGCCGCACGAGGACCTCGAATTCACCATCCTGCGCGCGGATTTCCCGGCGTTCCGCGCGGTGCTTCCCGACCTGCGCCTCCACGCGGCCGATGACGGCAAGGTGTGGCCGCTTGGGGAAAACGAGACGCCGCCGGCCGGCGTGGCGCAGGTCTGGTGCGCGGATGTGGCGGCGCGCTGCTGGCGTGTGGACATGATGCTGGAGGACGGAACGCCCGAAACCTGGGTCTACAAGCGCGACCCGTCGATCCGCCGCCCGCGCGGCGAGATGGTCCGTCTGACGGAGGAGGGCATTGCCTATCTCGCGCCGGAGGCGATCCTGCTTTTCAAGGCGAAGTACCGGCGCGACAAGGACGAGGCCGATTTCGCCCGCGCGCTGCCGAAGCTGAATGAAGCGGCGCGCGGCTGGCTGCGGGCGGGCATCGCCAGGGCCTGTCCCGACCATGCCTGGCTGGACGTGCTTCCGGTCACTCGCCGGTGACGAAGAACTTCCACTGGCCGTCGGGCGTGATGCCGACGCGGTAGAAATTGTAGCTGCCGAATTCCTGCATTTCGGAATAATCGCCGGCGGTGACGATGCGCAGCAGTTCCACCTTCTCCGGCGGCGTCAGCTTCGCCAGCGGCTTTTCGGCGAAATAGGGCCAGACATACATTTCGTCCGGCGTGCCCTGGCCGACATGGGCAAAGCCGGTCGCCAGCACGTCGAGAAGGATGGCGAGGACCTCGATCCCGTCGGGATCGCCGGACTGGCCCTTGAGCGTCTCGACCGGGCCTTCCTCGCTTTCGACCATGGAGACCTGCGTCTCGGTCACGCCCTTGCCGAGCAGGGGCCGCAGCCGCTCGATGTCGCCGGAGGCGGCCGCCTCGACGATGAGTTCGCGCATGCGGCGCACCGGTTCCGGCGCCTTGGCGATGTCGTGGATGACCTCGACCGGCGGCTGGTCGGCCGAGCTGTCGTCGGCAGGCCCGGTCACCGCGCCGTCGTTGCGAATCAACGGGTCGGGCAAAGGCAACTGGAGGGGGCCGGTCTCTTCTTCCGTCTCGACCGGCGCGGGCTTTTCGTCCTTCGCGGGCTCTTGGCCCTCCGCCGGCTTTTCCTGCACCTGTTCGTGCTTCAACTCGCTGAGGGCGAAGGCCGGGCGCAGGGGAGTAACGAGCATTGTCGCCGCCAGAAGCACCGACAATGCGATGACGCTGCCGCAAGGCAGCTTTTTGCCGTCAGCCGACGTCTGCATGACCTGTCTTTCCAGCCTATTGCAGGATGCGCTCGGGGGAGAATTCTCCAGCCATCATGCGCTCGCGCAGCGAATCGAGCAACGCTTCCGCGCCCTTTTCGCCATGGACGCGGATCGTCTCGCGCAGGGCGAGCGCGATGGCCGCATCGGCGATGATCTCGGCTTCGATGCCATCAGCCATCCCGTCGGCCCAGGCCTCGTTCTGGTATTCCAGAGCGGCCTGCATCTTCTCGTGCACGATCATCTCGTCGATATCGTTGAGAGTAGGTTCCATTGATCGGTCCATGCCAGGCATTCAGTTCTTACTGCACTGTTAACGACCTTAGCAGCCTTTTCCCAAAACGGCACTGGCTGCTGCGAAAACAGGTTAATTAATCCCTAATTTCCGAACCTTGCGGTAATTTCCGTGGCAAGTGTTGCACCTTCGTTACGGTATCTCTCTTCTGCGACAACCGCCGAGTCGGTGCAAGCGGTATAGATGGCCGCGAAGGAGCGGTATCCACGGTTGAATGCGGCGGTCAGCTTTTCCTGCCGCTTCGGTTCCTTCGCCGCTTCCAGCTCGATGATGCGCTGCATGGCGGCGCGCCAGTTGTCCTCCGCCTTGCCCGCACAGAGATTGCGCAGGTAATGCACCGCGCCGAGGATTTCCGAAAGCCGCTCCAGCCGCTCGTCATAGGGCGCCGGCTTCTCCTCGACGGGGGCCGCGGCGGGCGTTTCCGTGCCGGCGGCCGGCTTCGCCTTCTGGGCAAGGGCGGGGCCGGCAAGGGCAAGGCTTGCGATCAGCGCGAGGCGAATCAGCTTCATGCGGCAGGCCCCAGCCGTTCGGCCTCCAGCCGGGCGATGCATTCGCGCACGCTGTCGGGCGCGGGAAGGCCCGCGATCTCCTCGGCGGTATACCAACCCACCCCCGCCGCGTCGTCCGAGGCGACGGCGACCGCATTCCGGTCGGCCTTTACCTTGAAGACGGAGAGGAAGAAGGAGGGGCTGCCGGGACCGTCCTCGCGGCCGGGCAGGTCGTAGGTCGCGAAAAGCACGGGCTTTTCGGCGCGGATGCCGGTTTCCTCGAAGAGTTCGCGCAGCGCCGTCTCGGCCGGCGTCTCGCCGTCCTCGCCGCGCCCGCCGGGAAAGGCATACATGGCGTCCGACGGCGGCTTGCTGCGCAGCACCAGCAGGTAGCGCCCGTCGCGCTCGATGACGGCGGAGGAGGCGGGCTGGGGTCTTCTGGATGTCTTCATCGCTGTCCGGCTCGGTTGCGCTTCATTGACCCCTTATAGGCAAAGTGCGATGACGACGCCATGTGTGGACGATATGCATTGCTGGCCAAGACGGATCTCGCCGAAGCGTATTTCGATCTTGCGGAACTGGACGACCTGCCGGAGCGCTACAACATCGCGCCGACGCAGCCGATCCTCGTCGTCGTCGCCGGCGAAAGGCAGGCGCCCGGCAGCAACCTGCCGGAGCGCAGGGCGATGCTGGTGCGCTGGGGCTTCATGCCCGGCTGGGTGAAGGACCCCCGCGAATTCCCGCTTTTGATCAACGCGCGCGCCGAAACGGCGATCGGCAAGGCCTCTTTCAAGGCCGCCATGCGCCACCGGCGCATCCTCGTGCCGGCCTCCGGCTTCTTCGAGTGGCGGCGGCCGGCGGAGAAGGGCGCGAAGGCGCAGGCCTACTTCATCCGCCCGCGGAAGGGCGCGATCGTCGCCTTCGCCGGCCTGATGGAGACCTGGTCTTCGGCGGACGGTTCCGAGGTCGATACCGGGGCGATCCTGACGACGGCGGCGAACAGCGACATTTCCCGCATCCACGACCGCATGCCGGTCGTCATCCGCCCGGAGGATTTTTCCCGCTGGCTCGACTGCAAGACGCAGGAGCCGCGCGACGTCGCGGACCTCATGAAGCCCATCGACGACGGCTTCTTCGAGGCGATCCCGGTTTCCGACAGGGTGAACAAGGTCGCCAATATGGGACCCGACATCCTCGATCCCGTCGAGGAGCGTGCCGAGGAGGCGCCGGAAAAGAACAAGGGCGCAGAAGCGCCCCCATCGTCGGATCAGCTTTCGCTTTTCTGATCGCCTATTCGTAAAGCGACTGCAGGACCGGCGGCAGGTCGCGTTCGCGGCGCGGGTCCGTGCACTTCACCTCGGGCTTGCACTGCGTGGCGGCCACGACGGCGCGCAGGCCGAGCGGCTTGTAGCGCGCCTGCAAGGTCTCGGCGGCGGCACCGGTTTGTGCGGGTTGTTTCTTTGCGGTTGGCATTCTCACTCTCCTGACGTGTCGTTCTCAGGCGGCCCCGTATGATTCCCCCGGTTTGCCCCTGACGACCTATGCATTTACCGGACCCTTTCGGCCAAATTCTGCTCAAATTTTGATCGCTCTGCGGCGAAGGCGCCGAATGACGGGGTTTGACGATCAACAATTATGACCGGCGGACATATCGCGCACCGGGCGTGAGGCTGCCTCCCATGGCCGTAACGGGCCGAAAGGACAGGATTTTCGTCGCCTGGCCTTCGCGCCCGCTTGACCGCAGGCCCGCGCGGCGCGATAAAGCAGGCCATGAAAACGGTACTCTGCATTCGCCGGAGCATTATTCGCTAGCGCACGCGCTGGCCCGGCCGTTTTCGTCCCTCAAAATCCCCGGATGACAACGACCCGGCCAGCCGGGTGCATGCATTTTGGGAGATTTCCATGGCCGAAAAGCCGGTCCTGACGCTGTACAACACGCTCACGCGCTCGAAGGAGCCCTTCGCTCCCATCGATCCCGACAACGTGCGCATGTATGTCTGCGGCCCGACGGTCTACGACTTCGCCCATATCGGCAATGCGCGGCCGGTCATCGTCTTCGACGTGCTCTACCGCCTGCTGCGCCATGTCTATGGCGAAGCCCACGTCACCTATGCCCGCAACATCACGGACGTCGACGACAAGATCAACGCCCGGGCGCTGCGCGATTTCGGCGGCGAGATCGAAAGCGGCGCCCTGTCGCTGAACGAGGCGATCCGCCGGGTGACGGAGAAGACGGCCAACCAGTTCCATTCCGACATCGCCACGCTCGGCGCCATGCCGCCGACCCACGAGCCGCGCGCCACCGAATTCGTGCAGCCGCGCGAGGACGGCAAGGCGGACATGATCACCCTGATTCAGCGTCTCATCGAACGTGGCCATGCCTATGAAACCAATGGCGAAGTGCTGTTCGACACCGGTTCGATGGCCGATTACGGCCAGCTCTCCAGGCGCAATCTCGACGAACAGCAGGCCGGCGCCCGCGTCGCCGTCGACGTGCACAAGAAGAGCCCCGGCGACTTCGTGCTCTGGAAGCTCTCCTCGCCGGAAGAGCCCGGCTGGGATTCGCCTTGGGGCCAAGAGGCGTGGAAGGCCGCAGGCCTGACAGGGAAACCAAAGGGCCGGCCCGGCTGGCATATCGAGTGCTCGGCCATGTCGGCCGCCTATCTCGGCGAGGTCTTCGACATCCATGGCGGCGGGCTCGACCTGATCTTCCCGCACCACGAGAACGAGATCGCCCAGTCGCGCTGCGCCCATGGCACGAAGGTCATGGCGAATGTCTGGATGCACAACGGCTTCGTGCAGGTCGAAGGCCGCAAGATGTCGAAGTCGGAAGGCAACTTCGTCACGATCTACGAACTGCTGCACGAGGAGAAGTTCGGCGGCCGCAAATGGCCGGGCGAGGTGCTGCGCCTCGCCATGCTGATGACGCATTACCGCGAGCCGATCGACTTCTCCGTCAAGCGGCTGGAGGAGGCCGAGCGCCTTCTCTCCAAGTGGCCGGCCGGCGGCGATCCGGCGGAAGGAAGGGTGGACCAGTCGGTGCTCGCGCCGCTCTTCGACGACCTCAACACGGTCGGCGCCGTGCAGGCTTTGCACGCGCTCGCCCAATGCGCCAACAACGACCCGCTGATGCTACCGGTCTTCGCCGCCAGTGCCCGGCTCCTCGGCGTTGAGCCGAGGAAGGCCGAGGTCTCGAAGGCGCTGGAGGAGAGCATCGACTCGATCATCCAGCTCCGCCTCGAAATGCTGAAGGCGAAGAACTTCACTGAAGCCGACAGGATCCGCGACGACCTTTCCGCCAAGGGCATCCAGCTGAAAGACGGCAAGGACCCGGCGACGGGCGAGCGCGTGACGACGTGGGAGGTGAAGAGGTGACCACGCCCTTCTACACCGGTGGATGCCAGTGCGGCGCCGTGCGCTTTCATGTCGAGGGCGCGCTTGGCGATGCGTCGGTCTGTCATTGCCGGATGTGCCAGAAGGCGAGCGGGAACTTCTATCTGCCGCTGGTTTCGGTCAGCGGCGCGAAGCTGACATGGACGCGCGGCGCGCCGAAGCGCTTCAAGTCCTCCAACCACGGCCATCGCGGCTTCTGCGCCGAATGCGGCACGCCGCTGACCTATGAGGCGCCGGACGGCGTGGCGCTGACCATCGCCGCCTTCGACGATCCCGCCGAAATCGCCCCGCGCATCCAGTGGGGCATCGAGGCGAAGCTGCCCTATGTCGACACGATCCGCGACCTGCCCGGCGAGGACACGATGGCCGACCAGGACGCTGCGTCCTTCCTCGCCGATCTCGTCTCCTACCAGCACCCCGACCACGATACCGACGAATGGCCGCCGGAGCGCGCGTCATGAGCATCTCGCGCATCTATACCGGCGGCTGCCAGTGCGGCGCGGTGCGCTATCGCGTCGAGGGCACGCTCGGCGATCCGCATCTGTGCCATTGCCGCATGTGCCAGAAGGCGGCCGGCAACTATTTCCTGCCGCTCGCCAATGCCCCGCGCGAGCGCTTCGCCATCACCCGCGGCGAGCCGGGCTGGTTCCGGTCGTCGCAGATCGTGCGCCGCGGCTTCTGCCGCGATTGCGGCACGCCGCTCTTCTACGACGCCCTTGCCGCCGACCATGTCAATGTGACGCTCGGCTCGCTCGACGACCCGGACGACGTGCGCCCCATCGCGCAGGCCGGCGTCGAATCGCGCGTCGTCTGGTTCGCGCAACTCGCCCGGCTGCCGGAGCACGAAAGCAATGAAGGAGAGGGCGGCGAGGCGCGGCATGTGAGGATCCGCGATACGAACCGCCAGCATCCCGACTACGACACCGATCACTGGCCCCCGGAGGGTTCCGTATGAGCGATCCGAAACCCGAACTCGGCTTTCCCCGCAGATGGCTCTATTTCATCGCCGGCAAGCTGATCCTCATCACGGCCGTCGTGATCGCCGTCGTCGTCTATTCCACCTATCGCTGAAGGAGCCTGCCATGACCACGCAACAGGAAGGGATCAGGACCGGCGGCTGCCAGTGCGGCGCCGTGCGCTTCCGCATCAAGGGCGGGCTCGGCCGCCCGTCGATCTGCCATTGCCGCATGTGCCAGAAGCAGTTCGGCGGCTTCTTCGGCCCGCTCGTCACGGTCAAGGGCGAGGCGGAGTGGACCCGCGAGGAGCCCGCCTATTTCCAGTCCTCGGTCAACATCGCCCGCGGCTTCTGCCGGAACTGCGGCACGCCGCTGACCTACAGGCATCCGGGCGGGCTGGAAATCGCCATCGGCGCCTTCGACGACCGCAGCGATCTCGCCCCGCAGGTCCAGGTCAATTACGGCGCGCGCCTTCCCTGGGTCGAGACGATCTTCTCCGCGCCCGTCCATGAAGACCCGGATTATTACAGCCAGCAGGAGGCGATCATCTCCTTCCAGCACCCCGATCACGAAACCGAAAACTGGCCTGCCCACGGAATGAAGCTATGAGCGAAACCCTGCGTACCCTCTATCCCGAGATCGAACCCTATGCCTCGGGCCACCTGGACGTCGGCGACGGACATGTCGTCTACTGGGAACGGGCCGGCACGCCGGGCGCCAAGCCCGCGGTCTTCCTGCATGGCGGCCCGGGCGGCACGATCTCGCCGAGCCATCGCCGGCTGTTCGATCCGAAGCTCTACGACGTCACGCTGTTCGACCAGCGCGGCTGCGGCAAGTCCACGCCGCATGCGACGCTGGAAGCCAACACCACCTGGCACCTGGTCGCCGACATCGAGCGGCTGCGCGAGATGGCGGGCGTGGAAAAGTGGCTGGTCTTCGGCGGCTCCTGGGGTTCGACCCTGGCGCTCGCCTATGCGGAAAAATATCCCGAGCGCGTCTCCGAGCTCGTGCTTCGCGGCATCTACATGCTCACGAAGGCCGAACTCGACTGGTACTACCAGTTCGGCGTTTCGGAGATGTTCCCGGACAAATGGGAGCGTTTCATTGCGCCCATCCCGCCGGAAGAGCGCCACGAGATGATGCAAGCCTACCATCGCCGCCTGACCAGCGACGACAAGGCGACGCGCATCGCCGCGGCGAGGGCCTGGAGCCTGTGGGAAGGCGAAACGATCACGCTCCTGCCGGAGCCGGCGACGAGCGACCGCTTCGGCGAGGACGAATTCGCCGACGCCTTCGCCCGCATCGAGAACCATTTCTTCGTCAATGCCGGCTGGATGGAGGAGGGGCAGTTGCTGCGCGACGCGCACCGGCTGCATGGCATTCCCGGCCTCATCGTGCACGGCCGCTACGACATGCCGTGCCCGGCGAAGAACGCCTGGGCGCTGCACAAGGCCTGGCCGGACGCCGAGTTCTATCTCGTCGAAGGGGCGGGCCACGCCTATTCCGAACCCGGCATCCTCGACCGCCTGATCTACGCGACCGACACGTTCGCCGGTAAAGTTTGAGAGATTGCCCCTCACCCTGACCTTCTCCCCGCAGGCGGGGAGAAGGTCAGGGTGAGGGGCGGATTTGAAGTGCCTGGACCGTTCCCAGGGAGGGAACCGATGAAAGACCGTATCTACCTTTTCGACACCACGCTTCGCGACGGCCAGCAGACGCCGGGCATCGACTTTTCCGTCGAGGACAAGATCGCCATCGCCGCCATGCTGGACGCGTTCGGCCTGGACTATGTCGAGGGCGGCTATCCGGGCGCCAACCCCACCGATACGGCCTTCTTCGCGAAGAAACGCACCGGCCGCGCGAAATTCGTCGCCTTCGGCATGACGAAGCGCGCCGGCATCTCCGCCTCCAACGATCCCGGCCTCGCCGCGCTCCTCGATTCCCGCAGCGACGCGATCTGTCTCGTCGCCAAGAGCTGGGACTATCACGTGCGCGTCGCGCTCGGCTGTTCCAACGAGGAGAACCTCGAAAGCATTGCCGAATCCGTGAAGGCCGTGGTGGCCTCGGGCCGCGAAGCCATGATCGACTGCGAACATTTCTTCGACGGCTACAAGGCGAACCCGGATTATGCGCTGGCCTGTGCCACGACCGCCTTTTCCTCCGGCGCGCGCTGGGTGGTGCTCTGCGACACCAATGGCGGCACGCAGCCCTCCGAGGTGCAGGCCATCGTGAAGGCGGTGATCGCCGCCGGCGTGCCGGGCGAGAACCTCGGCATCCACGCCCACAACGACACCGGGCAGGCCGTCGCCAATTCGCTCGCCGCCGTCGAGGCGGGCGTGCGCCAGGTCCAGGGCACGCTCAACGGCATCGGCGAGCGTTGCGGCAACGCCAACCTCGTCACGCTCGTGCCGACGCTCGCGCTCAAGGAAGCCTATAACGGGCGCTTCGAGACCGGCATCGACACGGAAAAGCTGACCGGCCTCACCCAGCTCGCCCACACATTCGACGAGCTGCTCAACCGCTCGCCCGACCACCAGGCGCCCTATGTCGGCGCTTCCGCCTTTGCCACCAAGGCCGGCATCCATGCCTCCGCGCTGCTCAAGGACCCGCGCACCTACGAGCATGTCACGCCGGAAAGCGTCGGCAACCTGCGCAAGGTCATGGTGTCGGACCAGGGCGGCAAGGCGAATTTCATCAACGCGCTGAAGCTGCGCGGCATCACGGTCGCCAGGGACGATCCGAAGCTCGACCGCCTCATCCAGATCGTCAAGGAGCGCGAGGCGACGGGCTATGCCTATGAGGGCGCGGATGCCAGCTTCGCGCTGCTCGCCTACCGCACGCTCGGCACCGTGCCGGATTTCTTCCATGTCGAAAGCTTCCGCGTCATGGTCGAGCGCCGCTATGACGCCAACGGCCAGCTCAAGACGGTGTCCGAGGCGGTCGTGCGGGTGATCGTCGACGGCGAGACCATGATGTCCGTCGCCGAGGGCCACGGCCCCGTCAACGCGCTCGACCTTGCGCTTCGCAAGGACCTCGGCAAGTACCAGGCCGAGATCGCCGACCTGGAACTGGCGGACTACAAGGTGCGCATCCTCAACGGCGGCACCGGGGCCATCACCCGCGTCCTCATCGAATCGACCGATGCGTCGGGCGCCCGCTGGTGGACCGTCGGCGTCTCCGACAACATTATCGACGCCTCCTTCCAGGCGCTGATGGATTCGATCGTCTACAAGCTGCTGAAGAACCGCGGCGAGGCGGGGCGGGCGGCGGCGGAATAGGGGCGAGGTTCAGCGCCCTTCATCCTCCCTTCACGGGAATGAATTGGTGCATTCACCGCCATTGGGGTAGGACGACGGAAATCCGGGACATCGACGGGAAGTGACACCATGGCCGACGCAAATTCCTCCAGCGGCCCCGAAACGGGCGATTCGCCGCGCGGCTTCGCCTTTGCGCTTGCAGCCTATCTGCTGTGGGGCTTCCTGCCCTTCTTCATGAAGGCGGTTGCCCATATTCCCGCCTCCGAAGTGGTGGCCCACCGCATCGTCTGGTCGGTGCCGCTGGCCGGCCTCGTGCTGGTCTGGCTCGGCCGCACGGCCGACATAAAGGCGGCGCTGCGCTCGCCGCGCATGCTGGCCATGGCGACGCTGACGGCGGTGCTGATCACCGTCAACTGGGGTATCTATGTCTGGGCCATCGGTGCCGGCCGGGCCATCGAGACGGCGCTCGGCTACTATATCAACCCGCTCTTCTCGGTCTTCCTCGGCGCGGTGCTGCTGAAGGAAAAGCTCGGCAAGGCGCAGATGGTGGCCATCGCGCTCGCCGCCTGCGCGGTGGCGATCCTCGCCTTCGACGCCGGCGGGCTGCCGTGGGTGTCGATCGGCCTCTGCTTCTCCTGGGGTTTCTACGCCTTCTTCCGCAAGACGCTGCCGGTCGGCCCCAACCAGGGCTTCTTCCTGGAGGTGCTGCTGCTCAGCGTGCCGGCGCTCGCCTATGTGGTCTGGCTCGAGGCGACGGGGCAGGGGCATTTCGGCGACACGGGCATGGCCGACATGCTCTGGCTGCTCGCCTGCGGCATCGTCACCGCCGTGCCGCTGATGATCTACGCCAACGGCGCGAAGCTCCTGCGTCTGTCGACCATCGGCATCATGCAGTATATCGCTCCGACGATGATCTTCTTCATCGCCGTCTTCGCCTTCGGCGAACCCTTCGGCACCACCAAGCTCATCGCCTTCGCCTTCATCTGGGCGGCGCTCTTCATCTATTCCGGATCGATGCTGCACACGGCGCGGGCAAGGCGCCTTGCGGCGGCGGAGTTGAAGCCGGCGGAATAGCAAGGGGCAGGGAATGCCTCGGGGCGAGCCCGAGGCAGGGGCGCCTAGAGCCGCGCGATGATCTCGGCTTCGCCTTCGCGGTCGATCTGGCCGGCCCAGTGGTCGAGGAGGGTGCTGACGATCTCCTCCGGCTCGTCGATGACGACCGGCTGGACGAGGTGGGCGGTGTGGATGAAGCCCTCGTCGGCCATGTGGCGGATGAGCTTCAGCATCGGGTCCCAGAAGCCGCCGACATTGGCGAAGACCATCGGCTTCCGGTGCCGGCCGAGCTGCGCCCAGGTCATCACCTCGACGATCTCCTCCAGCGTGCCGATGCCGCCGGGCAGCGCCACGAAGGCGTCGGCGCGGTCGAACATCTTGTGCTTGCGCTCGTGCATGTCGGGCGTGACGATCAGTTCGCTGAGCTGGCCGAGCGAATGACGCGTGGCCTCCATATCCACGAGGAATTGCGGTATGATGCCGGTGACGCGCCCGCCATGCGAGAGCACGCCGCTGGCGACGGCCCCCATGATGCCCTTGGTCCCGCCGCCATAGACGAGCCGGAGGTGGTTTTCCGCCATCGCCTTGCCGAGTCGCCGACCGGCGGCGATATAGGCGGAATCACGGCCTGGCTGGGAACCGCAGTAAACGCAGACGGATCGAATCGGCATGTTTTGTTCGCTCATGGCGCGATTCAGACACCCGCCCGCCGGCCCGTCAAGGATAATGACCGAAAAAGCGTGCGGAGGGTGCTCGCAATGCCCCCGGAACCTTGTGCAACACACCGGGAATCGATAGCAATTTCGGCAGGGGACCTCCCGGGAAACCGGGACAGAGAGAGAGTTGATGATGAAGAACAGGACCGGCCTTGTGGCGTTGATCGTGCTGGCGGTGGCGACGCTGCTCATGGTTTTCTTCGTGCTGCCCAACATGAACAAGGAAAAGCCCGCGCAAACGCCGGTCGCGACGATTGACGAAAAGCCGGCCGAGGGCGGCGGCGACACGACGGCGGCTGACGGCAAGCAGGCGCGCGCGGGCGGCGAGCAGGCGCCCGTCGAGGGCGAAAAGCCGGCCGCCGAACCTGCCGGCGAGCAGGCCGCCAAGCCGGAAGAGGCCCCGGCCGATCCCGCCGCAAGCTGGGTCACGCCCGCCTTCGATGTCCTGCGTGTCGAGCCGGACGGCTCCACCGTCATCGCAGGCCGCGGCCAGCCGAACACGAAGCTGGAGATCAGGAACGGCGAGACGGTGATCGGCAAGGCCGATATCGGCCCGTCCGGCGATTTCGCTGCCGTCTTCGACCATCCGCTCGCCGCCGGCGACTATCAGCTCACCCTCGCCACCCGCGACGACAGGGGCGCCTCGAAGACCTCGGAAGAGGTCGCGACGGTGTCCGTGCCGAAGGACGGCAGCGGCGAGCTGCTCGCCATGGTGTCCCGCCCCGGCGAGGCGAGCCGTCTGATCACGGTGCCGGAAGCCGCCCGGAAGCCGGCCGGCGACGCCGCGCAAACGGCGCAGGCTGCCGCCGGCCAGGTCGCCGGTGACGTTGCCTCGGCGGCCGGCGATGTCGCCGCCACGGCGAACGAGACAGCCGCGGCCGCTGGCCAGGCCGCCGCCACGGCCAGCGATGCGGCTGCGACGGCCGGCGCGCAGGCCATGCAGCCGGCGGGTGAGGGCGCGCAGCCCTCTGCCGACACGGCGAGCAGCGCCACGGCGGGCCCGGCCGCGCAGGCCCGCGTTTCCGCCGTCGAGCTGGAAGGCGAACGCATGTTCATCGCCGGCACGGCCCGGCCCGGCGCGCTGGTGCGCATCTATGCAGACGACAAGCTCGTCGGCGAGGCGAAGGCGGACGACGAGGGCCGCTATGTCGTCGACGGCAGGATCGACCTTTCCGTCGGCCGCCACACGGTCCGCGCCGACGTGATGAGCGCGGACGGCAGCAAGGTCGATTTCCGCGCCTCCGTTCCGTTCGACCGGCCGGAAGGCGAGCAGGTCGCCGTGGTGGCGCAGGACAATGCCGCTAGCGATGCCGGCCCGGCGCTCGGCCTCATCGGCGGCGGAACCTTCGACAAGCTTCGCACCGAGGCGGACAAGGCGATCGCCCTCCTCAAGGGCCTCTATGCAAACGGCCGCGTGCCGACCGCCGAGGAACTCGCCGCCGCCCGCTCGGCGACGGAGATCGCGCTGAAGTCGCTGGCCGAATTCAAGCCGGGCGAGGAAGAGGGCGAGGCTGCCCGCCAGATGGCCGCCAAGGCCTCCGCCGCTGCCGCCTCCGCACTCGCGCGCCTCCATGCCCTGCCGTCGGATGCCGCCGCAGTCGGTGAGGCGCTCGGCTCGATCGAGACGGCTGTGGCCGATGCGCTCGCGCCCGCGATCGAAAAGGCGCATGACGCGGCGGGCCATGTCGTCGCCGCGGCCGGCGACACCATCGAGTCGCTGGCGGGACAGGCGAGCGCGCTCCAGCAGAAGTTCGTGGCGCTCTTTTCTGATGGCGGCAACGCGACGACGGCGGATATCCGCAGCGCCCGCAGCGCGCTGGAAGGGGCCCTCAGGCGCATCACGGGCTTCACGCCGCCGGCCGGCACCGCTGCCGACGTCGGCGCGGCCATCGAGGAACTGAAGGGCTGGGCCGCCACCGCGCTCGACCGCCTCGCCGCCGTTCCCGCGGATGCCGGCAAGGAGGCCTACCAGCAGGCGCTGGTGGCGCTCGAAGGCATGCCTTCGCTCACCGCCGCCGCCAATGCGGTCGCGACGGCGACCGAAGGCGCTGCCCCCGCCACGGACGCCTCCAAGGCTGCCGGGACGACGGACGTCGAAGGCGGCAGCACCGCGGCACCGGCCGGGCAGGGCGCTGCTCCCGTCGCCGCCGGCGAGGCCGCGGCCGAAGAGCCCGAGACCGTCGAGCAGGCGCCGCTGCAGCAGAGCAAGACCTCGGTCATCATCCGCCGCGGCGATACGCTGTGGCAGATCTCCCGCCGCATCTACGGCAAGGGCGTGCGCTACACGACGATCTACCTCGCCAACGAGGACCAGATCACCAACCCGGACCGCATCATCCCCGGCCAGGTCTTCGGCGTACCGGACAAGACCATGGAGACCGACGCCGAGGCCGAGGAGATGCACCGAAAGCACGTCCGCGGCAATTGACCGCTGTTATTTCCCGCCGGCCGTTGCGAAACGGCCGGCGAGGTCCTATCTCCGCGATGCGGCGCCCCACCGGGCGCCGCATTTTCATTCAGGCACGGCCGGCGGGCGCACGATGAAGCGCTCCGGCAGCACACGAGACCGGGCACACGGCCGCCCGGCGGAGGCCAGCGTGGCGACGACGACGAAGAAGACGGTTTCGGCCGACAGCAGCAATCCCCTCCACACGCTGGTGAATCTCTGGCCCTACATGTGGCCCTCCGACCGGCCGGACCTGAAGATGCGCGTCGTCTGGGCCTCTGTCTTCCTGCTCGCCTCCAAGGTCGTGCTGCTGCTCGTGCCCTATTTCTTCAAATGGGCGACGGATGCGCTGAACGGCAAGCCCGATGCCGTGGGCCTCCTGCCGACATTCCTGCTCGGCGCCGTCATGCTGGTGCTCGCCTATAACGGCGCGCGCATCGTGCAGGCAGGCCTCAACCAGCTCCGCGACGCGCTCTTCGCCAGCGTCGGGCAATATGCCGTGCGCCAGCTCGCCTACCGCACCTTCGTGCACCTGCACCGCCTGTCGCTGCGCTTCCATCTGGAGCGGCGCACCGGCGGTCTTTCGCGCGTCATCGAGCGCGGCACCAAGGGCATCGAGACGATCGTGCGCTTCACGATCCTCAACAGCATACCGACCTTCGTCGAGTTCCTGCTGACCGCCGCCGTCTTCTGGCGCGGCTACGGCCCGCAGTATCTCCTCGTCACGGCCGTCACCGTATGGTTCTACATCTGGTTCACCGTGCGGGCGAGCGACTGGCGCATCTCCATCCGCCGCTCGATGAACGACAGCGACACGGAGGCGAACACCAAGGCCATCGATTCGCTTCTCAACTTCGAGACGGTGAAGTATTTCGGCAACGAGGAGATGGAGGCCCGCCGCTTCGACCAGTCCATGGAGCGCTACGAGAAATCCGCCACGCAGGTCTGGACCTCGCTCGGCTGGCTGAACTTCGGCCAGTCTCTGATCTTCGGCGTCGGCATGGCGGTCATGATGGCCATGTCCGCGCTCGCCGTGCAGCGCGGCGAGCAGACGGTCGGCGACTTCGTCTTCATCAACGCCATGCTGATCCAGCTCGCCATCCCCCTCAACTTCATCGGCTTCGTCTACCGCGAAATCCGCCAGGGCCTCACGGACATCGAGCAGATGTTCGATCTCCTGGAGGTCGAGGAGGAGGTTCAGGACAAGCCGGGCGCGGCCGACCTTGCCGTCACCGACGGCGCGATCTCCTTCAAGGACGTGCACTTCGCCTACGATCCGGCGCGGCCGATCCTCAAGGGCATTTCCTTCGACGTGCCGGCCGGCAGGACCGTCGCCGTCGTCGGCCCGTCCGGTGCGGGCAAGTCGACGCTCTCTCGTCTCCTCTACCGTTTCTACGACGTGCAGGAGGGCGCGATCACCATCGACGGGCAGGACGTGCGCGACGTCACGCAGAAGAGCCTGCGCAAGGTCATCGGCATGGTGCCGCAGGATACCGTGCTCTTCAACGACACCATCGCCTACAACATCCGCTACGGCCGGCCGGGCGCGAGCGACGAGGAGGTGGCCGCCGCCGCCGAGGCCGCCCAGATCGGCCCCTTCATCCGGCATCTGCCGGAAGGCTACAACGCCATGGTGGGCGAGCGCGGCCTGAAGCTTTCCGGCGGCGAGAAGCAGCGCGTCGCCATCGCCCGCACGATCCTCAAGAGCCCGCCGATCCTCATCCTCGACGAGGCGACCTCGGCCCTCGACACGCGCACGGAGCAGGAGATCCAGGCCGCGCTCGACATCGTCTCGAAGAACCGCACGACGCTCGTCATCGCGCACCGCCTGTCGACCGTCATCTCGGCCGACGAGATCATCGTGCTGAAGGATGGCGTGATCGCCGAGCGCGGCACGCATGGCGAGCTGATGCAGCGCGACGACGGCCTCTATGCCTCCATGTGGAACCGCCAGCGCGAGGCCGTCCAGGCCGAGGAGCGGCTGAAGCAGGTGCGCGAAAGCGACGAATTCGGCATCGTCGCGCGCGGCGTGCCGGCGGCGGAGTGATCAGTCGCCGGGGGCGGCGAAGAGAAGCAGGTTGCCGTCCGGATCGCGGACGATGACGTTCCTTGCGCCCCATGGCTGCGTCGTCAGCTCCAGGTGGAAGGACACGCCCTTCGCCTGATAGCCTAGAAAGAACCGCTCGATGGCCGCCGCGCTGTCGAGCGTGATCGATGCCGAAAGCAGCTCCTTACGCTCCCGCACGTCTCCGGCAAAGACTGGCCCTTTCACGAGCCGCAGGCAGAGCCGCGCCCGATCCCGCTGCACGACGCCGTAGAACGGCGGGTCGCCGTAGGTGAAATCCACCGCAAAACCGAGCTTCTGTGTGTAGAAGGCGAGGGCGGCGGGAAAGTCGGTGACGTAGAGGACCGGTTCTGCGCCGCTGAGAAAGGGCTGTTTCTCCGTCTCACTGCTCATGGTGTGTCTCCCGTGTCCGGCATGAATGTCGGCCTCTTAGGGCAGGCCTGTCAATGCGGCCGCCCACTGTGGCCTGCTGGCGCCAACCTCACTCAAGCAGAAACGCTAGCGAGGGCCGAAACATAGCCCAATCCAATCTCCCCCCTTGAGGGGGAGATGCCCGGTAGGGCAGAGGGGGGGTATGCCGCCCGCTTTCCCATCGAAACCACATACGCCAAGCCTCACCTCCGGGGTCTATCCACTGCGCCGCATTGCCCCGGCGGGCTTTTCACGCTAGTTCGATGGCGTGAAATCATCAGGAGATGCCGGAAGATGAGTTTGGTCGATACGATACGCAGCACCCTGGTGCCGATCCATCGGGAGGGCTGGAAGTTCGTCGCCGGCTTCTTCGTCGCCTCGCTGCTGCTCGGCGCTGCCTGGCAGCCGCTGATGTGGATCGGCTTCATCCTCACCGCCTGGTGCGCCTACTTCTTCCGCGACCCCGAGCGCCTGACGCCGCAGGACGACGACCTCGTCATCAGCCCCGCGGACGGCCGCGTCTCGGCCATCGCCATGATGACGCCGCCGGCCGAGCTGGAACTCGGCGACCAGCCGATGCTGCGCATCTCGGTCTTCATGAACGTCTTCAACTGCCATGTGAACCGCGCGCCGATGCGCGGGCGCATCGCGCGCGTCGCCTACCGCGCCGGCAAGTTCCTCAACGCCGATCTCGACAAGGCGAGCCAGGACAACGAGCGCAACGGCCTCGTCATCGAAACCGCCCATGGTCCTATCGGCGTCGTGCAGATCGCCGGCCTCGTCGCCCGCCGCATCCTCTGCTGGAGCGCGATGAACGACCATCTGGAGGCCGGCGAGCGCTTCGGCCTCATCCGCTTCGGCTCGCGCCTCGACGTCTTCCTGCCGGCCGGCGCCGAGCCGCGCGTCAGCGTCGGGCAGACGGCGATCGCCGGCGAGACGGTGCTTGCCGAGTTCGGCTCGGCCAAGGGGCCGGTCATCAGCCGGCGCGGCTGAACGATTGACCATTCGCCGCGGCGGCTTATCTCAACGGGAAACGGCCGCTGCCAGGCACACGAACGAAGCGAAAAGCAATGGACACTCCGTTTCCGCCCTATGAGCCGAATGGCCCGAACGACGAGGCCCGCGGCCCGCGCCTGCGCGAAATCCCGCTGCGCATCATCATCCCGAACGTCATAACGGTCCTCGCCATCTGCGCCGGCCTCACCGGCATCCGGCTCGCCTTCGAGAACCGCTATGAACTCGCCGTCGGCATGGTCCTGCTCGCCGCCTTCCTCGACGGCATCGACGGCCGCGTCGCGCGGCTCCTGAAGGCGACGTCGAAGTTCGGCGGGCAGATGGATTCGCTCGCCGACATCGTCAATTTCGGTGTCGCACCCGCCCTGGTGCTCTATGTCTTCATCCTCGACCAGGCGCGCTCCTTCGGCTGGATCGCCGCGCTGATCTACGCCATCGCCGCGGGCCTGCGCCTCGCGCGCTTCAACGTCATGGCCGAGCGCGAGACCAAGGCGAAGTGGCAGTCGGAATATTTCGTCGGCGTGCCGGCGCCGGCCGGCGCCATGCTGGTGCTGCTGCCAGTCTATCTCGGCTTCCTCGGCATCGCGCCGAGCCCGCTCTTCGCCTTCCTCGCCTCCGGCTACACGGTGCTGATCGGCTTCCTGCTGGTCAGCCGCCTGCCGGTCTGGTCCGGCAAGTCCGAGGGAAGCCGCATCCGCCGCGACCTCGTGTTGCCGGCGATCCTGCTCGTCGTCATCTATGTCGCGACGCTGATGAGCTTCACCTGGGAAACCATGGTTGTGACGGTCGTCGCCTATCTGGCGACCCTGCCGTTCGGCGCGCGCTCCTGGCAGCGCAAATACGGCGGCTGGACCGCACCCTCGACCCACGGCGCGAGCGAGTTCCCCGAAGAGACCGACGGCCCCTGACCCTTCGTCATCACGTCCGCGTGAGATCGATACGAAGCCCCGTCCACGGCCCGTGGGCGGGGCTTGATTTTTTGACGCGGATCAATTACCTAGCGAGCAAATAGGTAGCAAGCTAATAATGTCCGGACTATCAAGATGAACACGACCGATCCGCGCGAGCGCCTTCTCGACGATCTCTCCCGTGTGCAGCGCAAGATGCGCGCGCTGTTCGATGCCCGCGTGAAGGAGAGGGGACTGACGCTCCCGCGCGCCCGCGCGCTGCTGATCCTCGGCCGCGGCGTGCAGCTCAACCAGCGCGAACTTGCCGACGAACTCGACATCGAGACCCCGACGCTGGTGCGCCTGCTCGACGGCATGGAGAAACAGGGCTTCATCGAGCGGCAGGCCGTCGAGGGCGACCGCCGCGCCAAGCAGATCGCCATGACGCGCTACGGGGCGAAGGTGGCCGAAGAGGTGCTGGACCTTGCAAGGACCCTGCGCGCCGATGTCCTGAAGGGCATTTCCCCGGCCGACATGGCGACCACCGTCAAGGTCTTCGCCGCTATGGCCGGCAACATCGCGCAAAGCTGTCGGGAGAGCGCCGACGCATGACCAGCGCTCCCGTCAACGGGGCACGCGGGGCAGGGGGCGAGGAGGCTGCGGAGGAAAAGCCCGCCGCACCGCCGCCGCCGCCGTCCGCGCCCTCCGCGCCCATGGCCCCCTCCCGCGCCGCCGCCTACATGGCCGCCTCCACCCTGCTGGCCCTCACGCAGGGCTTCGGCATGAACCTCGTCGCCGCCAACATCCCGCAGCTTCAGGGGCCGTTCGGCGCGACGAGCACGGAGGCGCTCTGGCTGATGGCGGCCTACATGGCGCCCAACGCCTCGCTGTCGCTCGCCCTCATCAAGATCCGCAACCAGTATGGCCTGCGCCATTTCGCCGAGCTCGGCATTGCCGTCTTCCTCGTCGTGGCGGCGCTGCATATCTTCATCACGGACCTTCAATCCGCGATCGTGCTGCGCTTCTTCGCCGGCATCGCCGCCGCGCCGCTCTCCTCGCTCGGCTTCCTCTACATGCTGGAGGCGTTTTCCCCGGCGCGCAAGCTGACGGTCGGCCTCTCGCTGGCGCTCACCAATATCGGGCTCGCCGCGCCGCTGACGCGCTTCATCTCGCCGACGCTCATCGACCTCGGCGGGGTGAGGGCGCTGCTGCAGCTGGAGCTGGCACTCGCCATGCTTTCCTTCGCGGCCATCTACCTCCTGCCGCTGACGCCGATGCCGCGCGCCAGGGTCATCGAGAAGCTCGACATCGTCAGCTATCTCTTCATCGCCATCGGTTTCGGGGCGGGCGCCGTCATCCTCGTGACCGGCCGCACCTACTGGTGGCTTGAGGCGCAGTGGATCGGCGAGCTGCTGGTGGTGATGATCGGCGCGCTCACCATCGCCGCCGTGCTCGAACTGAACCGGGAAAAGCCCCTTGTCGACCTGCGCTGGCTCGTCAGCCGCGAGGTGCTGCATGTCGGCGCCGTGCTGGTCCTCTTCCGGCTGATGCTGGCCGAGCAGACGGCCGTCGCCGGCAACTTCTTCCAGATCACCGGCCTGCAGAACGACCAGCTCACCGGCCTCTACGGCTTCGTGGCGCTCGCCACCATCGCGGGCGGCCTTGCCTGTGCGGCGGTCATGAAGCCCGGGCGCGAACCGGGCATCCACATGGTGGCGCTGCTGTTCATCGGCGCCGGCGCCTTCCTCGACAGCCACGCGACGAACCTCACGCGGCCGGAGCAGATGTACTGGAGCCAGGCGATGATCGCCGTCGGCGGCAGCCTCTTCATGCCCCCGGCGGTGGCCTCCGGCTTCACCATGGCGCTGCGCAAGGGCCCGCAATACATCCTCAGCTTCATCGTCGTCTTCCTGGTGACGCAGAGTCTCGGGGGGCTTGCCGGCTCGGCGCTGTTCGGCTCCTTCATCACGCTGCGCGAGAAGTTCCATTCGAACATGCTCGCCCAGTCGATGACGCTCACCGACCCGCTGGTCGCCACCCGCGTCTCGCAGCTTTCCGCCGCCTATGGCCGCACGATCACCGATCCCGCCGTGCTCAAGGCGGAAGGCATATCGCTGCTCGGCCAGCAGGTGACGCGCGAGGCGAACGTCCTGGCCCACAACGACGCGTTCCTCGTCATCGCCCTCCTGGCGGTCGCCGCTGCCGCCGCGCTCGCCATTCACATGCTTTACGTCCGTATCAGAGAGGCCGCCGCCCGCACCGATGGGCAAGCGGCCGTTGAAGGTTGACCGAAATGAAGAAGTACATCCGCAACACCGCGACCACGCTCGCCGTGCTCCTCGGCCTCGCCGGCATCCTCGCCGTGCTCTACGCCTGGCAGCTCCCGCCCTTTTCCAGCGAGGTGCAGACGACGGACAACGCCTATGTGCGCGGCTACGTGACGCTGATCAGCCCGCAGCTTCCCGGCTACGTCACCGACGTCTCCGTGAAGGATTACGAGACCGTGAAGGCCGGCGCCGTGCTCGCCCGCCTGGATGACCGCATCTACCGGCAGAAGGTCGAGCAGGCCAATGCCACGCTTGCCAGCCAGAAGGCGGCGCTGGCCAATTCGCAGCAGCAGGAGAAGGCGGCCAAGGCCCGCATCGGCGCCAGCGAGGCGGCGCTTGCCAGCGCCACCTATGCCAAGCGCAGGGCCGAGGAGAGCTGGAACCGCATCGAGGAGCTCTCCGACAAGGGCATCGCCACCCAGAGCGACCGCGAGCAGAGCCGCACGACGCTCGACCAGGCCGAAGCCGCCGTCTCGCAGGGAGAGGCCAATCTCGAAGTGTCGAAGCAGGATCTCCAGACGATCATCGTCGGCCGCGATTCGCTGCGCGCCGCCGTGGCGGGCGCCGAAGCCGCCGTCGAGCTCGCCCGGATCGACCTGTCGAACACGGTCATCACCGCGCCCCGCGACGGCGTCGTCGGCGAGGTGGGCGTGAAGCTCGGCCAGTATGTCGCCGCCGGCACCCAGCTCATGGCCGTCGTTCCGCACGACACCTGGGTCATCGCCAATTTCAAGGAGACCCAGCTTGCCTATATCAGGCCCGGCCAGAAGGTGAAGGTGAGCGTCGATGCGCTGAAGCACGCCGTCCTCACCGGCCATGTCGAGCGCTTCTCGCCCGCCGCCGGCTCGGAATTCAGCGTCATCCGCCCGGACAACGCCACCGGCAACTTCACCAAGATCGCCCAGCGCATTCCCGTCCGCATCGCCATCGACGAGGGGCAGGACCTGGCGAAATATCTCGCGCCGGGGCTTTCGGTGGAGGTGACGACGGTGGTCGGGGAATAGGCAGTAGGCAGTAGGCAGTAGGCGGTAGGTTTGCCCCTCATCCGCCTGCCGGCACCTTCTCCCCGCAGGCTGGGCGAAGGCTTACGCCGATCTGGCTTCCAGCAATTCGCAACCGTGGTGGATGGCAGAACCGTGCCACGACAATCCTTCTCCCCGCTTGCGGGGAGAAGGTGCCGACAGGCGGATGAGGGGCTCTACTGGCGCCCACCTCAATCCGGCAGCCGGTAATCCAGCAAACGCCCCTGGCGCATGTCGAAGAGCTTGCCCGTCTCCGTGAAATCCGGCGAGACCAGCGACAGGATGGCCTTCGCCACCTCGGAAGGATGCTGCACCGTCGACGGGTCCTCGCCCGGAATGGCCTGTGCGCGCATGGCGGTGCGGGTGGCGCCGGGGTCGAGCGAGGTGATGCGCAGCGCCGTGCGCTGCGTCTCGCCGGCCCAGGTGCGGGCGAGCGCCTCGACGGCGGCCTTGGAGGCCGAGTAGGGCCCCCAGAAGGGCTTGCACTTGTGCGCGGCGCTGGAGGAGAGGATGACGGCGCGGCCGGCATCGGACTTCAGCAGCAGCGGCTCGACCGAGCGGATGAGCCGCCATGTCGCGGTGACGTTGACGGTCATCACCTTCTCGAAGACCTTCGCCTCGACATGGCCGATGGGCGAGATGGTGCCGAGCACGCCGGCATTGGCGACGAGGATGTCGAGCTTGCCCCAGCGCTCGAAGATCGAGCCGCCGAGCTTGTCGATGGCCGCCATGTCGGCGAGGTCGAAGGGCACCAGCGTTGCGCTGCCGCCGGCGGCCTTGATCGCATCGTCCAGTTCCTCCAGCCCCCCGACGGTGCGGGCGCAGGCGACGACATGCGCGCCGGCCTTTGCCAGTTCGAGGGCGGTGAAATAGCCGATGCCGCGCGAGGCGCCGGTGACCAGCGCGAGGCGGCCCTTCAGGTCGATGCTCATGATGTCTTCAATTATCCGTTGCTTGCCAGAACCGAGACCTTCCGTCCCATCGTCTCGCCTTCCTTGTCAAGGAGGCGCGTCGGATAGTCGCCGGTGAAGTAATGGTCGGTGAACTGCGGACGGGCCGGGTTGCGGTCCTCGCCGCCGACGGCGCGGTAGAGCCCGTCGATGGACAGGAACTCCAGCGAATCCGCGCCGATATACTTCGCCATCGCCTTGACGTCGTTGTACTGGTTGGCGAGCAGCTTGTCCCGGTCCGGCGTGTCGATGCCGTAGAAGTCCGGATAGAAGATCATCGGGCTGGCGACGCGGATATGCACTTCCTTCGCCCCCGCATCGCGGATCATCTGCACGATCTTCAGCGACGTCGTGCCGCGCACGATCGAATCGTCGACGAGGATGACGCGCTTGCCGTCGATCATCGCCCGGTTGGCCGAATGCTTCAGCTTGACGCCGAAGGCGCGGATCTGCTGCGTCGGCTCGATGAAGGTGCGCCCGACATAATGGTTGCGGATGATGCCGTATTCGAAGGGAATGCCGCTCTGCTGCGCGTAGCCGAGCGCCGCGGGCGTGCCGCCGTCCGGCACCGGCACGACGACGTCGCCCTCGACCGGATGTTCCTTGGCAAGGTTCATGCCCATGTTCTTGCGCGCCACATAGACGCTGCGGCCGCCGACGACGGAATCGGGGCGGGCGAAATAGACATATTCGAAGAGGCAGAGCCGTTCCGGCTGCGGGTTGCCCGATTTCCTCGCCTCGATGCTGATCGAGCCGTCCGGCTGGATCTCGCAGACGATGATCTCGCCGTTCTCCACGTCACGGATGTATTTCGCGCCGATGATGTCGAGCGCGCAGGTCTCTGAGGCGAAGATCGGCTTGCCGTCGAGCTCGCCCATGACCAGCGGGCGGATGCCCGTGGGGTCGCGCGCGGCGATCAGCTTGGTGCGGGTGATTCCGAGCATCGAATAGCCGCCTTCCATCTGGCGGATGGCGTCGATGAAGCGGTCGGTGGTGGAGGTGTAGCGCGAGCGGGCGATGAGGTGGAGGACGACTTCGGTGTCCGAGGTCGACTGACAGATGGCGCCGCCGGCGATGATCTGGCGGCGCAGCGTCAGGCCGTTGGTGAAGTTGCCGTTATGGGCGACGGCGATGCCGCCGACTTCCAGTTCGGCAAAGAGCGGCTGCACGTTGCGCAGCGCCACTTCCCCGGTCGTGGAATAGCGCGTGTGGCCGATCGCCATGTTGCCGGGGAGCTTGGCCAGCGTCGCCGGGTTGGTATAGTGGTCGCCGACGAGTCCCATGTGCTTTTCGGTGTGGAACTGCTTGCCGTCGAAGCAGACGATGCCCGCCGCTTCCTGGCCGCGATGCTGCAGCGCGTGCAGCCCCAGCGCCGTCAGCGTGGCCGCCTCGGGATGGCCGAGGATGCCGAAGACGCCGCATTCTTCATGAAGCGTATCGCCGTCGAGATCGTCGTCGTGGCGGCCGGGGAACTCAAAATCGCTCATTGCTGCAAGCCTTTGCTCGGGACCGTAAGAGGTTGCACGGGGTATTACGCTTTCTTCGCGTCCGGCGAGGCGCATATGGGTATCGCCGAAAGCATTTGCCACCGAGGCCCGGAAGCGTCAGTGGCGATTGTCTATCCTACCAAAAAATCGGGGAGCCTGCGCTCGTCAATTCTCGCGAGCGGCGGCTCCCCTGGTCGGTTCATCCGTTCGTGGCCGGGGCATCTTCGGCGGGCGTCTGGTTCGTGCCGCCGGTGGCGCCATCAGGGTCTTCCGCACCGCCTTCGCCCTGGGCCGGCTTGCCGCGCAGCCGGTCGATGATCGTCGCGTCGGCGTCCTCCGGCAGCAGCGCCACGAGGCGCGAGCCGAGATTGTCGAGAAGCGGCTTGGACTTGGCCGTGGTGACCCAGGTCGGCTGCTGCTGCGGGGCGACCAGCCAGTTGAAGAACAGCATGGCGACGACGACCAGCAGGATGCCGCGGGCCGCGCCGAACAGGAAGCCGAGCGTGCGGTCGAGCGCGCCGATGCGGCTGTCGATGATGAAATCGGCGATGCGCATGGTGATGAAGGAGATCACGATGAGCGCGACGAGGAAGACGGCACCGGCCGAGCCGACCATCGCGACGGTGTCGCTCGTCGTATAGTCCTTCGCATAGGGCAGGAGCACCGGATAGAGGAAGTAGGCGGCCGCGGCGGCGCCAACCCAGCTTGCGACGGAGAGCACCTCGCGCGAAAAGCCGCGCACCATCGCCAGAACGGCGGAGAACAGGGCAACGCCGATGACGATACCGTCGAGAATTGTGATGGGCATGTTCGTCCTACTCCAAACCCGAAATGTCGCCGGCCCCACGTCCCGGTGCGGGGCGCACATTAGCGAAAGGCGTCCTTGCCGTCCCGGTCCGGCACGCGCCAGGCCATGTTTCCCACAGGGCTTTATGCATGCCGGAGGGCGTCAGACGTCCTCGTCCTCCCGTTTCAGGGCGTTCTTCGATCCGGCAATGCGCGCCACCAGATCCGGCAGGCCGCCGATTTCGCTCCAGCGGCCACCGCTGCCCTTGGGCAGATCGGCGGAACCGGCGGGCAGCACGGCCTGCGAAAAACCCAGCTTTTCGGCCTCTTTGAGGCGCTGGGCGGTGTGCGCAACCGGGCGAATGGCGCCCGACAGGCTGACTTCGCCGAAATAGACGCAATCGGCGGGAAGGGCAAGTCCGGCAAGCGAGGAAACGAGCGCGGAGGCGACGGCAAGGTCCGCCGCCGGCTCCGAGATGCGGTAGCCGCCCGCGACGTTGAGATAGACGTCGTGCTGGCCGAGCCTGACGCCGCAATGGGCCTCCAGCACCGCGAGGATCATCGAAAGCCGCGCCGAATCCCAGCCGACGATGGCCCGGCGCGGCGTGCCGAGCGAGGTGGGCGCGACGAGCGCCTGCACCTCGACCAGCACCGGCCGCGTGCCCTCCATGCCGGCGAAGACGGCCGCGCCCGGCGCCTTGGCGTTGCGCTCGCCGAGGAAGAGCTCGGAGGGATTGGAGACCTCGCGCAGCCCCTTGTCGGACATTTCGAAGACGCCGATCTCGTCCGTCGGGCCGAAGCGGTTCTTCACCGTGCGCAGGATGCGGTAGTGGTGGCCGCGATCGCCCTCGAAATAGAGCACGGCATCGACCATGTGCTCGACGACGCGGGGACCGGCGATCTGGCCTTCCTTGGTGACGTGGCCGACCAGCACCATGGCTGCGCCCGTCTGCTTGGCGAAGCGGATCATCGCCTGCACGCCGGTCCTCACCTGCGTCACCGTGCCGGGCGCGGCCTCGGCCGTGTCGCTCCACAGCGTCTGGATCGAATCGATGATGACGAGGTCCGGCCGCTTGCCCTCGCCGACGGTGGCGAGGATATCCTCCACATTGGTCTCGGCGGCGAGCAGCACGTCCGTCTCGTGGGCGTGCAGGCGCTGGGCGCGAAGGCGCACCTGCGCGACGGCCTCTTCGCCCGAGACATAGATGATGCGGTGGCCCTGCCGGGAAAGCGCGGCGGCGGACTGCATCAGCAGCGTCGACTTGCCGATGCCGGGATCGCCGCCGATCAGCACCGCAGAGCCGCGCACGAAGCCGCCGCCGGTCGCCCGGTCGAGCTCGGCGATGCCGGTATGGATGCGCGGGGCCTCCTCCGTCTCGCCGGAAAGCGTGGTGAGCGCGACGGGGCGGCCCTTCTTCGGCACTTTGCCGGGGCCGGCGCCGATGCCGCCCATCGGGTCTTCCTCGACCACGGTGTTCCATTCGCCGCAGCCCTCGCATTTCCCGACCCAGCGGGAATGCGCGGTGCCGCAGTTCTGGCAGACGAATTGGGTGCGGGCTTTCGCCATCGGATCTCGCTTCTGGTGCCTGACATGGGAATCGTCCGCAAGCCCATAGCACAAAACAGGAACATGTCCTATTTTTTCACCGCCTCGTATCGCCGCTCGTAGCGGTTGCCGAGGCTGGTGAGGAGTTCGTAGTCGACGGTGCCGGCGGCGCGCGCGACATCCTGGATCGGCATGGCGCGGCCGAAGAGTTCTATGAAGTCGCCGGCCCGCACGCTGCCGGGCGGCAGGTCGGTGACGTCGAAATGGGTGAGGTCCATGGTGACGCGGCCGATCAGCGGCACGGTGCGACCGTGCAGCACGCCGCTCGCACCGGGAATGCCGGCCGCGCGCAGCGGCACACCGGCGCCGAGCGTGCGCATGTAGCCGTCCGCATAGCCGATGGCGGCGATGGCGATGCGGCTGTCGCGGGCAAGCGGCGTCGCGCCGTAGCTCACGCTCTCGCCGGCCTTCGCCTCGCGCACCTGGAGGATGCGCGCCTCGGCGGTGACGACCGGCTTCATCGGGTTTTCCACACCGTTGACGGCGCTGCCGCCATAGAGCGCGATGCCGGGGCGGGTGAGGGTGAAGTGATAGTCCTCGCCGAGGAAGATGCCCGCCGAATTGGCAAGGCTGGCGTCGATGTCGTCGAAGGCCTCGACGACGCTGCGGAACCTTTGCAACTGCTGGCGGTTGAGCGGGTGGGCCGGCTCGTCGGCGCAGGCGAGGTGGCTGAGCAGCATGATCGGCGAGAAGCTTGCCGGCCGCGCGGCGTCGTTTGCCAGCGCCAGCGCGTCCTCGACCCGAAGGCCGAGCCGGTTCATGCCCGTATCGACATGCAGCACGCAGGGATGGTCGCGCCCATCGGAAACCGCCGCCATGAAGACGACGAGCTGTTCTTCCGAGACGATGACGGGCACGAGGTCGAATTCGAAGAAGAGGCGTTCCGAGCCGGCCCACATGCCGGAGAGCACGTAGATGCGCGCATCCGGTAGGACGGCACGCAGCGTCGCGCCTTCCGCCGGCGTGGCGACGAAGAAATCGCGGGCACCCGCATGATGGAATGTCCGCCCCGCATGCTCCAGGCCGATGCCGTAGCCGTCGGCCTTGAGCACGGCGGCCGTGCGCGCCGCGCCGGAACGCCGGGCCATCGCCCGCCAGTTGTCGGCGAGTGCGGAGAGGTCGATCGTCAGGCGGGCGTGATCCTCGCCGGCGATCGGCAGGCTGGAACGTGCATGGGAATGATGCGGGCTCATGATTCTGAATACAGCCTGTTGACCATGGCGGCAATATGCCGTTTCTCGGCATTGCCGCCGGAAAAGCCCGTCACTATGGTTCGCGCCAAAAAGGGGAAGAGCATGCGGCGGATAACGGGAACGGCCTTCGGGATGGTGGCGGTCGTCCTTGCCTTTGCGGCGCAGGGCGTGGCCCAGGCGCCGCCCACGGACGCGGAAATGCGCCAGGTCCATGCCGCGTTGCTCGGCCTTGCCCAGGACGGCGCGGAGTCCGAGCGGGACGACGGGGCGGACATCTACTATTCCATCGTCGAGAACCCGAACGCGCCGCGGCTGGTCACGCGGCTTGAGGTCTCCGGCGCGCCCTGCCGCGCCCGCACGGTCTCCGCGCTGCAGTTTCCCGGCAAGTGGGCGACCCTGACCCTCGGCCGCATCGATCTGTCCCGCGTCGCCGCCGTCACCGCCTATGCCTCGGTCGACGACATGATCGCCGAGATCAATCCGCTCCCGCTCGATGCCCCGGCGGTCGAGCAGGTCGTGCTGACGGGCGAGGGGCTCTACTGCACCAGCCGCATGTCGCTCTCCGGCGAGAGCATGACCGCGGACGAGGCCTGTTCCGACCGCCTCGACCTGTCCATGGCGGACGCCGACCAGAAGACGCGCGGCAGGCGCGCCCTCGCCATCGTCGCGGACGTCTGCAAGGCCCCGGCCTTCGGCGGAAAGTGAACCCGAAAGCAGGAAACCCGCCGTTTCGGGCGGGTTTCCTCATCTGTCCGTGCGCGTGAGATTACGGCGTGGTCGTGGTCGCGCCGCCGCCTTCGGCCGGCTGGCTTTCCGGCGACTGGGTGCCGCCGGTCGTACCGCCGGTCTGGCCATCGGTGGGCGTGCTTCCAGCCGGGGCAGGAGCCGGGGCAGGAGCCGTAGCAGGGGCAGGGGCAGGGGCCGCAGGGGTATCCGGCGTGCCGACAGCCGGGGTGTTGGCGTTGGGCTCGACGCGGTCCGGCGATCCGCCGCCGACGAAATAGTAGATACCCACGGCAACGAGGACGGCCAGGATCACGGCGACGGCCCAGCCGCCAGCGCCGCTGCCGCCGCTGCTGGCATTGACGACCGTGGGGCCGCGATCTTCCGGCCGGCGCGCATTGGGGTCCTCCACGGGACGATTGACAAGATTGGGGTCTTGCATGTCTGGCACTCCATCTGGTTTGGTCGGGCTGAACAACGCGCCATGACCATTTTTGTTCCTGTGCCATCGGGCAACGGGACGGCGCTTCCCGGCAGGGGCCTTGCATTCGTCCGGAAAATCCGTATAAGCGCGCTGTTCAACACACCCGGTCAATCGGCTGGTGGCTGAACGGAGGGCCGGCGATCCCAGCGATCCGCCGTTTGGAGCCAAGGGCTCCAGCCTCCCGTGTCTCCGCTCTCGACCGTCTGGATTAACGCTTTTCTTGCTTGCGGCCTTGGGCCCCTGGGAACTGTCGTTGAGGCTTGGCGCCGGTTTCGGGTGTAGGATCAAACGCAAGAAAGGCAAAGCCACATGGCTCTCTACGAACATGTATTCCTGGCCCGCCAGGACGTGTCCGCCCAGCAGGTCGACGCTCTCGTCGAACAGTACAAGGGCGTGATCGAAGCACACGGCGGCAAGGTCGGCCGGGTCGAGAACTGGGGCCTCAAGTCCCTGACCTACCGCATCAAGAAGAACCGCAAGGCGCATTACGCGCTGATGGACATCGACGCTCCGGCCGCCGCCATCCACGAGATGGAACGCCAGATGCGCATCAACGAAGACGTTCTTCGCTACATGACCATCGCCGTCGAGGCCCACGAAGAAGGCCCGTCCGCGATGATGCAGAAGCGCGACCGCGACGACCGTCCGCGCCGCGATGGCGACGACCGCGGCCCGCGCCGCGATTTCGGCGACCGTCCGCGCCGCGACTTCGGCGACCGCCCGCCGCGTGGCGACCGTCCGGCCCGCGAAGACCGCGCGTAATCGAAGCAGAAGGAGACTAAGACAATGGCTGATACTTCCTCCGCTCCGGCACGCCGTCCGTTCCACCGCCGTCGCAAGACCTGCCCCTTCTCGGGCGCCAACGCTCCGAAGATCGACTACAAGGACGTCCGTCTTCTGTCGCGTTACATCTCCGAGCGCGGCAAGATCGTTCCGTCCCGCATCACGGCCGTTTCCCAGAAGAAGCAGCGCGAACTCGCCAAGGCGATCAAGCGCGCCCGCTTCCTCGGCCTGCTGCCCTACGTCGTGGCGTAACAACGCGACGTCTCCGGCCTGACATCATGTCGGGCCGGATCGCCTGATTTCGGGGAAGACGGCCTGCCGCCTTCCCCTTCTCCCTTCCGCGTTGGGCGCGGATCGGAACCGCCGGCCTTTCGAGGCCAGAACCCATGTTGGGGATGTCTTCCTGAATCGCTTTGCCAGGAAACTCCTCTAACTGTCTGACCGGACAGGACAGCGAACGTGAAGACCCTGACGCCAACCTCGATTGCGACCGGCCTCGTCGCCGGTGTGACCGCCGCTCTGCTGTCGCTGAGCGCGAACGCGCAGTCGTCGCTCGCCATCGTGCTCTACGCCGCGTCGGCCCTTCCCATCCTCATCGCCGGTCTCGGCTGGGGCAATGCGAGCGCCTTCATCGCGGTCGTGGCGGGCGGCGCGACGGCTTCCGCACTGGTCTCCTCGCAATTCGCCGCGCTGATCGTCATCATCACGCTCATCCCGGCCGGCTGGCTCAGCAATCTTGCGAACCTCGCCCGTCCGGCCTCCGAGCTCGGCGGCCCGGAAGACGCGCTCGCCTGGTATCCGCTGTCCAACATCCTCGCCCATCTCGCCGTGATGGTGACGCTCGGCATGATCGCCGTCGGTGCGATCGTCGGCTACAACAGCGAGATGGCCGGCAAGCTGGTCGACATCGTCATCGAGACGCTGAAGGCGCAGGAACCGCTCTACAATCCGGATGCCGCAGCCGTCGCGCAGATGAAGTCCATCTTCGCGCTGGCGCTGCCGCTGGTGCAGGGCGCGCTGTGGGTGTTCCTGCTGTTCGCCGCCTATTATGTCGCAAGCTTCATCGTGCGCCTTTCCGGCAAGGGCCTGCGCCCGCGCGAGGACATGCCCTCCACGCTGCGCATGCACCGCAACGCGATCTTCATCTTCCTCGCCGGCCTCGTCCTTTCCTTCATGGGCGGCGTCCCGGCGCTCGTCGGCGCGCTCGTCTGCGGCACCTTCGGGGCCGGCTTCGTGCTCGCCGGCTTCGCGAGCCTGCATTTCAGGACGCGCGGCAAGCCGTGGCGGCTCTTTGCCCTGTGGTTCGCCTATATCTCGGTATTGCTCTTCACGATACCGGTCTTCGCCATCCTCGTCCTCGGCCTGATGGACACGCGGCGCACCATAGCGCTGACGCCCGCCGGCCCGGCGAGCAAGAAAAACCAGAATAGCTGAACTCAAGAAAGGAACTCGAAATGGACGTCATCCTCCTCGAACGCATCGCCAAGCTCGGCCAGATGGGCGAGACCGTAAAGGTCCGCGACGGCTTTGCCCGCAACTACCTGCTGCCGCTCGGCAAGGCGCTGCGCGCCAACGAAGCCAACAAGAAGCGCTTCGAATCCGAGCGCGCGACGCTCGAAGCCCGTAACCTCGAGCGCAAGTCGGAAGCCCAGGGCGTTGCCGAAAAGCTCGACGGCAAGTCCTTCATCGTCGTCCGCTCCGCCGGCGAAACCGGCCAGCTCTACGGTTCGGTCGCTGCCCGCGACATCATCGAGGTCCTGTCGGCCGAAGGCTTCAACATCGGCCGCAACCAGGTCGAACTCAATACCCCGATCAAGGCCATCGGCCTGCACAAGGTCGTCCTGCACCTTCATGCCGAAGTCGAGATCTCGATCGTGCTGAACGTCGCCCGCTCCGCAGACGAAGCCGAACGCCAGGCCAAGGGCGAAAGCCTGACCTCCGCCGACGCCATCTACGGCGTGGACGAGGACGCCCTGAAGCCGGAAGACTTCTTCGATCCGGAAGCCGACAACGACGGCGACGAAGAATAACAATCGAACGGATGAGCCGGCTTTTGCCGGCTCATTTGTTTCCGGCGAAGGCCTCCCGCCGCGGCCTGTCGGCACTGTTCCCGGGCATTCCTGCCTTCACCGGCCGGCTTCGCCTGTCCGCCAGACTTGAAAAAGGCCAAAAAACGCGGGTTGAAATCCCGCTTTTTCCGTTAATATTTATACTTCGTTAGACTGGATTGGCGGTGGGGCCGCTTTCTAGGCCGGTTTCCGACCAGACCCGTTCCGCCAGATTTTAAGCGCGACGGAGTTTAGAGAATGAAATTCATTGTACAGGCTCTCGTTTCCCGCCTCATCGAGACCGGAAATCTGACGATTACTTACCCCGACGGCAGCAGCCAGACCTATGGCGACGGCACTGGCAATCCCGTCCATCTGCGCATCAACACCAGGAAGGCCCTCTGGGGCATCGGCTTCGACCCCGCCTACTATCTCGGCCATTGTTACGGCACGGGGGAGGTCGACCTGGTCGAGGGCGACATGTACGGCCTGCTGAAGGCCGTCTTCACCGGCAATCCCGACTTCAAGTATTACGACACCGGCTGGAACCGCCTCCTCGAGCGGGTCCGCTATCTCTTCCGCTGGGTGCGCGAGAAGAACAGCGTCGTGCGCTCGCGCAGGAACGTGCAGCATCACTACGATCTCACCGGCGCGCTCTACGATCTCTTCCTCGATCGGGACCGGCAATATTCCTGCGCCTATTTCGAGCGCCCCGACCAGTCGCTGGACGACGCCCAGCTCGCCAAGAAGCGCCATATCGCCGCCAAGCTGAACATCAACCGGCCCGGCCAGAGCGTGCTCGACATCGGCTGCGGCTGGGGCGGCATGGCGCTTTACCTCGCCCGCCAGCTCGGCGCGAAGGTGACCGGCGTCACGCTGTCCGACGAGCAGCACGCGATGGCCGTGAAACGGGCGAGCGACGCGGGCCTGTCGGAGGAGGTGAAGTTCCTGCTGCAGGACTACCGCAACACGGACGGTCCCTTCGACCGCGTCGTCTCCGTCGGCATGTTCGAGCATGTCGGCCGGCCGAACTACCTGACCTTCTTCAAGAAGAGCGCATCGCTGTTGAAGCGCGACGGCGTGATGCTGCTGCACACGATCGGCCGCACGGACCGGCCCTCCGCCAACAATCCGTTCATCGAGAAGTACATCTTCCCGGGCGGCTACATCCCGGCGTTGTCCGAGGTGATGCAGGCGGTGGAGAAGAGCGGGCTTGCGGTGACGGATGTCGAGATCCTGCGGCTGCACTACGCCGAGACGCTGCGCCACTGGCGCGAGCGCTTCATGGCGCGGCGCGCGGAGGCCAAGGCGCTCTACGACGAGAAGTTCTGCCGCATATGGGAGTTCTATCTCGCCGCCTCCGAAAGCGCCTTCCGCTGGCAGCACCTCGTCGTCTTCCAGCTCCAGCTTGCGCACGACCAGCAGTCCGTGCCGCTCATCCGCGAATATATCGGCCGCGGCGAGGATTGCCTGAAGGCGCACGAGGCCAATCCGAAGGGCGAGCGGCATGGCGCCCGCCAGTTCCCGCAGGAGGCCTCGCTCTGAGTCGCACGAGTCAACCGCAAGGTGGCAGGCCCGGCGGAATCCGGGCTTGCTGTGTCCCCGCTGCCTGTGGAAAAGTCTAACACCGGGCCTAAGGCAAGCGTCGAGTCGGAAGCGCTTGACCCTCGGCGCCAAAGCAACCAAACCACCGGCTTCAGGAAACAGGGACGGGAGATTCGGGACGATGAACGATGCCGTGCGCAAGCTGAGCCAGGCCGGTCGCGAACTGCCGGAGGCACATCACCGCGAGGCGCCGAACAACGTCGAGGCGGAACAGGCGCTGCTCGGTGCGATCCTCGTCAACAACGACGCGTATTACCGCGTCTCCGACTTCCTCAAGCCGATCCATTTCCACGAGCCCCTGCACCGCAAGATCTACGAGCTTGCCGGCGACACGATCCGCATGGGCAAGATCGCGACGACGATCACGCTGAAGACCCACCTGCCGGCCGACGGCAAGGTCGGCGACCTGACGATACCGCAATATCTCGCCCGCCTTGCCGCCGAGGCCGTGACGATCATCAACGCGGAAGACTATGGCCGCGCGATCTATGACCTGGCGCTGCGCCGCTCGCTGATCAATATCGGCGAGGACATGGTCAACATCGCCTATGACGCGCCGCTCGACATGCCGCCGCAGACGCAGATCGAGGACGCCGAGCGCCGCCTCTTCGAGCTGGCCGAGACCGGCCGTTACGACGGCGGCTTCCAGTCGTTCAACGATGCGGTGGCGCAGGCGATCGACATGGCCGGCCAGGCCTTCGAGCGCGACGGCTCGCTTTCCGGCATCTCCACCGGCATCCAGTCGCTCGACGGCCGCATGGGCGGCCTGCAGCGCTCGGACCTGATCGTGCTCGCGGGACGCCCCGGCATGGGCAAGACCTCGCTCGCCACCAACATCGCCTACAATATCGCCGCCGCCTACGAGCCGGAGGTTCAGGCGGATGGTTCGTTCAAGGCCAGGAACGGCGGCGTCGTCGGCTTCTACTCGCTGGAAATGTCCTCCGAACAGCTCGCCACCCGTATCATCTCCGAGCAGACGGAAGTCTCCTCCTCGAAGATCCGCCGCGGCGACATTTCCGAGGCCGATTTCGAAAAGCTCGTCGCCTGCTCGCAGATGATGCAGAAGGTGCCGCTCTATATCGACCAGACCGGTGGTATCTCGATTGCCCAGCTTTCCGCCCGCGCCCGCCGCCTCAAGCGCCAGCGCGGCCTCGATTGCCTCGTGGTGGACTATATCCAGCTCATGACAGGCTCGGGCAAGTCGAGCGACAACCGCGTGCAGGAGATCACCCAGATCACGACGGGCCTGAAGGCGCTCGGCAAGGAGCTGAACGTGCCGATCATCGCGCTCTCCCAGCTCTCCCGTCAGGTGGAAAGCCGCGAGGACAAGCGCCCGCAACTCTCCGACCTTCGCGAATCGGGCTCCATCGAGCAGGACGCCGACGTGGTGCTCTTCGTGTTCCGCGAGGAATATTACGTCAAGAACCTCGAGCCACGTGACGAGTTCGATCCGAAATACGAGGAATGGAAGATGAAGTTCGAAGCGGTGAAGGGCACCGCGGACGTCATCATCGCCAAGCAGCGTCACGGACCCACCGGCACGGTCAAGCTCGCCTTCCAGTCGGAATACACCCGCTTCACCGACCTCGCCGACCCGTCCTTCAGCCAGTACGAGCACTGAGGGCGTTTCCGGCTTGCCGGAGGCTCCGGCAAGCCGTTCGTGCGGCGCTTACATCGGCGCCGGGTAGAGCCGGTGGATGCGGCGGATGCCGTTCATCACCTCGGCGGAAAGTGTCACGTCCTTCGCCCCGATGTCCGCCTTCAACTGCTCCATGGTCGTCGCGCCGATGATGACGGAGGCCATGAAGGGGCGCGTCAGGCAGAAGGCGAGGGCCATCTGGGCGGGATCGAGCCCGTTTTCCTTCGCAAGCTCCACATAGGCGCGCACCGCCGGCTCCTGCAGCGGCTGGTAGCGCCCGCCGAGATCGCCGTTCTTCGTCAGGCGCGAGCCTTCGGGCCGCGCGCCGTCGAGATACTTGCCGGTCAGGAGCCCGGCGGCGAGCGGCGAATAGGCGAGCAGCCCGATCTCCTCGTGATGCGACACCTCCGCGAGGTCGAGGTCGTAGGCCCGGTAGAGCAGGTTGTATTCGTTCTGGATCGAGGCGACGCGCGGCAGGCCCTTTTCCTCGGAAAGCTTCAGGAGCTGCATCGTGCCCCAGGCCGTGTCGTTGGAAAGGCCGAGCGCCCGCACCTTGCCGGCCTTGACGAGTTCGCCGACCGTTTCGAGGATTTCGAGAAGCTCGGCGGCGACCTTCGCGCGGTCCTGCCTGGAGGGCTCGTAGCTCCAGGCGTTGCGGAAATGGTAGTGGCCGCGGTTCGGCCAATGGAGCTGGTAGAGGTCGAGATAGTCGGTCTTGAGGCGCGACAGGCTGTTGTCGATCGCCTCCAGGATGCCCGCGCGGCTCATCGGCGCGCCGCCGCGTATGTAGGGGCGGCCGGGGCCGGCGACCTTGGAGGCGAGCACGATCCGGTCGCGGTTGCCGCGCGCCTTCATCCAGCTGCCGATGAAGCGTTCGGTGTCGCCATAGGTTTCGGGGGAAAGCGGCGTGGTCGGGTAGAGCTCGGCGGTATCGATGAAGTTGACGCCTTCCGAGAACGCGTAGTCGAGTTGGTCGTGGGCGTCCTGCTCGCTGTTCTGCGACCCCCAGGTCATCGTGCCGAGGCAGATCTCCGACACGCTGATGCCGGTCCGGCCGAGCGGATTGTATTTCATGGGTGGGAAAATCCTTTGGTGGAAACCGCGCGAATGTAGGCAGGTCTTTGCGAAGCGCAAGTCCGAAGGGCGCGATTCCCTGTGCGAAGGCCCCGGAAAGGCGGGGGCAGGCGGGGCCGGGGAGGCGCCACGCCTTGACTTGCGGGGCCGGAATGTGAATGGAAAAGGAAAGATGAGACGGGAGAACCCCCTATGAGCGTAGCATTCACCTTCCCCGGCCAGGGCAGCCAGGCCGTCGGCATGGGCAAGGATCTCGCGGACGCCTTCCCGGAAGCGCGCGCCGTTTTCGCCGAAGTCGACGAGGCCCTCGGCCAGAATCTGTCCGCCATCATGTTCGAGGGACCCGAGGAAACTCTGACGCTGACGGCCAACGCCCAGCCGGCGCTGATGGCCGTTTCCATCGCCGTCATGCGCGTGCTGGAAGCGCGCGGCCTATCGCTGAAGGATCAGGTCTCCTATGTCGCCGGCCACTCGCTCGGCGAATATTCGGCGCTCTGTGCCGCCGGCACCTTCTCGCTGGCCGATACGGCGCGCCTGCTGCGCATCCGCGGCAACGCCATGCAGTCGGCCGTTCCGGTCGGCGAGGGCGCCATGGCCGCGATCATCGGTCTGGAACAGGCGGATGTCGAAGCCATCTGCAGGGAAGCCTCCACTGGCGGCTCGTGCCAGATCGCCAACGACAATGGCGGTGGCCAGCTCGTCATCTCCGGCTCCAAGCCGGCCGTCGAAGTCGCAGCCCGGCTCGCGACGGAGAAGGGCGCCAAGCGCGCGCTGATGCTCTCCGTCTCCGCCCCCTTCCATTCCGCCCTGATGGCGCCTGCCGCCGACGCCATGCGCGAGGCGCTCGCCACTGTCACGGCCAAGGCCCCCGTCGTCCCGGTCGTCGCCAATGTCCGCGCCGCCCCGGTCAGCGACCCGCAGGAGATCGTCACGCTCCTCGTCGAGCAGGTCACCGGCCAGGTCCGCTGGCGCGAGACGGTCGAATGGTTCGGCGCGAACGACGTGACGACGCTTTACGAAGTCGGCTCCGGCAAGGTGCTGACCGGCCTTGCGCGCCGCATCGACAAGTCCGTCACCGGCATCGCTATCAACACCCCCGCCGACATCGACAGCGCGCTCGCCGCGCTCATCGGCTGATCTCTTTTTGAAGGAACACGACCATGCTTGATCTTACCGGCCGCAAGGCTCTCGTTACCGGCGCATCCGGCGGCATCGGCGAGGAGATCGCCCGCATCCTCCACGCCCAGGGCGCCATCGTCGGCCTGCACGGCACCCGCGTCGAGAAGCTGGAAACGCTCGCGGGCGACCTTGGCGAGCGCGTCCACATCTTCCCGGCCAACCTTTCCGACCGCGCCGAGGTCAAGGCGCTCGGCGAGAAGGCGGAAGCCGAGCTCGGCGGCGTCGACATCCTCGTCAACAATGCCGGCATCACCAGGGACGGCCTGTTCGTGCGCATGAGCGACGAGGACTGGGACGCCGTCCTCGAAGTCAACCTCACGGCCGTCTTCCGCCTGACACGCGAGCTGACCCACCCGATGATGCGCCGCCGCTACGGCCGCATCATCAACATCACCTCGGTCGTCGGCGTCACCGGCAATCCGGGGCAGGCGAACTACTGCGCCTCCAAGGCCGGCATGATCGGCTTCACCAAGTCGCTGGCGCAGGAGATCGCGACCCGCAACGTGACCGTCAACTGCGTCGCCCCCGGCTTCATCGAAAGCGCCATGACCGGCAAGCTGAACGACAAGCAGAAGGAAGCCATCATGGGGGCCATCCCGATGAAGCGCATGGGCACCGGCGCGGAAGTCGCATCCGCCGTCGCCTACCTCGCCTCGTCGGAAGCGTCCTACATGACGGGCCAGACGCTGCATGTGAACGGCGGCATGGCGATGATCTGAACATGGCCCAAGCGCCCGGCGAAACAGCATAAATTGCATGTTGACCGCTGGAGTGCCCGCCATTTTCAGGCTTTGCGGCAGGCATAAACCGTGTTAATCGGGCCATGACTGCCAGCAGTCGACCGGTAAAAGCCTGAGCGATCGGGCGATACGCAAAAGGATCGTCGATCCCGCATTGCCGGTTGAAGGGATTGCCGGGTGTGTTCTTGAGGCACATCGGGCGTGTCGAGTGTGCGGCGCCGTGAAGGCGCCGATCAAAAAACGAAGGTCGAGGAATCCGACATGAGCGACGTAGCAGAACGCGTAAAGAAAATTGTCATTGATCATCTGGGCGTTGACGCCGAAAAGGTCAGCGAAGGCGCAAGCTTCATCGATGATCTTGGCGCGGACTCTCTCGACACCGTCGAACTGGTCATGGCGTTCGAAGAAGAATTCGGCGTCGAGATCCCGGACGATGCCGCCGACTCGATCCTGACGGTCGGCGACGCCGTCAAGTTCATCGAGAAGGCCCAGGCCTGATCTGGCTGCCGGCGGGCCGCTTTCCAGCGGCCCGCCCCGGTCCGCCCGCGGGCGGCCGCACCTCTTGACGAGGCAACGACTATAAGACTGCAAAGGGTGGATCACGGACGATGAGGCGTGTCGTTATCACGGGTACCGGCATGGTATCCCCGCTTGGCTGTGGCACCGAAGTGACCTGGAGCCGGCTTCTGGAAGGCCGCAGCGGCGCCGCCAGGATAACCGCCTTCGAGGTCGAGGACCTCCCCGCCAAGATCGCCTGCTCCATCCCGCTCGGCGACGGTTCCGACGGCACCTACAATCCCGACCAGTGGATGGAACCCAAGGAGCAGCGCAAGGTCGATCCGTTCATCGTCTATGCGATGGCGGCCGCCGACATGGCGCTTGCCGACGCCGGCTGGCATCCGAAGACCGACGAGGACCAGATCGCCACCGGCGTGCTCATCGGCTCCGGCATCGGCGGCCTCGAAGGCATCGTCGAGGGCGGCTACACGCTGCGCGATAAGGGCCCGCGCCGCGTCTCGCCCTTCTTCATCCCCGGCCGCCTGATCAACCTCGCCTCCGGCCACGTCTCGATCCGCCACAAGCTGCGCGGCCCGAACCATTCCGTCGTCACCGCCTGCTCGACCGGCGCGCACGCCATCGGCGACGCCAGCCGCCTGATCGCGCTCGGCGACGCCGACGTCATGGTGGCGGGCGGCGCCGAATCGCCGATCTGCCGCATCGCGCTCGCCGGCTTTGCCGCCTGCAAGGCGCTGTCGACCGAGCGCAACGACGACCCGACCGCCGCCTCGCGCCCCTATGATCGCGACCGTGACGGCTTCGTCATGGGCGAGGGCGCCGGCATCGTCGTGCTGGAGGAGCTGGAACACGCCAGGGCGCGCGGCGCGAAGATCTATGCCGAAGTCGTCGGCTACGGCCTTTCCGGCGACGCCTATCACATCACCGCGCCGTCCGAGGACGGCGACGGCGCCTTCCGCTGCATGACCATGGCGCTGAAGCGCGCCGGCATTGCGGCGGGCGAAGTCGACTATATCAACGCGCACGGCACCTCCACCATGGCTGACACGATCGAGCTCGGCGCGGTGGAACGGCTCGTCGGCGATGCGGCCTCCCGCGTCTCCATGTCGTCCACCAAGTCGGCCATCGGCCACCTTCTGGGCGCGGCCGGTGCCGTCGAGGCGATCTTCACCGCGCTGGCGATCCGTGACAATATCGCGCCGCCGACGCTGAACCTCGACAATCCCGACGTCGAGACGGCGATCGACCTGGTGCCCCACAAGGCCCGCAAGCGCGAGATCAACGTGGCGCTGTCCAACTCGTTCGGCTTCGGCGGAACGAATGCATCGCTGGTTCTCAAGCGTTACGACGCCTGATCCCGTCCGGGACGCCATGTCGTCCCGGCGCGCCCGCACACCCGAATGAGAAGAGCGGGTTCATCCCGCTTTTGCCGCATTGCTCTGCTGCAAGACGTCGAGCAATGCCCGAACCCATGAGGACAGTCCGTGAGCGACACGAACGATTCCGGCGAGACGCAATTCGGCCGCGGCGAGGCCTCCGGCCAGCCGCGCATCATTCCGAAGTCCGCCAAGGAGGCCCTGCGTCCCGAGCAGGTGCCCGAACCGCCGAGCCGCCGCCGGTCGCGCAAGGCGCGCAGCCAGGTCGTCATCTTCCTGAATTTCGTCATGACCGTGGTGGTCTTCGCCACGATCATCGGTGTCTGCGTCTTCTATTACGGCATCAAGAGCTACGAGGAAGCCGGCCCCCTGACCGCCAACACGAACTTCATCGTGCGGGGCGGGGCGGGCACCAACGAGATCGCCGCCAACCTCGAGCGCAACAACATCATCACCGACAGCCGCGTCTTCCGCGTGCTCTCGCGCATCTATCTCGACGGCGAGACCCTGAAGGCCGGCGAATACGAGATCAAGGCCGGCGCCTCCATGCGCGAGATCGTCGAATTGCTGAAGTCCGGCAAGTCGATCCTCTACAGCGTGTCCGTGCCGGAGGGCCTGACGGTCAAGCAGGTCTTCAAGCGTCTCGCGGAGGATCCGGTGCTGGAAGGCGACCTGCCGGCCGAACTGCCGGCCGAGGGCTCGCTGATGACCGATACCTACAAGTTCTCGCGCGGTACCAAGCGCGTCGACATCCTGCGCCAGATGCTCGACGCCCAGAAGGCCCTGATCGACCAGATCTGGGAGCGCCGCGACGACAACCTGCCGATCGCCAGCCGCGAGGAGTTCGTTACGCTCGCCTCGATCGTCGAGAAGGAAACGGGCAGGGCCGACGAGCGCTCGCGCGTCGCGTCGGTGTTCCTCAACCGGCTCGAAAAGGGCATGCGCCTGCAGTCCGACCCGACGATCATCTACGGCATCTTCGGCGGCGAGGGGAAGCCGGCCGACAGGCCGATCTACCAGTCGGACCTCGAAAAGCAGACGCCGTTCAACACCTATATCATCAAGGGCCTGCCGCCGACGCCGATCGCCAATCCCGGCCGCGCGGCACTGGAGGCGGTCGCCAACCCCTCGCGGACCTCCGACCTCTACTTCGTTGCCGACGGCACCGGAGGCCACGTCTTCGCCGAGACGCTGGAGGAGCACAACCAGAACGTCCGCCGCTGGCGCAAGCTGGAAGCGGAGAAGGCGGCGGAAGCGGCCAAGGAAACGAAATCCACCGATTCCCCCTAACGGCCCCCGCATTCGGTGAAGCGGCTCTGGCGCGGCATGCGCCGGGGCCCGTCGGGCGTCGGCAGCCCGCCGATGCTCGCATTCGAGGGCTTTTCGGCCGGTCGCACCACCTTTGATGTGGATCGATGCCCACACGGCGCGCCAAGCCGTTTCCAACCCCGCGAAACTGTTTCACTTTGAATGGATGATGGCGCTGCTGCGCGTATCCGGCAGCCCGCTTGCAGCGAGGCGCCATTGGAGGCTGACATGACGTTGCAATCGATGACCGGCTTTGCGCGGGTCGAGGGAACCAGCGGACGCACGCGCTGGGCATGGGAGCTGCGTTCCGTGAACGGCAAGGGGCTCGACATGCGCCTTCGCCTGCCGCCGGGGCTGGAGGCGCTGGAGGCGGACGTGCGACGCCTTGCCGGCGAGGCCTTCTCGCGCGGCAATCTCCAGGTCGGCCTTTCGACCAGCGTCAGCGAGGCGCAGGTCGAGGCCGTCGTGAACCAGGGCGCGCTTGCCGCCGTGCTGGCGCTGCGCGACCAACTCGCCGGCACCATCGATCCCGCGCCGGTCAGGCTCGACACCCTGCTCTCCGTGCGCGGCATCGTCGATTTCCGCGAAGCGGAGGAGAGCGAGGCCGAGCGCAACGCGCGCGACGCCGACATCCGCGCGGGCTTTGCCGAGGCGGTGCGCTGTCTTGCCGACATGCGGCGCAAGGAGGGAAGCGCACTTGCCGGCGTGCTTCTCGGCCAGGTCGACCGCATCGAGGCGCTGACGCAGATCGTCGAGGCCGATCCCTCGCGCAGCGTCGCGGCCACCGCCGAGCGGCTCGCCGGGCAGGTCGCGGTGCTGCTGCAGGGCGCCACCGCGCTCGACCGGGACCGGCTGCACCAGGAGGCGGCGCTGCTCGCCACCAAGGCGGACCTGCGCGAGGAGATCGACCGGCTGAAGGCGCATGTGGCGGCCGCGCGCGAACTCATCGCCGCCGGCGGCCCGATCGGCCGCAAGCTCGATTTTCTCGCACAGGAATTTAACCGGGAATCGAATACGATCTGTTCCAAGTCGAACGCCGCTGCTGTAACGGCTGCAGGCATCGAGCTGAAGGTCGTCATCGACCAGTTCAGGGAACAGGTCCAGAATTTGGAGTAGGCCATGGCCGAACCGTCGAAGCAGATCCACATCGAGCGCCGCGGGCTCATGCTCGTCATCTCCTCGCCGTCGGGCGCCGGCAAGTCGACCATCGCCCGCAACCTGCTGGAGGCCGATCCCGGCCTCAGCCTCTCGGTCAGCGTGACGACACGCCAGCGCCGCGCCAGCGAGATCGCCGGCCGGCACTACCATTTCATCAACCACAAGGAATTCGAGCGCCTGCGCGACAGCCACGCGCTGCTCGAATGGGCCGAGGTACACGGCAATTTCTACGGCACGCCGCGCGAGCCGGTGGAGGAAGCCATGTCCGCCGGCCGCGACATGCTCTTCGACATCGACTGGCAGGGCGCCCAGCAGCTCCAGGAGAAGATGCCGGCCGACGTCGTCTCGATCTTCATCCTCCCGCCCTCGATGACCGAGCTGCAATCGCGCCTGCATCGCCGCGCGGAGGACACGGAGGAAGTCATCCAGACGCGCCTGGCCAATTCCTGCGCCGAGATCGAGCATTGGCGGGAATACGACTACGTCATCCTCAATGACGACCTCTCGGTCGCCTTCGATGCCGTGCAGAGCATCGTCAAGGCCGAGCGCCTGCGCCGCGACCGGCGGCACGGACTGTTCGAGTTCGTGACGAATCTGGTGACGGAGAAGCCGGTTCTGTAAGGTTTGGACCGTGCGGCCTTGCCCTTCACCCTAACCTTCTCCCCGCAAGCGGGAAGAGGGCACTTGCCCCACGGCATGTTCGAGGTTTGGGGAAACCGGCGCGGCACGTCTTCTTCTCCCCGATGGCCGGCAGGCCGGATGAGGGGCGAATGCTACAGCGCGTTCGCCAGCCGCACGAACTCTTCCACGCTCAGCGTCTCCGCCCGCCGCTGCGGATCGATCTCCGCCCGCGCCAGCAGCGCCTCGCCGCCGAGCGATTTCACGCTCTGGCGCAGCATCTTGCGGCGCTGGCCGAAGGCAGCCTGGGTGACGCGCTCCAGCGTGCCCGCATCGCAGGCCAGCGGATTGGCGATCGGTTCCAGATGCACGACGGAGGACGTCACCTTCGGCGGCGGCGTGAAGGCCTGCGGCGGCACGTCGAAGGCCATGCGCGCATGGGTGCGCCAGCCGCAGAGCACGCCGAGCCGGCCGTAGTGGTCGTCGTTCTCCTCGGCGACGATGCGCAGGCCCACCTCGCGCTGGAACATCAGCGTCAGTGATTCCCAGAAGGGCGGCCATGTCTTCGGCAGCAGCCAGTTGACCAGGAGCTGCGTGCCGACATTGTAGGGCAGGTTGGCGATGATGCGCACGGGCTCGCCCGGTGCCAGCGCCTCGAAATCCGTTTTCAGCGCATCGCCTTCGATGACCGTCAGGCGGCCCGGATAGTGGTCGGAGATTTCCGCCAGCGCCGGCAGGCAGCGGGCGTCGCGCTCGATGGCGATCACGCGTTTCGCGCCGAGCGCAAGGATGGCGCGCGTCAGGCCGCCCGGACCGGGCCCCACTTCGATCACCGTATGGTTCTCGATCGGGCCGGCGGTGCGGGCGATCTTCTGGGTGAGGTTCAGGTCGAGCAGGAAGTTCTGGCCGAGCGCCTTCCTGGCGTCGAGCCCATGCCGCTGGATGACGTCGCGCAGCGGCGGAAGTCCGTCGAGCGCCGCCATCACGCATCCGCCTTCGCAAGCTGTTCATGCGCGGCGAGTTCCGCCGCAAGCCGCAGCGCGGCCAGCAGGCTGTCCGGTCTGGCGACGCCCTTTCCGGCAATGGCAAAGGCCGTGCCGTGGTCCGGCGAGGTGCGGATGAAGGGTAGGCCCAGCGTCGCGTTGACGGACGTGTCGAAGCCGAGCGCCTTGGCCGGGATCAGCGCCTGATCGTGATACATGCACAGCGCCACGTCATAGGTCGCGCGGGCGGCGTCGTGGAACATCGTGTCGGCCGGAAGCGGGCCGACGGCATCGATGCCGGCCGCCCGCAGCCGCGCGACGGCCGGCCGCACGACGGCATCGTCCTCCAGCCCCAGCGCGCCGCCTTCGCCGGCATGCGGATTGAGCCCGGCAATGGCAAGGCGCGGCCTTCCAATGCCGAAGCGCTCGCGCAGATCCCGCTCGGTGATGGTGGCCGTCTCGACGATCAGGTCCTCCGTGAGCGCGGCGGGAACGTCCTTCAGCGGGATGTGGATCGTCACGGGCACCGCCCGCAGTTTCGGCCCGGCGAGCAGCATGACGGGCGGGAGGAACGGCTGGCCCGTCGCCTTTGCCGCGAGGTCGGCCAGGAACTCCGTGTGGCCGGGAAAGCCGAAGCCGGCATCGTAGAGGACGGCCTTGGCGATCGGGTTCGTCACGACGGCGGATGTCCGGCCGGCCATGGTCAGGGCGACGGCGGTCTCGATCGCGCCTATGATCGCGCCGGCATTGCGCGCATCCGGCGTGCCCGGCACGACGGGGGCAGGGCAATCGGCGGCGAGCACGGGGATGGCCTTTGGAAAGACGGCGCTGGCCGTCTCGGGCTCCGCGGCCGCCACGGCGATATCGAGGCCGAGTACTGCTGCGCGCTCACGCAGGACCCGCGCATCGCCGATGAAAAGGAAAGGAGGAAGCGAGAGAGCGTCGCGCGCCGCCCAGAGGGCAAGGGTGATGTCGGGCCCGATCCCTGCCGGATCGCCCATGGTGAGCGCCAGCGGCGGAATGTTCGTCGTCGTCATGAGACCCTGCCGCGTGAGCAATTCCGGCAAGCGCGCGCCGCGGTTGGCATCCGGAATTGCGGGGGAATGAAAGGCGGGAGCATTCGCAAATGCTCCCGCGGGATTGAAAAGCGTCTGCCGTCCCCGGCGCGCCGGAGGATCAGCGTTCGGTGATCGTCGCCTTCTTGCGCAGTTCGGCGATGTACTTCTTGCTGTTCTCGTCGTTTTCGTCGCCCTTGGCCTTGGCGAGGTCTTCGGCGCGGAAGACCATTTCGGCGGCCACGTCGTCGTTCACTTCGCGCTTCTTGCAGATCGCGAGATATTCGACGCCGCGTTCGGTGACGCGCGTGCCGGTCGTCAGGCCGTTGGCCTTCTCGACCAGCGGCTTCCAGTCCTCTGGCATCTGCGGGGCGAGGACGCGGCCGAGATCGCGGATCGACACGTCGTGCATCGTCGCGGCGAAGGCCTTGGCCTGGTCGCAGCCCGGGAACTTCGAACGGGAAGCCTCGGCTTCCGCCTTGCGCTTGCCGAGGATCGCGTTGCGGCGCTTTTCCGGCACCACGAAAATCACCTGCTTGAGGAAATATTCCGTCGTCACCGGCTTCTTGCCGCCGTGCTCCTGCATGCGCTCGACAAGCGTCTTGCCGTTGGCGTTGCCGCCGAAGCGGGCGTTGACCACGCGCGGCCAGCTCATCTGGATGGCGATGAACTGCTTGAAATGCTCCGGTCCGACGCCGGCCTGGTTGAGGATCTTTCCAAGCTGGTCCGTCGTCATCTTGTTGGACGAGGCGAAGCGCCCATAGGCGGCGTCCACCTCGCTCGTGCTGACGGAAGCGCGCGCCCTGAGGACCTCCTCGCGCTTCAGCGCTTCCTCGATGAGCTGCTCGCGGGCAACGCTTCGCAGATTGCCCTTGGTGCGCTGCAGCTTCAGGAAGTTGATGCGGCGCTCGACATCGCCCGACGTGATCGGCGTGTTGTTGACGACCGCGACGACCGACGTCGCCGCCTGCGCAATGCCGGCCGGCGCAGCGATGATCGCCGCCACCGCCAGCGCAACGCCCGCCGTCATGGATCGCACCAGAGATTGTCTGCCCATCTTGCCAGTCCCTTTATCCAAACCCGTTTCGCGCCCGCCCGTTCTCCACACGGCCATCAGGGCGCGCGGCGTCGGCGGGAAACCATTGCCCCGGATGTGCATAATACATACGGCCAAACGATGACAAGACCGGCAGGCGGCGGTTATTCGAAACCGGTGAGCGTCGCATCGCCGACCTTTATGTCGCCGAGCGTGCGGAACATCAGGCGCGCGCCGATCGACCAGTCGTTTGCATTGGTATTTCCTCTATCCCTCGTCTGCTCGTAGACGATGGAGAAGACCGTGTCGCGGTCATCGTAGGACAGGCCGATACCGTTGCGCGAAATGACGTGATTGCCGATGTCGTACGTCAGTGAACCGAAGACGGACCAGTAGTCGTGGAACTTGAAGGCCGCCTTGCTCTGCAGTTCGCTGGCGGTCTCCAATGAGCCGTAGTCCGGCTGCGCCGCGACGCGCGTATAGGTGAACTCCGTCTCGACCTTCGCGCCGTCGAAACGCAGCGAGGTGTCCGAGCGGCGCAGCGACAGGTCGTCCTTGTCGAGGCGCGCGCTGGTGGAGAAGGAAATGCCGTTCGGCAGGTCCACGCCCGCCATGCCGACATAGTCGGAGCGGTCGGTGTCGAGGCCGGAATTGGCGCCGGCATTCACCAGGTCGGGCATTGCGAAGGAGTTCACGCCGCCGAGATGGAACGACTGGCCGACGATGCTGCGCACGAGGACGCCGTTGTCGAAGGTGCCGGTATAACGCAGGCCGAGATTGGCGCGCGTGCCGCCCTCGATACGGTCGAAGCCGGAAAACTTGTCGCGCTCGAAGAGGTTGGTGGCGTCGAAGACGAAGCTCTGGGAGTCCTCGTTCGGCAGGCCTCCGGCAAGGTCCTCGTCGGGACGCATGTAGAGCTGCGCGATCGGTTCGAAGAGGTGCGTGCTGTAGTCCGTCGTCGCGAGGATCGGGTAGCGCGCCTCCAGGCCGGCCGTCAGCATCGAGCGGGTCGCGCTGCCGCCCGTCTCGTAGGCGCCGCCATAGGGGTTGAGGCCGCCGCCTGGCGCGCGCATGTCGAGGCGATGAATGTCCCCGCGCGCGGCGAGCAGCGGCGTCAGCACGAGCCCGCCCGGCACGACGAACTGGCGCTTCCATTCCACTTCGCTGGTCAGCCGCGTCATGCCGCCTTCGAGGCCGAGGAAGCGGTCGCTCGTGCCGATGGTCAGGGTATCGGCAAGGTCGCGGTCGATATTGGTGATGTTCGTGGTGACGCTGAGTTCGCCGCCGAGCACCGGCTGCGGCACGATATATTCGTGGTCGAGCGTCTGGGCGATCGCCTGCTTGCGCTCGGCATTGTCATCGGGGTCGGCGTCCTGGACGTCGAAATAGAAGGCGCGCATGTCGAAGCTGTTGCGGCGGCCGAGGCCCGAAAGATAGCCCTGGTTGACGAAGGTGTTGTCGTTGAATCCGTCGATGTCGTAGGTGCGCGAGAAGTTGTTGTCGGTCTGCGCCATCACCTTCCAGCCGAACGACCAGCGCGGATTGATCCGGAACTGGCCGGTGGAGGCGACCATGCCGCGGAAGCCATCCGCCAGGTTGTCGCTTTTGCCCGGCGTGAAGGTGTCCGAATCCATCTGCTTGATGCCGGCGGTACGCAGCGTCACGAGGCCGTTGTGGAAGCGCTTGCGGAATTCGGCTTCCATCAGGAAGCCCTGCCTGGTCAGCACGGTGGGCGAAAGCGTCGCGTCCACATCGGGTGCGATCGCGATGTAATAGGGCGTCGTCACGCCGAGGCCGAGCTTCTGGGCGTAGCTGAACTGCGGGAAGAGGAAGCCGGTCTTGCGCTTGACGGTATGGTCCGGCACTTCGAGCACAGGAATATAGGCGATCGGCCTGCCGAACATCTCGAAGCGGGCGCGTTCGAGGCGAATGGTCTTGGTGCGGCCGTTCTGCACGACGCGCTCGGCCTTGATCTCCCACAGGCCGCGATGCGTCGGATCCGTGGCGCAGGGCGTACAGGCCGTGTAGACGGCATGGTTGAGGATCATCTCCTCGTTGTCGACGCGCTCGCCGCTGGTGGCGGCCAGCTTGGTGAGGTCGGTTGTCTCGATTCGCAGCGCGTTGACGAACCCGTTGGCGAAGTCGTCCGACAGGTCCATTTCCTCGCCGTAGAGGCGGTTGCCGGTCGGCTCGATGAGCTCGATATTGCCGCGTGCCTTCAGCCGGCCTGTCTTCTGGTCGTATTCGACCTCGCGGGCGACGAGCTTGTAGCCGCCGTAATTGATCTGCACGGCGCCGCGCGCGACGACCGTCTCGTTGTCCCTGTTGTAGACGAGTTCGTTGGCCGCGAGGATCAGCTTGCTGCCCTCGGGAATGCTCGGCTCCATCCGGGCGATGTCCGGCGACTGCGCAAGGGAGGGGACGGCGGATGCACAGGTGAGCGCGCACGTTGCCGCACCTGCAAGCAGGGCGGCTTTCAACCACCTATTCGTTTTGCGGTCGCCTGCCGCCACTAGCCGTCCTCCTGATGCAGAAGAATCGTCGCACCCAAGGACATTGCGACGACCACTGGGAGCCAGGCCGCAACGAACGGAGGAACAACACCGCTGCTTCCGAATGCCTTCACAAGCACGGTGACGACATAAAGCATGAAGCCTGACAGGATTCCACCCAGAATCACCGCACGCGATTGATTAAACCGGCTAAATTTTAACGATACACAGGCTGCGATCAGCGTCATCGCAACCAGGAGCAGCGGAAGCGCAAGCATGGAGTGACGCTGCGTTTCCATCGCATTCGTCGGGAAGCCGAAGGACCTCGCCGCTTCGATTTTGCGTCCAAGCTCGAAAAATGCAATGTTTTCAGGCTTTTCCAGGCTCTCCTGGACGAACTCCCGTTTCATGTTGGTACGAAGTTGTACCTCATCGTGACGAACCGGCAGCTCGCCGATGCGCGTCTCGCGAACGTTCTTAAGCAGCCAGTAACCATCTTCCAAGGTGGCTGAGTCGGCGTCCTGCCGGAGCACGATCGCACCCCCCTCGTCGAAGTGGATGACGGAGACGTTGAGGAGGCGCGTCCCGCCGTCCAGCATCGCCTTCGCGCCGATGATCGCCTGGTCCTTTCCGTAGATCTGGCGCAGCCAGGGAACGGTGTTCTCGGCGCGCGCGTTGGTGGCGCCCCAGGAGGCTTCGAATTCCTGTGCCTTCCTGCTGCCCAGGGCGGCGAGCGGATTGAGCACCAGCACCGCCAGCATGCCGAACAGGAAGGCGCCGACCACGAAAGGGCGCAGGAACTGCCAGACGGAGATCCCCGCGGCGCGCGTGACGACCAGCTCGTATCGCCGGTTGAGCGAGATGAGGGCGGCCATGCCGGCAAAGAGCGCGACGAACGGCACGGTCTGCATCAGGATCGTGGGAATGCGCAGCGCCGTGACGAGCAGGCCGGTGGTGACCGTGTAGTGCGGCAGGCTGCCGACGCGATTCGACATCTCGCTGAAGTCGATGATGAAGATCAGCGCGAAGATGCCGAGCAGAAACCAGATCGTGGTGACGACATAGCGGCGAAGGAAGTAGCGGGCGAGCGTGGGGATCATGGATTGCCGCCTCCGCCGGCCGGGGCCGAGCCGCCGCCGGTGAGGCGCGAAAGCAGCCTGCCGCGCAGCTCGGCAAGGCGCTCGCCGAGCGTGGCGGGAATCTCCAGGCTCTTGTTGCGCGCGAGGTAGCGGATCGCAAGGCCGCCGGTGACGAGCGGTATGAGATACATCATGACCGTGAAATAGACGGAGTTTTCCGCACTGTTCGAGGCATAGAAGCTCGCCCATCGCACGAAGAGCGCCGTCAGCAGCGCCGTGATCATCGGGTGCATGCGCGCCTCGCGGTGCGAGCGGGCATCGCCGCTGACGACGAGGGCGATCAGGCCGAAAACCGCGGGAAACAGCCATTCGGAGAAGCGGCGGTGCAGTTCAGCGGAAAAGGCCCCCGGCTTGCTCTTGAAGTAGGGGTCGTTCGGATCCGGGTTGATGAGATAGGGCAGGTCCCGGTCCTTGGGACGGATGTTCGCCTCGCCCGCGCTCTGGGTGAGGTCGGCCAGGTCGAAGGCGTAGGATTCGAACTTGATGATGGAGACGTTGCCGTCCGGCAGCTTGCGGTGCACCTCGCCGTCCTTCATCACCAGCGCCGAGCTGTTCTCGTCGACCGCGCCTTCGCGGGCGTAATAGACCATCTCGAAGCGCGGATCGCGCGTGTCGGCGACGAAGAGGCCGCGCAGCACGCCGCCGTTCCGCCGTTCCGCCACCTGCACGTAGAGGCCGTCCGTGATCTTGCGGAAGGTGTTCTCCTGCACGACGGCGGACAGCATGTCGGCATGGGCCGTGGCGATCATCTTGCGCACGGCCATGCGCGAATAGGGTTCCACGAAATTGTCGACGGCGAAGGAGACGAGGCTCATCGCCACGGCAAGGATCATGATCGGCCGGATGATTGTCACGCGCGAGGCGCCGGCCGAATTCAGCACCGTCAGCTCCGAATCGCCGTTCATGACGGTCAGCGTCTGCGACACGCCGATGACGAGCGCGAAGGGCAGGATGATGGGGATGACGGAGGGCAGGATCAGCGTTGCGAGCTTGAGGAAGGCGAAGATCGACTGGCCGCTGTCCGTGACGAGGTTGACGCTGGTCAGCGCCTGCGTGACCCAGACGATGCCGAGCAGGGGCAGAAGCGTGGCGACGAACATCAGCGACGCCCGCCGCAGGATATAGCGCTCGATCAGTTTCATCTTTCAGTCCGTGCGTCCGACAAGCGGTTCCGGTCTCGCGCCCACGACGCCCGTCAACGGAACTGCAATGGGCATATAAGCTTTCTTGAGGCTGACGCCATAGCGAAGAGTGTCCGCCCGGATGGAAAATTTATGGCGAACAAGCATGCCTAACGTTCTCTAAACAAGCGAGCGCATCTTGCCAAGCGTCGTAAAAGCGACAAGGAATTGATGTGGTTCACGGCCTTTCCGGCCGGACGAGAGGCCGCAAGGCCACATGCGGAGTGTATCATGGCTTTCAGGTTCGACATCGGTTTTGCAAAGACGGCGCGCGCTTCGGGCGGTCTTGCGATCCTTCTTCAGGTTGCCGGCGCGCAGGCGGCGGGCCTTGGCGAGGTCGACCCGGAGGGCGTCGTGGCGCGCGCCGCGGGTGTTACGAAATTCACCGGCAAGGCGCTGAAAAGCCTCGACGTGCTGGCGCCGCACGGCGCGCCGGTCGACCGCATCGTCGTGCTCGGCCTCGGCGAGGCGGAGAAGCTTGCCGCCCATGACTGGCTGAAGGCCGGCGGCGCGGCCGCCGCGAAGATTTCCCGCGCCGAGAAGGCGACGATCCATCTCGATGCGCCGGGCGTCACCGTCACGGCGAAGAACGCCGCCGACTTCGCCCTCGGCATGCAGCTCGGCGCCTACAGCTTCGATCTCTACAAGACGAAGAAGAGCGACGACGACGAGGCGAAGAACGGCAAGGCCGTGAAGGTGACGATCGTCACCGCGACGGCGACCGCCGCCAGGAAGGCGAACGACGTCTCCGACGCCGTGGCCGAGGGCGTCATCCTCGCGCGCAACCTCGTCAACGAGCCGGCCAACGTGCTCGGCCCCGTCGAATTCGCTGACAAGGCCAAGGCGCTCGAAAAGCTCGGCGTCGAGGTGGACATCCTCACCGAGCGCGAGATGAAGAAGCTCGGCATGGCCGCGCTGCTCGGCGTCGCGCAGGGCTCCGTGCGCCCGCCGCGCCTTGCGGTCATGCACTGGAAGGGCGGCAAGGAGAAGGACCGGCCGGTCGCCTTCATCGGCAAGGGCGTCGTCTTCGACACCGGCGGCATCTCCATCAAGCCTGCCGCCGGCATGGAGGACATGAAGGGCGACATGGGCGGCGCCGCCGCCGTCATCGGCCTCATGCACACGCTCGCGGCGCGCAAGGCGAAGGCGAATGTCGTCGGCGTCCTCGGCCTCGTGGAAAACATGCCCGACGGCAACGCCCAGCGTCCCGGCGACATCGTCAGGTCCATGTCCGGCCAGACCATCGAGGTCATCAACACGGACGCCGAGGGCCGCCTCGTGCTCTGCGATGCGCTCTGGTACTGCAACGAGACGTTCAAGCCGCAGTTCATGGTGAACCTTGCGACGCTGACCGGCGCGATCATGGTGGCGCTCGGCAGCCACCATGCCGGCCTCTTCTCCAACGACGACACGCTCGCCGCGCGCCTCACCGCCGCCGGCCTTTCGACGAACGAGCGCCTCTGGCGCATGCCGCTCGGCCGCGAATACGACAAGATGATCGACAGCAAGTTCGCCGACATGAAGAACACCGGCGGCCGCTATGCCGGCTCGATCACCGCCGCGCAGTTCCTCCAGCGCTTCGTCAAGGATACGCCCTGGGCGCATCTCGACATCGCCGGCACGGCCATGGGCTCGCCGACCGACGAGATCAACCAGTCCTGGGCCTCCGGCTTCGGCGTGCGCCTGCTGGATGAGCTCGTACGCGCCAACTACGAGGGGTGAGGAAGAGGTGAGCGAAGTCCTCTTCTACCACCTGACGGAATCCAGGCTCGAAGACGCGCTGCCGCCGCTGCTCGACAAGAGCCTGGAGCGCGGCTGGCGTGTCGTCGTGCAGGCGGGGGACGCCGAGCGCCGCGATGCGCTCGACACGCATCTGTGGACCTTCCGCGAGGACAGCTTCCTGCCGCACGGTACGGACGAGCAGGCCTTCCCCGAAGACCAGCCGGTGCTCCTGACGGCAACGCCCGAAAACCCGAACGCCGCCACCGTGCGCTTCCTCGTCGCGGGCGCTGAGCCGCCGCCGCTCGACGCCTACGAGCGCGTCATCTTCATGTTCGACGGCTACGACCAGGCCGAGCTGGAGACGGCACGCGCACACTGGAAGCGCCTGAAAGGCGAGGGGCACCAGCTCACCTACTGGCAGCAGAACGGCGACGGGCGCTGGATGAAGAAGGCGTGACCGTCATTTGGCGGCTTCGCCCCTCACCCTAACCCTCTTCCCCCAAGCGGGGAGAGGGGACTGGCCTCACGCAATGTTGCAGGTTCGGGAAACCGGCGCGGCACAGCACTTTTGCCTCGCTCGCGGGGAAAAGGTGGCCGGCCGGATGAGGGGCTTTCGGAAAATCAATCGTAAAATGAATCGACGAACTTCCGCCGGCCGAGCATGAAGGCATCCGCGACGTGGCGGAGCGGCGCGAGGTCGACGTCGGACCTGCCGGCCTTGATGATCTCGGCGAAGCGCCGGTAGAGCATCGGATATTCCTGCTCCGGCTCCTCGTGCACCAGCTTGCCGTCGATGGAAAGCTTGGCGCCGCCTTCCGACAGCACTATCTCGCCGGCGTCCGTCTTCGCCACGATGTCCCAGCTCTGCCTGCCAGTCTGGCGCCAGTCGAATTCGGCGGCAAGATCGAGCCCGTTGGCGTCCGAGAAGGTCATCGAGGCGGCGATGGGGGCGTCGCGGTTTTCCGGGAACTCCAGCGTGGCGGCGGTGATGAAGACGGGGCGGGGCAGGATGTGCGTCACGATGGAGAGCGCGTTGATGCCCGGGTCGAACACGCCGAGGCCGCCGGCCTGCCAGATCCATTCCTGATTCGGGTGCCAGTGGCGCACGTCTTCCTTCCAGATCACCCGCATCGAGCGGATGGTCGTGCCGGCAAGGAATTCCCTGGCGGCCTCGACAGCCGGCGCATAGCGCGAATGCCAGCTCGCAAAGAGCGAAAGCCCCTTGGAGGCGGCGAGCGCCTCGAGGTCCGCGACCTCGGAGAGCGTCGCGCCGGGTGGCTTTTCCAGGAAGACGTGCTTGCCAGCCGACAGCGCCTTCTCGGCGGCCTCGTAGCGATACTGCGGCGGCATGCAGAGCGACACGGCATCGATGGCCGGCACGGCGACGAGCATCTCGTCGATGGACTTGAAATTGTCGATGCCCTCGACCGTGCCGTGGCGGCTGGCCGCGGCGACCAGCCTGTAGTCGCTGTTGCCGGCGACGGCCGGAAGATGCTGGTCGCGCACGATCTTGCCGACGCCGACGATTGCGAGATTGATCGGGGACATGGCTCCGCCCTCATTTGTATGATGATTTGGCGCTGTTGTAGCAGAACCGCCGGGCAGGGCAAGGCCGCTCCCCCGCGTCCCCGCCTGCATCTGCCCTATCCCGCGGGGGTGCCGGTCAGCCGGCCATCGCCTCTTCGTATTGCGCCGAAAGCTCCAGCCATTGCTCCTCGGCCTCGTTGAGCCGGTCCACCGCCACCGAGCGCGATTTCGCCTTCTCGGCCGCCTTCGCCGGGCTCTTCTCGTAGAGCATTGGGTCCGCCAGTTCCGTGTCGAGAAGCTGAATCTGTTTCTGCAGCTTCGCCGTCAGGGATTCGATTTCGTTGATCTTTTTCTTGAGCGGGGCGAACTGGGCGCGCCGGTCGGCATTGGCCTTGCGCAGATCCGCCTTGCTGGCCTCGCCGCTGGTCGCGACCTTGTCCCGGTCGTCCTTCCGGCCGGACTGCACGATGAGGCTGCGGTAGTCCTCCATGTCGCCGTCGAAGGACTTCACGGTGCCGTCGCTGACCAGCCAGAGCCGGTCGACGGTCGCCTCGATCAGGTGTCGGTCGTGCGAGATCAGGATGACGGCGCCGTCATAGTCGTTCAGCGCCTCGATCAGCGCGCGACGGCTGTCGATGTCGAGATGGTTCGTCGGCTCGTCGAGGATGAGCAGGTTCGGCGCGTCGAAGGCGGCAAGGCCCATCAGGAGCCGGGCCTTCTCGCCGCCGGAAAGGTCCTTGGCGGCCGTCGACATCTTCTCGGTGGCAAGCCCCATCTGCGCCACGCGGGCGCGCACCCTGGCCTCCGGCGCCTCCGGCATCAGCCGGCGCACATGCTCGACCGGCGACTGGTCGGGGACGAGGTCGTCGAGCTGGTGCTGCGCGAAGAAGCCGATCTTGAGGTTCGGCGCCTTCTTCACCGCGCCGGCCTCCGCCTCCAGCCGGCCCGAGATGAACTTGGCGAAGGTCGACTTGCCGTTGCCGTTCGAGCCGAGCAGGGCGATGCGGTCGTCGTTGTCGATCCTGAGGTTGATCTGCTTGAGGATTGGCTTGCCCGGCACATAGCCGACGGCGCCGCCCTCGATCGCCACGATCGGCGAGGCGGGCTGCTTTTCCGGCTCCGGGAAGGTGATCGGCTGCACCTGCGTCTCGATCACGGCGGCGACCGTGCCCATGCGCTCGAGCGCCTTGATGCGGCTCTGCGCCTGGCGGGCCTTCGTCGCCTTGGCGCGGAAGCGGTCGATGAAGCTCTGCAGGTGCTTGCGCGCGGCGTCGTTCTTGGCCTTCGCCTTCATCTGCAACTCGTCCGCCTCGGCCTTCTGCCGCTCGAACTGGTCGTAGGGGCCGCGGTAGAAGGTCAGCTTCTGCTGGTCGAGATGGATGATCGAATTGACGGCGGTGTTCAGCAGGTCGCGGTCGTGGCTGATGATGATGACCGTGTGCGGATAGCGCCTCACGTAATCTTCCAGCCACAGCGTGCCTTCGAGGTCGAGATAGTTGGTCGGCTCGTCGAGAAGCAGGAGGTCGGGTTCGGAGAAGAGCACGGCCGCCAGCGCCACGCGCATGCGCCAGCCGCCCGAAAAGCTCTTCGCCGGGCGCTGCTGCGCCTCGTGGTCGAAGCCGAGGCCGGCCAGGATGCTGGCCGCGCGCGCTTCCGCCGAATGGGCGCCGATGTCGGTGAGGCGCGTCTGGATCTCGGCGATGCGGTGCGGGTCGCTCGCCGTCTCCGCTTCCTTCATGAGGGCGGCGCGCTCCTTGTCGGCGGCAAGCACGATCTCGATCAGCGGATCGTCCGTGCCCGGCGCTTCCTGCGCCACCTGGCCGATGCGCGCGTTCTTCGGCACCGTTATGGTTCCCGCCTCGGCGGCAAGGTCGCCGGTGATGACGCGGAACAGCGTGGACTTGCCGGTGCCGTTGCGCCCGACGAGGCCCGCCTTCACGCCGCTCGGCAGGGAAACGGACGCGTTGTCGATGAGGAGACGCCCGGCTACGCGGGCGGTGAGGCCGGAAATCGTGATCATTCCGGGTCTATAGGGCGGGGCGGCGGGCTAAGGCAAGGGGTTCAGGCCGCGTTGCCGCCGCGATAGACCCGGCTTGACCGTTCGGCGACCTCGGCCGAATAGATGCGCAGCGCGATCCCCGCCTCGGCCGCATAGCCGAGCGCCTGCTCCGCCTGGTCGTAGAGCATGGCCGGCGACTGCGCCGAATCGCTCATCGAAAGGCCGGCCGTCAGCGTCAGGAAGCCGGCGGGAAGCTCGCGGTCCATGAAGGGGAAGGGCTTTTCGGCGACCCGGACCGCGATGCGCCGGGCGATGGTGACGGCGATCTCGCGGCTGACATCGGCAAGCAGCAGGCAGAAGACGTCCGGCCCGGAGCGGGCGACGAAGTCCTCCTTCTTCACCGACTGGCGGAAGAGGCCGGCGAGCCGCTTCAGCGTCTTCTCCGCGGCACCGGCCGGGTGGGTTTCGGCGAAGTCCTTGAGTTGCTCGACGCGGAAGAGGAGCAGGGCCGACGCATTCTCCCCCGACGTCTCCTTGAAGAGACCCTTCAGCCGGCCGAGCAGCGCGGCGTGGTTGGCAAGCCCGGTCACCGGGTCGTGGGTCAGCGCCTCGCGGCTGACGGAAAGACCCGAGCGCAGGCCGTCGAGATGGGCCTGAAGATCGTCGAGCCGGGCGCTGGCCTTCCGGTCGGCGCCGAGAATGTCGCGGACCAGTGAGAGCAGGCGCGCCGTGTCGCTGCCGAAATCGGAAATGCCGAGGACGGGATCCCGGCTCAGGCGGCCGGCGATTTCCTCCAGTTCCTGCGTCGCGGCGGCGCGCTGGCGATGGCTTTCCTCCGCCGTCCTCGAGATTTCCGTGAGAACCCGCACGGCCTCGCCGGCGGCCTGCCCGGCGGCAAGCACATTGTGGCTCGGCAGCGAATGGCGCAGGGCGACGGCATCGAGCGCCGACTGCTCTGGCGCCTTGCCCAGCGCCGCGATCTCGCGCGCGACGCCCGCATTGCCGTTCAGCGCCTCGAACAGCAGTTCGTAGTTGCGCGGCAGCGCGGCGATGCCGAGGCTGACCATGAGATGCGCGATGCGCGCCATGATCGGCGGAACGGCCGATTGTGCATCCCTGGGGGCGGGTGTAGCTTTGCTGCTCATGAAAACGCCGTCGGATAGGGCGCGGGCGGGGAACGCCTGCGCTCGGAAAGGATATTTCGGCCTAAGTATTGGATTGCACGGTTAATTTTACGTGTGCTGAACAAGCATTCAACCAAAGTCGTAATTGAGCGGACACAATCGCCGCCCCCGCCGGCAGCAACCCCGGGGCGGTCAGGCGGTGCGCCGGGCAAGCGGGATCGCCCGCATCATCTGGCCGATCGCCGCCAGGCGCCGGGACGGGCTGTTGCGGGCCGGTCGGCTTTCCGGCTGCGATTCGCGCATGGCGGCCGCATAGCCTTCGGCGCGTGCTTCCTTCACCGCGATTTCGATGGTCTTCTCGATCACCGGATAGCACTCCTCCGGCAGGTAGGCGCCCGGGGCATCGGTGCCGTGGACGCGCGCCATCTTGCAAAGCGTGCTGCCGAGCAGGGCTGCCCACTCCTCGTTCGTTCTCGCCATCGTCTTTCCTCTTTCCGGGCAAGGCGCGCGCCCTTCGGCGCCGGCACCGGGGCCGAACGCTCCCATATCCCAGAAGTGTATCAGTACTATTGCAGGATCATCGCGGGAGCGGATGGTCGGCTCACCCCGCAGCTTTCAGGAGGCCGGCGCCCTCGGTGCGCACGAAGGAGATGAGGTCGAGCGTGATACTCGGGCCGCCGAGCGTCGTCAGCATGGCGTGGCACTGGCCGCGGTGGTGGGTCTGGTGGTTGAAGAGGTGCGCCAGCGCCGGGCCGAGCGGGTGGGTGATGACCGCAGGACTGGTGATCGGGCTGTAGGTGAAATGTGCCGCGATCCTTTCTTCCGTCAGCGAACCGACATAGGCGGCAAGGCGCGCGTCCTCCGCCTGCCGCGCCGCCCGCAGGCCGGCAAAATCCTCGTGCAGGATCGTGTCGAGGCTCGCCGGCGCCTGGCCTTCGCCGGTAAAGCGGCGCATCCAGATGCGGTCCGCCGACAAAAGGTGGTTCAGCGTGCCGTGCAGCGAGCCGAAGAAGGCGCCGAGGTTCCGGCGGTAGTCGGCATCGTCGAGCTTGCCGACCTCCTCGTAGAGCACGCGATTGGCCCAGGCATTGTAGGCGGCGAACATGCGGTAGTGATCGAGCATCGGCCTCTCCGTGGTTTGCCCGACTATAGACCGGCCGGCCATCGCGCGCATGAATGCCATCCATGAAATTATCTGATTTGCGCCGGCTTTCGCGTTGCGCTCCAATGCGGCCCGATCGATCGAAGAGGTTTGCATGACCCGACTGCTCTATGCGCTCGCCGGCGCCGACAGGGACCGCCAGTTTTCGCCCCACGTCTGGAAGACGGTGATGTCGCTCGCCCACAAGGGCCTCGACTACGAGACCGTGCCGGTGGGCTTCACGGAGATCGCGGGCATCGAGGACGGCAGCGCGGCGACGGTGCCGGTGCTGCGCGACGGCGACCTCCTGGTGCGCGACAGTTTCGACATCGCGGTCTATCTCGACGAGGCCTATCCCGACCGGCCGACGCTGTTCGGCGGGCAGGGCGGCAGGGCGATGGCCCGCTTCATCGAGAGCTGGTCGCAGTCGGCGCTGCACATGGCCGTGACGCGCATCGCGATCCTTCACATCCACGACCTGCTCGGCCCGGCCGACCGGGCCTATTTCCGCCGCAGCCGCGAGGCGCGGCTCGGCGCCTCGCTGGAAGACATCGCGGCGGCCGGCGCGGCGGAGGTCGCGGGCTTTGCCAAGAGGCTCCAGCCTCTGCGCAACATGCTGAAGGCGCAGCCCTTCATCGGCGGCGAAGGGCCGCTCTTTGCCGACTATATCGTCTTCGGCGCGCTACAATGGCTGCGCACGACGGCCGGAACGAAGGTGCTGGAGGACGACGATCCGGTCGCCCTCTGGTTTCGCCGCTGCCTCGACCTCCACGGCGGCGTCGGCCATCGTGTGACGGCGGCATGAAAGTTTCCGCCTGAAGACGGCAAAAGCCGCCGCCCTCTTGTTTTGCGGGACGTTGGCGGCTATGGAACCGCCACTTTCACCGGATAACCAAGGGAAACGGGAAAATGGCGATTGAACGCACCTTTTCGATGATCAAGCCGGACGCGACGAAGCGCAACCTGACCGGCGCCATCACCAAGATGCTCGAAGATGCGGGCCTCCGCGTCGTTGCTTCCAAGCGCGTCTGGATGAGCCGCCGCGAAGCCGAAGGCTTCTACGCCGTCCACAAGGAACGCCCGTTCTTCGGCGAGCTCGTCGAAGGCATGACCTCCGGCCCGACGGTCGTCCAGGTCCTCGAAGGCGAGAACGCGATCCTCAAGAACCGCGAAGTCATGGGCGCCACCAACCCGGCCAACGCCGACGAAGGCACCATCCGCAAGACGCACGCCCTGTCGATCGGCGAAAATTCGGTCCACGGCTCCGACGCTCCGGAAACCGCCGCCCAGGAAATCAAGTACTGGTTCTCCGACACTGAAATCGTCGGCTGAATCGGTTTGTCCGGCTCCGGCCGGAAACCTTTGAAATGACTCGGGAACCGGGGCCGCAAGGCTCCGGTTCTTTCGTTTGTCGAGCGGTTGCCGTACCCCATTGACCCGAGCACCTCACCGTCGTCACCCTCGGCCTTGAGCCGAGGGTGACGACGGTGAGGCGTCGCGTTGAGGGGTGGATGCTCGGGGCAAGCCCGGGCATGACGAAGAAGGGGCTGCCGGATCTACCGTTCACACGAGTTGGACCGAACGAGTCATGGCCGAGGGGCTTTTTACCTGGCGCACGTCGCCATTTCGAAATGCGCGGGCGCCTTGCCGTCCTTGAAGACTTCGGGGTTCTTGTCGTAGCCGGGGCCGACGACGAGGGGCTTTGCCGGCAGGATGTTCTGGTCGGCGCTCGACGTCACCTCGGTCTCGATCGATTGCAGCGTGCCGCCGTCCGGCCCCACCACCGCGATCGTGACCTTGTAGGGCCGCGCCTTCTTCACGCAGGTCACATCAGGGCTTTCCAGCACCACGCGCGGCAGGTTGGGAAAGATCTTCCGCTCCAGCGTCAGCGGCGCGCCGCCCGCCGGGTTCTCGAACTCGGCCTTCACGATGGCGCCGTCGGGCAGCGGCTCGGTCTGCTCCAGCGTGACGAGATAGGTCGCGTAGGCGAGGCGATAGTTGAAGACGAACATCTTGCCCGTCAGCTTCAGCGGATCGCCGCCCGTCTCGCGCTGGCAGGCGGTGAGCGCGAGGGCAAGCGGCAGCAGGATCGCCAGATATCGTCTCATGGCCGTGGCTCCCCGCGGTTGCGGCGGTAGTGCCGGCTCGCCTTCGCGCGGTTGCCGCAGACCGCCATGTCGCACCAGGCGCGCGAGCGGTTGCGGCTGCGATCGAGGAAGAGCCACCCGCAGTTCGGGCAGATCTTCAGCCGCTGCGGGTCCGGCTGCGAAAGCAGCATCAGCGCGGAGCGGGCCGTCGCCGTATCGAGCGCCTGCGGCCTTTCGCCGGACAGGCGCAGCGTCGAGGCGATGGCCTCCAGCAGGTCGGCAAGCAGGCCCGGTGTTCCCGCACCCAGCACCTCGGCGCGGAAATGCCGGTCTATCGCCTCGCGAAGCCGCACCATTCCTGCGCGTGCGTCCTGCGCAACGGGTTCCAGCAGGCCGAAAAGGGTGCGCTCCGCCCCGTGCCGGTTCGCGCCGGCCGGAAAGGCGTCCATCGCGGCCGGATCGGCGAAGCGGTCGATCCGCCGGTCCGGATCGGCCCGCAGCACGACGGAATTGGCGACATCGAGCGCAAGCACGCCGCCGGAAAAGCGATGTGGGGTCCAGGAAAAGGTCATGGCGATATTCTAACTGGTAAAAGCAATTTTGCCAGTTATAATTCTGGAAATTGCGGAGCCGCCATGGCCTACTTTCTCCAGCAGATCGCCAATGCCGCACCCGTGGCGGCGCTCTATGCGGCGCTCGCCTTCGGCTATTCCATCGCCTTCGCGGTGACGCGCCGGGCGGATGTGGCCTATGGCGCGCTCTTCGCCTTCGCGGCGCAGATGTTCGTGCTCTTCGCAAGCGTCGGCTGGACGCGGCTCTGGCTCGTGCTGCCGGCCGCGCTCGCCTTCGGCGCGGCTGCGGCGCTGCTTTACGGCGTCGGCGCCGGCCTCCTCGTCGGGCGCCATGTCATGCGACCGCTCGCCTTTTCCTCGGACAACACGGTCGTGGTCGCCGCGCTCGGCGTGGTGCTGGTGCTGATGGAGACGGCGCGGCTCGCCTCGGACACGAAGAGCTTGTGGCTGCCGCCGCTGCTCGGCACGCGTGTCGTCTTCTGGGACGATCCCGGCTTTCCCGTGGTGCTGACCGTGCTGCAGCTCGTCAACACGGCCACCATGGCGGCCATCGTTGTCATCGGCCATGCCTTCCTCGTCCGCTCGGCCTGGGGCCGGCGCTGGAGGGCGGTGTCGGACGATCGCCAGGCGGCGGCGCTGTGCGGGGTCGATGCCGGCGCCGTCTTCCTCTCCGCCTATGTCGCGGCAGCGCTGATCGCCAGCCTCACCGGCATCCTCGCAGTCTCCTACTACGGCAACATGGATTTCGGTGCCGCCATGGTCTTCGGTGTCAAGGTGCTCTTCATCGCCGCCATCGGCGGGGCAGGGGCGCCGCTTCGCTCCGCGATCGGCGGGGCGGCCATGGGCCTGGCCGAAACGGTCTGGAGCGCCTATGGCGCGTTCCTCTGGCGCGACCTGGTGATCTTTTCAGGGCTGGTGCTGCTGCTGGTGATCTTCCGGCGGGAGCGGCCGGTGCCGTAGAGTGGGGAGCGTCCCTTACGCCCACTTCCCCCGCGCCCGATCGTCGCTTTCCTTGGCGTCGACCCAGCCGCCTTCGCTTCCGTCGGCAAAATGCTCCTTCTTCCAGAAGGGGGCGGAGGTCTTCAGGTAATCCATGACGAAGGACGCGCCGTCGAAGGCCGCGTGACGGTGCGGCGCGGCGGCGATGACGAGCACGATATTGCCGCCGGGCGCGATTTTGCCGACGCGGTGGATCGCCGAGATGCCGAGGAGGGAGAAGCGCTTGACGGCCGTCCGGCAGATGCGCTCGATCTCGGCCTCGGCCATGCCCGGATAATGCTCCAGTTCCAGCGCCGAAAGCCGCCCGCCTTCGTCGCGGCAAAGGCCCGTGAAGGTCACGATGGCGCCGGCCGCGGCGGCGTGCCCGCCAGTCAGGCGCGCCGTTTCGGCCGCACTGTCGAAGTCGTCCGTCTGGACGCGGACGACGACCGGTGCCGGGATGCCGCCGGCCATGGCTCAGCCCCCCGTCATCGGGGGGAAGAGGGCGATCTCGCGGGCGCCGGCAATGGGCTCGTCGTGCTCGACATGCTCCTGGTTGACGGCGATGCGGATGACAGTCTCGTGCTCCAGTGCATGAGCATAGTCCTCACCGAGCGTCTTCAGGTGCCTGAGAAGGTCGGCACCGGTCTTCACGGAGGCCGGCAGGTCGATGTCTTCCTCGCCCTTGCCGATCCGTTCGCGCACCCAGGCGAAATAGACGAGCCTGGTCATCTTACTCGTCCACGATGTGCTTGAGGCCGGCGCGGAAATAGTCGTAGCCGGTATACATCGTGATGATCGCCGCGACCCAGAGCAGGCCGATGCCGATCTCGGTCGTGTACGGCAGAACCTTCTCGCCGGCCGGCCCGGCCAGCAGGAAGCCGATGGCGACCATCTGAATCGTCGTCTTCCACTTGGCGATGCGCGTCACGGGAACGCTGACCTTGAGGTCGGCGAGATATTCGCGCAGGCCCGAAACGAGAATCTCGCGGCACAGGATGATGATCGCCGCCCAGATCGTCCAGCCGGCGATGGTGCCGTCGGCGGCCATCAGCAGCAGGACCGAGGCGACGAGCAGCTTGTCGGCGATCGGATCCAGCATGCGGCCGATATTCGACGTCTGGTTCCAGATGCGGGCGAGGTAGCCGTCGAGATAGTCGGTGATGGACGCGACGACGAACAGCCAGAAGGCCGTCCAGCGCGCGAAATCCGACGATTCCAGCCGCCCTTCCACGAAGAAGCAGAGAACGATCAGCGGCACGGCGATGATGCGGCCGTAGGTGAGGAGATTCGGGATGCTGTATGCGCGGGAGGCCATGGATTCTTCAGTCTCGTCTGTTTGCGGCTAGATGAGGCGTTTGTGACGGCGTCGTCAACCTTTGTTTCCGGCAATTGGTGGCGAATTTACGGTGCTGCGGATTCTATCCGGCCGCATCGTCGTGAAAGTGATTGTAGACGAGGCGCGCCACGCTTTCCGAAATCCCGCTCACGGCCATCAGGTCGGCCATCGCCGCGCGGGAGACGGCCTTCGCCGTGCCGAAATGCTGGAGCAGGGCGCGCTTCCTCGTCGGGCCGATGCCGCCGATCTCGTCCAGCGGGTTCCTGACCAGTTCCTTCTTGCGCCGCGCCCGGTGCGAGCCGATGGCGAAGCGGTGCGCCTCGTCGCGCAGGCGCTGCACGAAATAGAGCACCGGATCGCGCGGCGGCAGCGAGAAGTCGGGGATGCCCCTCATGAAGAAGCGCTCGCGCCCCGCCTCGCGGTCCGCGCCCTTGGCGACGCCGATGGCCACCACCTGGTCGGTAATGCCGAGCTCTTCCAGGATGGCGCGCACCGCCGTCATCTGGCCCTGGCCGCCGTCGATGAGGATGACGTCCGGCCAGGCGGGGAAGGGCAGGTCCGCCGCCTCCGCGCCCGCATCCGCATTGCGGTCCGGCAGGCCCTCTTCCTTGATAAGCCGGGAGAAGCGCCGTGTCATCACCTCCTTCATCATGCCGAAGTCGTCGCCGGGCGTGATGTCGGTCGATTTGATGTTGAACTTGCGGTACTGCCCCTTCACGAAGCCTTCCGGCCCCGCCACCACCATGCCGCCCACGGCATTGGTGCCCATGATGTGCGAGTTGTCGTAGATCTCGATCCGGCGCGGCACATAGGGCAGCTTGAAGGTCGCGGCGAACCCTTCGAGCAGGCGCGACTGCGAAGCGGTCTCCGCGAGCTTGCGCCCATGCGCCTCGCGGGCATTGGCCACGACATGGTCGACGAGGTCCTTCTTTTCGCCGCGCTGCGGCACGGAGATCAGGACCTTGTGGCCCGAGCGTTCGGAAAGCGCCTGCGAGAGAAGGTCGATCTCCTCCACCGTCTCCGAAAGCAGGATCTGCCGGGGACAGGGCTTGTCGTCGTAGAACTGGGCAAGGAAGGCGTTGAGCACTTCCGCGCTCGAAAGCTGCGGGTCGGCCTTCGGGAAATAGGCGCGGTTGCCCCAGTTCTGCCCGGTGCGGAAGAAGAAGACCTGGATGCAGGAAACGCCGCCCTCGTGATGGACGGCGAAGACATCGGCCTCCTCGACGCCCGCCGGATTGATGCCCTGGTGGCTCTGGACGTGGCTGAGCGCCGCCAGCCGGTCGCGATAGACGGCGGCGCGCTCGAAATCGAGGTCCTGCGAGGCGGCGTTCATGGCCTCGGCCATATGCGCCTTCACCTTCTGGCTCTTGCCGGAAAGGAAGTCCTTCGCCTCCTGCACCAGTTCGGCATAGCCGCTATCGCTGATCTCGTGGGTGCAGGGCGCGGAACAGCGCTTGATCTGGTAGAGCAGGCACGGCCGCGTGCGCGTTTCGAACACGCTGTCGGTGCAGGTGCGCAGCAGGAAGGCCCGCTGCAGCGAGTTGATCGTGCGCCCGACCGCCCCCGCCGAGGCGAAGGGCCCGAAATAGTCGCCCTTGCGGCTGCGCGCGCCGCGGTGCTTGAAGATCGCCGGCGCCCGGCTGTCGCCGGTCACGAGGATATAGGGGAACGACTTGTCGTCGCGCAGCAGCACGTTGAAGCGCGGGCGAAGGCGCTTGATGAGGTTCGCCTCCAGCAGCAGCGCCTCGGTCTCGGTGCGCGTCGTCACGAATTCCATGTTCGCCGTCAGGCGAATCATCTGCGTGATGCGGTTGGAGTGGCCGCGGCCCTGCGCGTAGTTCGTCACGCGCTTCTTGAGGCTGCGTGCCTTGCCGACATAGAGCACGTCGCCTGCCGCGTTGAACATGCGGTAGACGCCGGGGCTGTTCGGCAGGCGCTTGACGATGGCCTGGATCCGCTCGGCGCCGACAAGGCCTTCGGGCACGTCGCCGCCCTCGTTCCAGTCGATGCCCGGGGTGGCGATGGCGGGCGCATTGCCGCCTTCGGGCGGGCTTTCCTGAAGCTCGTCTTCCTCGTCGGTCTCGTTCTCGTCGTAGAGGATGCCGCCATCCTCCACCTTCCGGCCGTTCATTCCGCTATTCCCCCGACATCGGGTGTTTCCCAGGCGAGATGCTGCCCGCCGTCGAGCGCTATCATTTGCCCCGTTATGGACGGCGTGTCGAACAAAAAGCGAACTGTGCGGCCAAATTCCTCCAGGGCGGGGCCGCGCTGCAGGATCAGGCCTTCCACCTGCGCCTGGAAGGCCGCGTCGTCCTGCCGCTCGTTCGGCAGGGAAGGGCCGGGGCCGATGGCATTGACCCGCACCCGCGGCGCAAAGCTCTGCGCCATGGTCCGTGTCGCCATCCACAGGGCCGCCTTGGAGAGCGTGTAGGAATAATAGCGCGGCGTCGGGTTCCAGACGCGCTGGTCGATGATGTTGACGATCGAGCCTGCCGCGTCCGCGGGAAGCTGGCGCACGAAGTCGCGGGCAAGGATCGACGGCGCCTTCAGGTGCACGGCGAAGTGCCGGTCCCAGAGCGTGTCGTCGAAGGCCGTGACGCTGTCGGGCTTGAACAGGGAGGCATTGTTGACGAGGAGGTCGATCGGCCCGATGGCGGCCGTTGCCTTGTCCATCAGGCGGGCCGTCGCGCCCCCGTCCGACAGGTCGCATTGCAGCGCGACGGCCCTGAGGCCACGTTCGCCGAGGCGGCGTGCGATCGCCGCCGCCTCCTCCAGGGATTCGTTCGCGTGGATGGCGACCGCAAATCCGTTTGCCGCGAGATCCTCCACGATAGCCTTGCCGATGCGCTTCGCGCCGCCCGTCACCAGGGCCGTCTTCAAGGGATTCTTCAAGAAAAGTCCGTCCTGCCGATTCATTTGATTAACCGGCCCAAGATATAGACATCTTCTCGCAGGCTTAAACTCCCCCTGAAAATTGGTTGCGGAAAAATTAACCGCAAAGGCCAATTCAAAGTAATTTGAAGTATATTTTGCGACATTCTTCGGTAATTGAAATCATGGTTAACGAATTCCCTGTTGTGCAAAAGTCACATCCAATTTGCGCCGCGTGTCTGCCACAATGATTTCACATTTTGGCTCTTCCATTTCCTCAATCTTTATTCAATTTCCCCTCAACCGGGCGGGACTGAATTGGAAATGACGACGCCCGTCAGCCTCCCAAAGAGGGCGTCGTTTAGTAAAGGAGAATATCATGCGTACACTTATCGCCACCCTCGTCGCTTCGACGGTTTCCATGGCTGCCTTCCAGGTCGCCCATGCTGCCGACGCCATCGACGAAGTTCCGCAGGCTCCGGCCGCCGAATATTCCGAGCCGGTCGTCAAGAACTGGTCGGGCGCCTATGTCGGTGGCACCGCCACCTGGCAGAAGGGCAAGTTCAACGGCCAGGGCCAGGACCGCGCACACGGCTTCGGCGGCGGCGTCTACGGCGGCTACAACATGCAGAACGGCCAGATGGTTTACGGCGGCGAAGCCGACCTGAACTACTCCGGCGTCGACCACAACAACGGCGTGTTCTCGGCCAAGCAGGGCGCCAACGGCTCCATCCGCGGCCGCGTCGGTGTCGACCTGAACCCGGTTCTGGTCTACGGCACGGCCGGTATCGCTGCCTCGAACGTCAAGGTCAACAGGGCTGGTGCGAAGGATGACGCGACCATGCTCGGCTGGACGGCCGGTGCCGGTGTCGAAGCCTTCGTCACGGACAATGTGACGGCTCGCGTCGAATACCGCTACAGCGACTACGGCAAGAAGACCTTCGCTGGTGCTGGCGGCACGCGCAGCGGCTTCGAAGACCACAGCGTCCGCGTCGGTATGGGCGTGAAGTTCTAAGCCGTTACGGCTCAGGAAAAGAAAAGGCCGCTGAGCGATCCGCGGCCTTTTTGCCGTGTTCAGTCCTTGAACGACGCGTAGTCGGGGAAGACGGCCTCGAAGCGCGAGAGATAGCGCTTCAGCTTCGGGCGGCCGCGCTGCCACTTTCCGGAAAAGCGCATCTCGATGTAGCGCAGCATCGCCGCAAGCGCGAAATGGCCGGCATGGGGCTTCTTGCCGAGGCGCGGCATGTTGGCTTCGAGATGGTCGAGCGCGCGCTCGACCTTCTGCCACTGGCGGTCGATCCAGGGCTGGTGGACCTTGTCCTCCGGCCGCGTGCGGCGTTCGTAGACGATGGAGAGCAGGCTGTCGCAGATGCCGTCGGCGGTCGCCTCCAGCACGTCGACCTCGGTGCGCTTGGCGGCGTTGCGCGGGTAAAGCGAACCGCGCGTCTGGCGGTCGATATAGTTCATGATCGCCCGGCTGTCGTAGACGGCGAGCCCGTCGTCGGTGAGAAGCGTCGGGATCTTGCCGAGCGGATTGGCGGCCAGCAGCTCGGCCGGGTTCGCATTGGTGTCGACAACGACCGCATCGACCGGAAGGCCGGCATAATGGGCGGCCATGCGCACCTTGGTGGAATAGGGGGAGGCGTCGGAATAGAAGATCTTCATGGGTGGTTCCTGTTCTAGCGGATGGGCGGCTGTTCGATGGACGGGGCGCGGCAGGCGGCGCGGTCGACGGCGGGGCAGGTGCGGAAGGCAAGGTCCGCCGTCATGCAGATGCGGACCTCCTCCAGCCGGCCGTCCTCGCAGGTAACGGCGATGCCCTTCGGGTCGAGCCCGGGATTGGCGGCGATGAAAGCGCTTTCCACCTTGTCGGGCGAAAGACGGCCGCCGCCACGGCCTGCCTCGGCCGGAATGCGGACGCGCTCGAAGGCCGCGCGGGTAACGGCGAAATAATCTGTCTGGGAAAGCCCCGAGCAACTGCCGTGCTTGCGCCATTGATGCCCGATCAGCCCCATGGAGGGAATGATGTCGAGAACGGTGCGGCCGAGGCTCTCCGGGACGCGGTCCGATTCCCGCGTCGGGCAATATTCCGGATAGCCGCGCTCGTTCTGCGGCCAGAGCCCGTGAACGATGAAACCGTTGTTCTCGCCGCGGCGGCATTGCTGCGTCCTGCCGCCGGCATCGTTGTCCGCGCACCAGGTGGGCGACCAGGAAAGCGACAGCACGTAGAAGTCGAAGCCCTTGCCGAGCGGCGCCTGTGCGCGCTTTTCCGGCGCGGCGTGATTCGTCTCGGGCTTGGCCTTCCCGGCCGGCTTTTCCTCGCCGCAGCCGGCGAGCGCGGCCATGCCGGCGAGGAGCAGCGGGACGAGGATGGAGGAGGGCCGTCGCATCATGGCGCGGCCGCGGGCAAGCATGTCATGAAGGTCTCCCGGTTCGGCGCGCGATTGTTGCCGCCGAAGGAGAAAGGTCAAGAGGCCTTCGCTTCGCCTGCAAGCCAGAAAATACGCGCCGCGGCGAAACGGTCCTGCGCCAGCCGCTCCTTGAGGAAGGGCAGCAGTACATCGAGCTCCTGCTTCAGCGTGAAGGGCGGGTTGACGACGATGAGGCCGGAGCCCGTCAGCCCCGTCGTTTCCCGGTCACTCCTCACGGAAAGCTCGGCGCAGAGCATCTTGGCAATGCCCGTCTCTTTCAGCGCCTTGTGGAAGGCGGCGATCGGCGCGTTCTTCTTCAGCGGATACCACAGGCAATAGACCCCGCCCGCAAAGCGGCGCACGGCCTTTTCCAGCCCGTCGACCAGCCGCTCGTATTCGCCCTCGATCTCGAAGGGCGGATCGACCAGCACGATGCCGCGCTTTTCCTTCGGCGGCAGATGCGCGCCGAGCGAAAGCCAGCCGTCGAGATGGGTGATGCGGCTCTGGAAATCGCCGTCGAAGAGGCGATGCAGCGTCTCGTAGTCGTCCGGATGCAACTCCATGGCCGAAAGCCTGTCCTGCGGGCGGAACAGCATGCGGGCGAGCTTTGGCGAGCCGGGATAATGGGTTAGCCCGCCCTGCGGATTCAGTTCCTGAATGACCTTGAGATAAGGTTCAAGGATGGCGGCCACCGCCGCCGGCATGTCGCCTTCGAGCAGCCGGCCGATGCCGTCGCGCCATTCGCCGGTCTTCTGCGCCTCCTCGCTGGAAAGGTCGTAGAGGCCGATGCCGGCATGGGTATCGAGCATGCGGAAGGCCTTGTCCTTGCCCTGCATGTAGGTGACGAGGCGAGCGAGCACGGCATGCTTCAGCACATCCGCGAAATTGCCGGCATGGTAGATGTGGCGGTAGTTCATGGAGCGCTGCCCGGGATCGTCCGCAATGATGCGACGATGAATTGTTGCGATGGTAGAACGTTTTGCCTTTTGGCCGTTTGCGCTCTGCAATATAGAAAAGCCATGAACGTTGCGACCCCCCATCTCGGAAAACCGCGGATCGGCCATTCGGCCTGCCCGCACGACTGTCCCTCCACCTGCGCCCTCGATATCGAGATCGATGCGGAAGGCCGCATGGGCCGCGTCAGGGGCAGCGCCGACAACAGCTACACGGCCGGCGTCATCTGCGCCAAGGTCGCCCGTTACGCCGAACGCCTCTATCATCCCGACCGGCTGATGAAGCCGCAGGTCCGCAAGGGCGCCAAGGGCAGCGGCGAATGGGCCGACATCTCCTGGGAAGCCGCATTGGACGCCATCGCCGAAGCCTTCGTCAAGGCCGAGCAGGCGCATGGCACGGAGGCGGTCTGGCCCTATTACTACGCCGGTACGATGGGCCTCGTGCAGCGCGATTCCATCGAGCGCCTGCGCCATGCGAAACGCTATTCCGGCTTCTTCGATTCCATCTGCACCAATCCGGCCTGGACGGGCTTCACCATGGGCGCCGGCACGCTGCGCGGTCCCGATCCGCGCGAGATGGCGAAGTCCGACTGCGTGGTGATCTGGGGCACGAACGCCGTCTCCACCCAGGTCAACGTGATGACCCATGCCGTGAAGGCGCGCAAGGAGCGGGGCGCGAAGATCGTCGTCATCGACGTCTACGACAACCCGACGATGAAGCAGGCCGACCTGGCGCTGAAGCTCAAGCCGGGCACCGACGCCGCGCTCGCCTGCGCCGTCATGCATGTCGCCTTCCGCGACGGCTATGCCGACCGCGCCTATATGCAGAAATTCGCGGACGATCCGGCCGGCCTCGAAGCCCATCTCGCGACCCGCAATCCGCAATGGGCGGCCGACATCACCGGCCTTGCCGCCGAGGAGATCGAGGCCTTCGCCGCGCTCGTCGGGCAGACGAAGAGAAGCTTCTTCCGTCTCGGCTACGGCTTCACCCGCAGCCGCAACGGCGCGGTCTCCATGCATGCCGCGCTTTCCGTCGCCACGGTTCTCGGCTCCTGGCAATATGAGGGCGGCGGCGCGTTCCACAGCAATTCCGGCATCTTCCATCTGCGCAAGGGCGAGCTGACGGGCGCGAAATTCGTCGACCCCGATATCCGCATGCTCGACCAGTCGCAGATCGGCCGCATCCTGACGGGCGATGCCGTCGCGCTGCGCGATCGCGGTCCGGTCACGGCCATGCTGATCCAGAATACCAACCCCGCGAATGTCGCCCCCGAACAGCGCCTCGTGAAGCAGGGCTTTCTGCGCGACGACCTCTTCGTCGCCGTGCACGAGCAGTTCATGACGGATACGGCAAAGCTCGCCGATATCGTTCTGCCCGCCACCATGTTCGTCGAGCATGACGACATCTATCGCGGCGGCGGCCACCAGCACATCCTGCTCGGCCCCAAGCTCGTCGAGCCGCCGGCGACCGTGCGCACCAATCTCTTCGTCATCGAGGAGCTGGCAAGGCGCCTTGGCATCGCCGGCCTGCCGGGCTTCGGCCTGTCCGAGCAGCAGCACATCACCCGCATGCTGCCCTATTACGAGATGGACTTCGACGGGCTGAAAGAAGAGAAGTGGATCGACTGCCAGCCGGATTTCGAGACGGCGCATTTTTCCAAGGGCTTCGGCTTCCCCGACGGCAAGTTTCGCTTTCGCCCGAACTGGACGAACACGCCGGCCCCCAACAAGCCGCCGAAGGTGCTCGGCGCCTTCGGCCCGCACGAGGCGCTGCCGGCCTTCCCGGATTATGTGACCGTGATCGAGACGGCGGACGAGGACCATCCGTTCCGCCTCGCGACATCGCCCGCCCGCACCTTCCTCAACTCCACCTTCTCGGAAGGCAAGAGCTCGCGCGAGCGGGAAGGGCGGCCGGAGGTGATGATCCACCCCGAGGACGCGGCGGCTGAGGGCATCGAGCCGGGCGATATCGTGCGCCTCGGCAACCGGCGCGGCGATATCCGCCTGCATGCGAAGGTGACGGCGGAGGCCAAGCCCGGCGTGCTCATCGCCGAAGGTATCTGGCCGAATTCCGCCCATCTCGACGGGGAGGGCATCAACGTGCTGACCGGCGCCGATCCCATCGCGCCCTATGGCGGCGCGGCCTTCCACGACAACCATGTCTGGCTGCGCAAGGCCTGACGCCGAAGGGTATTCCATGTCCGCAGAAAAGCAGTCCTCCGTCCGTATCGTCGAGCAGCAGACGGTCTGGAAGCGCTTCATCCATTTGCGCACCCTCGTCCTCGAACAGACCCGTGCCGACGGCCGGGTCGAGTTCCTCGACCGCGAGGTGCACGACCACGGCGCGGCGGCGGCGATCCTCCTCGTCGATCCGGTGCGCCAGACGGTCGTGCTGGTGCGCCAGTTCCGCCCCGGCGCCTTCCTCGGCGGCCACCCGGACGGCTTCCTCCTCGAAGTGCCCGCCGGCCTCCTCGACGACGACAGCCCGGAAGATGCCATCAGCCGCGAGGCGATGGAGGAGACCGGCTACGCCGTCAGCGACCTCCGCCACGTCTTCGACATGTATTCCAGCCCCGGCACCCTGACGGAGCGCGTCTCCTGCTTCGCCGCCCATATCGATTCCGCCGGGCGCGACGGCAAGGGCGGCGGTGTGGACGGCGAGGGCGAGGATATCGAGATCGTCGAAATGCCGATCGACGAGGCCTGCGGCCTGATCGCCAACGGCGGCATCGTCGATTCCAAGACGATCATGATGCTGCAATGGCTGATGCTGAATCGCGAGGCGTTTGCCTGAACGGCGCGGTGATTCCCTTGCCGCTTGCCCCTCACCCTAACCCTTGTAACTTGGACTTTGCTTCCCGGACCGGCCGGTTCGGGGGGATTGGCGATCAAGCCCGATAACTCTGAGAACTTGAAGTTCGTGGGAGAGCAAGGGACACTCGCCAGGATTTCCCAAGCCCATACAGTCGCTTGGGCCAAGCTCCGGCCGGGGACCAAGCCCGCTATGCGCAAGGATGGGACACCGAAATTCTCAACAAGCTCCTCGTTCCTAAGCCCTTTCTTGGCTTGCAGCTCAAGACAGTCGCTCTCCCGCAAGCGGGGAGAGGGGACTTGCCCCACGAACGGTTGCTGATTGGGGAAAACGGCGCGGCATATCCCCTTCTCCCCGCTTGCGGGAAGAAGGTGGCCGGCGGGCCGGATGAGGGGCGGGCACCTGGCCTTTCCCCCGCCAAGCCTTGACAAACGGCCGCCACCATGCGCTTTTCCGCGCGATTTTCTTGGGTAGCTGCGCCGGGACCTTCCCGCGCGGCCCGTCAGCATTTCAGGATACCACGATGCACCGTTACCGCAGCCATACCTGCGCCGCTCTCCGCAAGTCCGATGTCGGCGAGACCGTCCGTCTTTCCGGCTGGGTCCACCGCGTCCGAGATCATGGCGGCGTGCTCTTCATCGACCTGCGCGACCATTACGGCATCACCCAGGTCGTCGCCGACCCCGACTCCCCGGCCTTCAAGAAGGCCGAGACGGTGCGCGGCGAGTGGGTGATCCGCATCGACGGTCTTGTCAAGGCGCGCACCAAGGACACCGTAAACAAGGGTATGCCCACGGGCGAGATCGAGCTTTACGCGCAGGAGATCGAAGTCCTGTCGGCCGCGAAGGAACTGCCGCTGCCGGTCTTCGGCGAGCCGGACTACCCGGAAGACGTGCGCCTCAAGTACCGCTTCATCGACCTTCGCCGCGAGACGCTGCACCGGAACATCGTCAAGCGCACGCAGATCATCTCCGCCATGCGCAAGGGCATGGGCGAGGCCGGCTTTGCCGAATACACGACGCCGATCCTCACGGCCTCCTCGCCCGAGGGCGCGCGCGACTTCCTCGTGCCGAGCCGCATCCATGAAGGCAAGTTCTTTGCCCTGCCGCAGGCCCCGCAGCAGTACAAGCAGCTCCTGATGGTCGCCGGCTTCGACCGCTACTTCCAGATCGCGCCGTGCTTCCGCGACGAAGACCCGCGCGCCGACCGCCTGCCGGGCGAATTCTACCAGCTCGACGTCGAGATGAGCTTCGTCACCCAGGAAGACGTCTGGCAGACGATGGAGCCGATGATGACGGCCGTCTTCGAGGAGTTCGCCGAAGGCAAGCCCGTCACGAAGGAGTGGCCGCGCATCCCCTATGACGAGGCGATCCGCAAATACGGCTCCGACAAGCCGGACCTGCGCAACCCCATCGTCATGCAGGCCGTCACCGACCATTTCGCCGGCTCCGGCTTCAAGGTCTTCGCCAACATGATCGCGTCGAACCCGAAGGTCCAGGTCTGGGCGATCCCGGCCAGGACCGGCGGCAGCCGCGCCTTCTGCGACCGCATGAACGCCTGGGCGCAGTCGACCGGCCAGCCCGGCCTCGGCTACATCTTCTGGCGCAAGGAAGCCGACAAGCTCGAAGGCGCGGGCCCGCTCGCCAAGAACATCGGCGAGGAGCGCACGGAAGCCATCCGCACCCAGCTCGGCCTCGATGACGGCGACGCCTGCTTCTTCGTCGCCGGCGATCCGGCCAAGTTCTACAAGTTCGCCGGCGAAGCCCGCACCCGCGCCGGCGAGGAACTGAACCTCGTCGACCGCGACCGCTTCGAAATGTGCTGGATCGTCGACTTCCCCTTCTACGAGTGGAACGAGGACGAGAAGAAGATCGACTTCGCGCACAACCCCTTCTCCATGCCGCAGGGGGGGCTCGAAGCCTTCGACAGCAAGGAGCCGCTGGAGCTCAAGGCCTACCAGTACGACGCTGTCTGCAACGGCTTCGAGATCGCATCGGGCTCGATCCGTAACCAGTCGCCGGAGCTGATGGTCAAGGCCTTCGAGAAGGTCGGCCTCTCGCAGGGCGACGTGGAAGAGCGCTTCGGCGGCCTCTACCGCGCCTTCCAGTACGGCGCCCCGCCGCATGGCGGCTGCGCCTTCGGCATCGACCGCGTGGTCATGCTGCTCGTCGGCGCGAAGAATCTCCGCGAAATCTCGCTGTTCCCGATGAACCAGCAGGCGCAGGACCTCCTGATGAACGCCCCGTCGCCGGCAACGCCGACGCAGCTTCGGGAACTGGCGCTGCGCGTCGTTCCGTCCAAGAAGGACTGATATCTGGAGGGCGGGAAGGGCCTTGCCGTTCCCGCCGCCCGGAACAGTCGGGCGCTCCGGCCGTTCTCCTCCCGTCAACACAGGAGAACGAACATGCGAAACAGGCTTATCCTTGCCTCCGCGGCGGCGCTTCTGTCGCTGTCCGCCACGGCCTATGCCCAGGACACGGTGATCATCCAGGAGACCGATCCGGTCATGACGGAATCGACCGTCGTCGTTCCGGGCGAGGTCCGCACCTATGTCCTGGAGCGGGACATTCCCTCGGTGCCCTATGAAGGCGACATCCTTATCGGACGGGTCGTTCCCGGCGAGGTGGAAATCCACGCCATCGACGGCCAGCCCGATTATGCCTACACCATCGTCAACGAGCGCCGCGTCATCGTGAACCCGCAGACGCGCACCGTCATTCAGGTGCTCGAATAATCCGTCGCGACGGATGCCGGTAATCCCCGCACGAACCAAAGAGAAAGCCCGGAGCGATGCTCCGGGCTTTCCTGTTCCTGCGCCAGAAGATTACTGGTTGGCGGTGACGGTGACGCCAAGGACCTGCGGGATGGTCTGCGGCGCGCCCATGGCAGCGCCCATGATCATCGGGAACGGCACCGGCTCCTTCGGCTCGGCGCTGATCGTCAGGCTCTTCGGGTCGTCGAGATAGGTGTTGACGGCGGCCGAGATCTGGTTCTGCAGGTCGGGCATGTTGAGCTGCGCGATCATGATCGGGACGAGGCCCTTCAGCGACTGCGCCATCTGGTCGCCCGTCACGCCCTGTTCGCTGCCGGCATAGTCGAGCAGCTTCTTGGTGATCGAGGCGTCCTCGAAGGAGATCGAGGCATTGTCGAAGGTGAGCTGCTGGACGAGGCCCATCATGGCCATGCCCATCGCGGCGTTCGCCTCTTCCTTGTTCGGGTTGGCTTCGGCCGTCTTCAGGGCTTCCTGCATGTTCTTCAGGAAGTCGAGCGTGTAGCCGGAGAAGGCGAGCGAGAGGTTGAGGCGGCCGACATCCTTGAAGTCGAAGGCATATTCGTCGACGGCCAGCTTGCCGCTCGCCAGCTCCCAGCTGCCGGACATGCTGACCTTGCCTTCCAGCGCATGCAGGCCGATCTTGTCGAGCGCTTCCTTTGTCTTGGGGTCCTCGACGCTCGTCAGGTCCGCCTTCAGGTCGGACATCGTCGCGTCGAATTCGAGGCCGGCATCGTCGTCCATGCGGGTGACGTTCGCTTCCATGCCGGACATGGAGAAGACTTCCTTGCCCTTGGCGGCGACGCTGACCGGGCCGGCGGATGCCGATTCGTACATCAGCAGCGATTCGAGCGTGCCGGGAACGACCTTGCCGGGAATGGAAACGCCGCTGATCGAAAGGTCCTTCGCCGTCACCGTCGTCTCGGCCTCGGTGACGTTGATGTCCTCGAAGGAAACGGTCTCGACGGTGTAGCCGCCGTCGCCGTCTTCCTCGACGCCCTCCATGGTGATGGTGCCGAGCTTGATCGGCGCTTCGCTGCCGGTCGCCTTCATCTGCGCGCCTTCCAGCGTCACGGTGGAGCCGTCGGCGGTAACGTTCGAAGAGCTGATGGATACGCCGCTGGTCGCATAGGTTGCGTTCAGCTTGGCCAGCAGGTCCGCGCCGTCGAGTGCGAAGGCGGGGCTTGCCAGTGTGGCAAGCGCTGCGCCGGCGAGGAGGGCGCGGAAGTGGGAGGTGCGCATCATGAATAGGCTCTCTTTCTGGATTTCTTGGACGGCTGCCTTGCCGTTACCGCCCCTAGACGGGCGGTGCGGCAAATATATTCATGCCGTGTGGACTTTCCATGGAATTCTCTCACCGCGCGGGCAGATTTCGAAAAAGCTTTACAAACTGCTATCCACAGCCCGATTGCCCGGTTTCCTTGCCGCGAATCGGCCAAGAGGGTAGTCAAGTCCCATGGGACAAAACACTTTGCCGCCCGATGGCGGAGACGACAACATCCAACCGGTCGACCTCAAGGCGGCGCTGGAAGAGCGCTATCTCGCCTATGCGCTGTCGACCATCACCCAGCGCGCGCTGCCGGATGTGCGTGACGGCCTGAAGCCCGTCCATCGCCGCATCATCCACGCCATGAGCGAAATGGGCCTGAGGTCCAATTCCTCCTTCAAGAAATGCGCGCGTATCGTCGGCGACGTCATCGGTAAGTTCCACCCGCACGGCGACCAGTCGGTCTACGACGCGCTGGTGCGCCTCGCGCAGGATTTCTCGCAGCGCTACCCCATCGTCGACGGGCAGGGCAATTTCGGCAATATCGACGGCGACAACGCTGCCGCCTACCGGTACACCGAAGCGCGCATGACCGAGGTCGCGTCGCTGCTGCTCGAAGGCATCGACCAGGACGCCGTCGACTTCCGTCCGACCTACAACGAGGAGGACGAGGAGCCGATCGTCCTGCCGGGCGCCTTCCCGAACCTCCTGGCGAACGGTTCCTCCGGCATCGCCGTCGGCATGGCCACCTCCATTCCCTCGCACAACGCCCATGAACTGTGCGATGCCGCGCTCCACCTCATCCGCAATCCGGACGCGGATGTGGAGAAGCTCGTCGAGTTCGTGCAGGGCCCCGACCTTCCGACCGGCGGCATCGTCATCGACAGCCGCGAAAGCATCATCGAGGCCTACAAGACCGGTCGCGGCGGTTTTCGCGTGCGCTCGAAATGGCAGACGGAAGACCTCGGCCGCGGCGGCTACCAGATCGTCGTCACCGAAATCCCCTACCAGGTGCAGAAGTCGCGCCTGATCGAGAAGATCGCCGAGCTGCTGATCGCCCGCAAGCTGCCGCTGCTGGAGGACATCCGCGACGAATCGGCCGAGGACGTGCGCATCGTGCTCGTGCCGAAGAGCCGCACGGTCGATCCGACGATCCTGATGGAATCGCTCTTCAAGCTCTCCGAGCTCGAAAGCCGCATTCCGCTCAACATGAACGTGCTCTCGATGGGGCGCGTGCCGAAGGTCATGGGCCTCAAGGACGTGCTGGTCGAGTGGCTGGCCCATCGGCGCGAAGTGCTGCAGCGCCGCTCGCGCCACCGCCTCGCCGCCATCGACCGCCGTCTCGAAATCCTCGGCGGCTACCTCATCGCCTATCTCAACCTCGACGAGGTGATCCGCATCATCCGCGAGGAGGACGAGCCGAAGGCCTCTCTCATGGAGACCTTCTCGCTGACGGACGTGCAGGCCGAGGCGATCCTCAACATGCGCCTGCGCTCGCTGCGCAAGCTCGAGGAGTTCGAGATCCGCACCGAGTTCGACAACCTGTCGAAGGAGAAGGCGGAGATCGAGACGCTGCTCGCCTCCGACGAGAAGCAGTGGCAGACCGTCGCCTGGGAGATCGGCGAGGTTCGCAAGAAATTCGCCAAGGCGACCGAGCTCGGCCGCCGCCGCACCCAGTTCGCCAGCGCCCCGCAAGCCGATGTCGAGGCCATCCAGCAGGCCATGATCGAGAAGGAGCCGGTCACGGTCGTCATCTCGGAGAAGGGCTGGATCCGCGCGCTGAAGGGCCATATGGCCGATACGTCCGGCCTCCAGTTCAAGGAGGGCGACGCGCTGAAGGTGGCCTTCCCGGCGCAGACGACGGACAAGGTGCTGATCGTCACCACGGGCGGCAAGGTCTTCACGCTCGGGGCCGACAAGCTGCCGGGCGGGCGCGGCCATGGCGAGCCGCTGCGCATCATGGTCGACATGGAGAACGACCAGGACGTCCTGACCGCCTTCGTGCACGATCCCGCGCGCAAGGTCATTGTCGCATCGCAGGCCGGCAACGGCTTCGTGGTGGCGGAAACCGAGATGGTCGCCAATACCCGCAAGGGCAAGCAGGTGATGAATGTCGGCATGCCCGACGAGGCCAAGCTCGTCGTGCCGGTGCGCGGCGACCACGTCGCCGTCGTCGGCGAGAACCGCAAGATGCTGGTCTTCCCGCTGTCGCAGCTTCCCGAGATGACGCGCGGCAAGGGCGTGCGCCTGCAGCGCTACAAGGACGGCGGCGTCTCCGACATCCGCTGCTTCGCGATGGCCGACGGCCTTTCCTGGGACGACAGCGCCGGCCGCAACTTCGTTCGCACCAGGGAGGAACTCGCCGAGTGGCTGGGCGACCGCGCAAGCGCCGGCCGCACCGTGCCGAAGGGTTTCCCGCGCAGCGGCAGGTTCAGCGGCTGATCAGCCGGGGTAGGGGACGCTGACGTCGCGCAGGAAGCGCGCCGCCCCCTCCTCGTCGATCTCCCCGGCAGCGACGGCGAGGACGAAGGCGTAGAGCGTGGCGTCGTCCGTTGCGATCTCGAACCCGTTGTCCATCAGGAAAACGGCCGCCGCGACGATCGCAATGCGTTTGTTGCCGTCGACGAACGCGTGGTTCTTCGCCAGCCCGTAGAGATAGGCTGCGGCGAGTTCGAATATATCCTCGCTGCCGTAGTGCGCCTTGTTGACGGGCCGGGACAGTGCCGACTCGAAGGCATTCTCGTCGCGCAAGCCGGCCGCTCCGCCGAACCGCTCGATCTGAATGTCATGGAGCCGTTCGACGAGCCGTCTATCGAGGAAGACGATGCTCATTCGGCAAGCTTCTTGAGCGCGACCTTGTAGCGATCCATGAATTTTTCGGCATGGGCGAGCTGTCGGTCGAAATCGCCGTCTGCCGCCGTGAGGATGAGCTTGCTGCCCTCGCTCGTCATCGTGATCTCGTCGCCCGCCTTGACGCCCAGGCGATCGAGAACGTCCTTCGGTATGATGATGCCTTCGGAATTGCCGATCTTGCGGATGGTGATGTTCATGGCCTTGCTCCGTTATAACCAAGTTATAACATTCTGCGTAGCCGATCTCAAGCCTCATCCGGTGAACGGAAACTCCGCCGCCGCGTCGCTGCGGGCTTTCGAGCGCATCTGCCAGAGGGAATGGGCGAGGAGGGCGAGGATGAGGATCGAGCCGCCGATGAGGGTCTGCGTGGTGGGCGTCTCGGCAAAGACGATCCACACCCAGATGGGGGCGAGCACGGTTTCCAGCAGATAGAACATGCCGACCTCGGGCGCGGAGAGGTAGCGCGGACCCGTCGCCAGGCACCAGAAGGCGAGCGGGATCATGATGAGCCCGTTGAACAGGATGAAGCCGGGGGTGGCGATCTGGAAGCCCGTGTCGGGCAGCAGGAGCAATGCGACGATACCCGGGAAGATGGCGGTGACGAGCGGCACGAAGCCCATGTCCAGTCCGCTGCGGCGGCTGAGGGTGATGGCGGAGGCCAGCAGGAAGGCGGAGCAGGCCGCCATGGCGTCGCCGAAGAAGTTGCCGCTTTCCAGCCCGTCATGCACGATCAGCGCGACCCCGGCGACCATGGCGGCCATGGTGACGAGCGTGGCGTTGGACGGCCGCTCGCCGAGGAAGATCCACGAGAGGATCGCCGCGAACATGGAGGTGAAGGCGAGGATGAACACGACATTGGCCGTCGAGGTGTTGAACACCGCAAGCATGAAGGTCAGCGAATTGATGCCGTAGAGAATGCCGATCAGGAGCCCGACGGGCCCGGGGATCAGCGCCACCTGCTTGCCGAGCGCGAAGCGGACGACGGACCAGGCCAGAAGCGCCATGACGAAGGTCGCGATGCTGCGCGTCGCCAGCATCGACCAGACCTCGCCGTTTGCCGAGCGGATCAGCGGGATGTCGAAGGAAAGGGCGAGGCCGCCGGTGGCGGTGATAAGAAGGCCCTTGCGGTGAAGGGCAGGATCGCTGGTCTGGGGCACGTCGGGTCCGAATCTGGGATCAAGGGGCGCTGTCTTCGCCGTTATAGCGCTCCCAACCGCGCGACATCAGGTGCTCCTGCGGCAAAAACTTTGTTTTATAGTCCATTTTGCGCGATCCCTTGACCCAGTAGCCAAGATAGACGTGCGGCAGGCCGAGGGCTTTCGCCCGCCGGATATGGTCGAGGACCATGAAGGTGCCGAGAGAGCGGCGCACCAGCTCCGGATTGTAGAAGGAATAGACCATGGAAAGGCCGTCGCCCATGCGGTCGGTCAGCGCTACGGCAAGCAGCTCGCCCTGCGGGCGTTCCTTGACGCCGGAGCCTTCCTCGCGCACGCGGTATTCGATGATCTTGGTGTGGACATGCGTGTCCTCCACCATCATCGCATAGTCGAGCACCGACATGTCCGACATGCCGCCCTTCTGGTGGCGGGCGTCGAGATACTGGCGAAAGAGGGAATATTGCTCGCTGGAGGGCTCGGCCGGATATTCGTGCGAGACGAGGTCGGCATTCTCCGCCAGCACCCGGCGCATGGTGCGGCGCGGCTCGAACTCGTTGACGAGGATGCGCACGGAAATGCAGGCGCGGCAGGTCTCGCAGGCCGGACGGTAGGCGATGTTCTGCGAGCGGCGGAAGCCGCCCTGGGTGAGAAGATCGTTGAGTTCCGGCGCGCGCTCGCCCACCAGATGCGTAAACACCTTCCTCTCCATCTCCTGCGGCAGGTAGGGACAGGCCGCCGGCGCGGTGAGATAGAACTGCGGAGAGGATGTTGCCTGCGTATTCATCGGCCGTTGGGCGACTCCCTCGCTGTGTGACGCGTCTATGCCAATACCATGGCGCAGTTCAGGAAAAGGTCAACTAGAGGATTTCGCCCGCGCGTTTTGGCTTTCGTCAATAACGATCGCGGCGAACCATCACCGTGCCGAGCAGAAGATCGTGCAGCAGGCGGCCACGGTCGGTGAAGAGGCCGACGAGCACGATGAACGGCGTCAGCAGCGCGTTGCCGATCCAGAAGAGCACGAGATGCACGATGGCGGTCAGGAAGTCGATGGGACGTCCGTCCACCCGGGCAAGGACGAGGCCCATGACGTTCATGCCGGCGCTCGCCTGCGACGGGCCGCCCATCGTCAGGCCGAAATAGAGCATGGCGACGATGGCGAAGAGCGCGGGATAGAGGAAGAAGCCGAGGCCGAGCGTCAGGATGCCGAGGAAGAAGACCACGATGGCAGCCGGAATCCAGAGCAGCGCGATGATCGCGTAGTCGATCAGGAACGCGAAGATCCGGCGTGACAGCACGCCGCGATAGGCCTGCCAGTCCGTCGTCGGAACCCGCGTTTCGTTGAAATCAGCGCTCATCTGTCTGTCTCCCTGATGGAACATGCCTTCCATATGGGGATGCTTTCGGGGAAAACAACGGGGAGAGGGATGGCGGCGCTTGCCGCCCGTCCCGCCTGCCTGCCACCTTCCTCCCGCGGGCGGGGAAAGGGACGTCGCCGGGGCCGAAGCGGACTGGCGTCAGCCCTTCGCCGCCAGGTGCCGCGCCACGTCCATCGCGAAATAGGTGAGGATGCCGTCGCAGCCGGCGCGCTTGAAGGCGAGGAGGGTCTCGAGCATGACGCGCTCGCCGTCGATCCAGCCGTTCAGCGCGGCGGCCTTGATCTGGCTGTATTCGCCGGAGACCTGGTAGGCGAAGACCGGCAGGCCGAACGCCTCCTTCATGCGCCAACAGATGTCGAGATAGGGCAGGCCCGGCTTGACCATCATCATGTCCGCGCCTTCCTCGACGTCGAGCGCGGCGTCGCGCATCGCCTCGGTGCCGTTGGCGGGGTCGATGTAATAGGTCTTCTTGTCGCCCTTGAGCAGGCCGCCGGTGCCGATGGCGTCGCGGAAGGGGCCGTAGTAGGCCGAGGCGAATTTCGTCGCATAGGCCATGATGCCGACATCCTGGTGGCCCGCCGCATCGAGCGCCCGGCGGATCGCGCCGATGCGCCCGTCCATCATCTCGGACGGCGCGATGATGTCGGAGCCGGCATCGGCCTGGATGACGGCGGCCTTGGCGACCAACTCGACCGTCTCGTCGTTGACGATGACGTCGCCGCGCAGCACCCCGTCATGGCCGTGGCTGGTGAAGGGATCGAGTGCGACGTCGGTGATGACGCCGATATTCGGCACGGCCTTCTTGATGGCGCGCGTCGCCTCGTTGATGAGGTTGTCGGCCGCAAGGCTGTGCGAGCCCGTCTCGTCGCGCAGGCGCATGTCGATATTGGGGAAGGTGGCGATGGCGGGGATGCCGAGGTCGGCCGCTTCCCTGGCGGCTTCCACGAGCCTGTCGACGCTCATGCGGTTGACGCCCGGCATGGCGGCGACCGGATCGGTGACATTGGTGCCCGGCACCACGAAGACCGGCCAGATGAGGTCGTCGACCGTCAGGCGGTTTTCCTGCACGAGCCGGCGCGTCCACTCGGCCTTCCGGTTGCGCCGCATGCGGCGGTGGCCGGTGATCTCGTCGACGATGTTCCTGCTGCCGGTCATGATGCCATTTCCTTGCTGGTCCTTTGCTGCGCGCGTATTACCACGCCGCTTCCGGCAATCAAATCGCCAGCGGAAAAAGAGGCTGCGGCATATGGCCGTGCATGATGCGCTTTGCGGGCTTTATGCGCGCCGTCCTTGCCCTTACTGTCCGCGCCATGGTTGCTGATTCTGCCAAGGGCCCAAGGCCGAGCCTGACCGAAACGCTGTTCGCGCTGTTCCTGCGGCTGGTGGCGGTGGCCTCGCTATGGTTCGCGCTGCAGTACTGGGCCATGCTCACGGGCTTCTCGCTTGGAGGGAAGGGGCGCTTCGACCTTCTTCCGCCGGCCTGGAAGGCGGCCTCCACGGCGCTCGCCGTGCTCTTTCCCGTCGCGGCCGTCGGCCTCTGGCTGCTGGTCTCCTGGGGGCCGGTCATCTGGCTGATCGCGGCGGCGACCGAGATCGCCATGCACGAGGTCTATCCCTCCATCTTCGGCATCAACCGGCTGCTGGTCATCATGCATCTCGCGGTGGCCGCCGTGTTCCTGCTTTTCCGCGCCGCGCTCTTCATCCAGCGCCGCCGCCAGGCCCGCACGGTAAGAACTGATTCACCCTGAGACAGGGTCGCTCTCCGGTAAGGCGCTGTTAAGGCTGCAGTTTAAGTAGAATTTTAGATGCATTCGCTAGGTTCTCACTCAAGGCGGGACAACAAACCACACCGCCAAACAAAACAGTGAGGCAGAGAACCATGAACACCAAGATGAAGCCGCAGCAGGCCCCGGTCGTCGATCCGCAGGAAGATGCGATCCGCAACCTCTATCTGGAATCCCTTCACCTCGTCGAGCGCCTGCACCGTCGCCTGCTCGATGTCATCAAGGACGAATTCGACCGCGCCGGTCGCTCCGACGTCAACGCCGTCCAGGCGCTGCTCCTCTTCAACATCGGCAATTCCGAGCTGACCGCCGGCGAGCTGCGCTCGCGGGGCTACTACCTCGGCTCGAACGTCTCCTACAACGTCAAGAAGCTGGTCGACCTCGGCTTCATCAACCACCAGCGCTCGCGCATCGACCGCCGCTCGGTCCGCATCAGCCTGACGGAAACCGGCCAGGAAGTCGCCGAGACCGTCGCAAAGCTCTACGAGCGCCACATCGGCTCGATCCAGAAGGTCGGCGGCATCGGCGAAAGCGAGTTCAACCAGATGAACAAGCTGCTCCAGCGCCTCGACCGCTTCTGGAACGACTCGATCCTCTATCGCCTGTAAGTCCGGGCGCCGTTTCCGACCTCCTCCAAAAGCCGGCCGCGTTCCCTGCGCGTCCGGCTTTTCGCGTTTTCCGCTCCTTCACATCTTCGCGCGCACCCCGGTCCCGGGCCTCCGAGACACGAATTGGCCATATTGCTGTGACACCCGGACGCTGGGCTAAAGGTATGCGCGGACGGCACGGCCGGTTTGCGTTTGTTAACCCTGTTCATGATAGCTGCATCGGGTATGGACCGCTTGGTCGCGTGCCGCGTGCACCTCGCCGCTCGGTGCGGCGTTTCAGGAGATGATAGGATAGATGTCTCGCAAACCCGGATTTGACGTGTTCTCGCGCCGTGCATTCCTGCGTTCGGCAGCAACCCTCGGAGCCGCCGCCGTCGCCGGCCCGACGTTCGCCCAGTCGGCCATGGACGATATCCTGGATTCCTCGCGCCGCGGCAACTGGGACGACCAGTTCGACGCCAAGGCCTCGCGCAGCGCCGATGCCGTCGCCTCCAACAATCCTATCCTCGGCCCCGGCGCCGTGCCGAACATCCAGCAGGCGATCGCCGACTACCAGCAGATCGTGTCCGCCGGCGGATGGTCGGACGTGGCGTCCGCCCAGAAGCTGCAGCTCGGCGTGGTCGATCCCGGCGTCCAGACCCTGCGCCAGCGCCTGATGATCTCGGGCGACCTGCCGCGCGAGGCCGGCATTTCCAACTCCTTCGATTCCTATGTCGACGGCGCGGTGAAGCGCTTCCAGGCCCGCCACGGCCTGCCGCAGGACGGCGTGCTCGGCGAATATACGCTGAAGGCCATGAACGTGCCGGCGACGACGCGCCTCAACCAGCTCAACACGAACCTGGTGCGCCTGCAGACCATGTCCGGCGATCTCGGCCAGCGCTACGTGATGGTGAACATCCCGGCCGCCTATATCGAGGCCGTGGAAGACGGCCGCGTGGCGCTGCGCCACGTCGCGGTGGTCGGCCGCATCAGCCGCCCGACGCATATCCTCAACTCGAAGATCTACGACGTCACGCTCAATCCCTACTGGACCGCGCCGCGCTCGATCGTCGAGAAGGACATCGTGCCGCTGATGCGCAAGGACCCGACCTACCTCAAGCGCAACAACATCCGCCTGATCGACGGCAGCGGCCGCGAGGTCGCGCCGGAGACCGTCGACTGGTTCGCCGACAAGGCGCCGAACCTGATGTTCCGCCAGGACCCGGGCAAGATCAACGCTATGGCGTCCACCAAGATCAACTTCCACAACACCAACAACGAATACATGCACGACACGCCCCAGCAGGGCCTGTTCAACAAGCTGATGCGCTTCGAATCGTCCGGCTGCGTGCGTGTGCAGAACGTCCGCGACCTCATCACCTGGCTGCTGCGCGACACGCCCGGCTGGTCGCGCCAGCAGATCGAGAAGGTCATCAACGACCGCGTCAACACGCCGATCAAGCTGGCCGTCGAGGTCCCGGTCTACTTCGTCTACATCACCGCCTGGTCGGCCCGCGACCGTGTCGTGCAGTTCCGCGACGACATCTACCAGATGGACGGCGCCACCGAACTCGCCCTCCAGACCGGCTACGGCATGGAAAAGCCCGCCGGCTCCCCGGACGACGACCTGCTGCCGCAATGAGGCGATTTGTCGGATTTTTCAAAGGCCCCGCTTCCCCTTGGAATGCGGGGCCTTTTTCCTTTGGGCTATCGGCCCCTTGTCGTTTTTATCCCATAAGGCGCGTTGAAATGGCGCAAACCGTGGAGCGGATATTGCCCTTGCCATGCGAGGACGTTAAACACCGTGCCACCCACCCTTAAGGAGCCTCGAGGATGAGCCAGTCTTCCGCCACCGAAGTTTTCTTCACGCGTTCCCTTGCCGACACCGATCCGGAGATCTTCGGCTCCATCCAGAAGGAACTCGGTCGCCAGCGCCATGAGATCGAGCTGATCGCCTCGGAGAACATCGTCTCGCGCGCCGTGCTCGAAGCCCAGGGCTCGATCATGACGAACAAATATGCCGAAGGCTATCCGGGCAAGCGCTACTATGGCGGCTGCCAGTTCGTCGACATCGCGGAAGAGCTCGCCATCGAGCGCGCCAAGAAGCTGTTCGGCGTCAACTTCGCCAACGTCCAGCCGAATTCCGGCTCGCAGATGAACCAGGCCGTCTTCCTCGCGCTGCTCCAGCCGGGCGACACCTTCATGGGCCTCGACCTGAATTCGGGCGGCCACCTGACGCACGGCTCGCCGGTCAACATGTCCGGCAAGTGGTTCAACGTCGTCTCCTACGGCGTGCGCGAGGAAGACCACCTGCTCGACATGGACGACGTCGCCGAGAAGGCCCGCAAGAACAAGCCGAAGCTCATCATCGCCGGCGGCACCGCCTATTCGCGCATCTGGGACTGGAAGCGCTTCCGCGAGATCGCCGATGAAGTCGGCGCCTACCTGATGGTCGACATGGCGCATATCGCCGGCCTCGTCGCCGGCGGCCAGCACCCGTCGCCGTTCCCGCATTGCCACGTCGCGACCACCACCACGCACAAGTCGCTCCGCGGCCCGCGCGGCGGCGTCGTGCTGACGAACGACGAGGACATCGCCAAGAAGATCAACTCGGCCGTCTTCCCGGGCCTGCAGGGCGGCCCGCTGATGCACATCATCGCCGCCAAGGCCGTCGCCTTCGGCGAGGCGCTGCAGCCGGAATTCAAGGAATACGCCGCGCAGGTCGTCAGGAACGCCAAGACGCTCGCCGAGACGCTGAAGGCCGGCGGCCTCGACATCGTCTCGGGCGGCACCGACAACCACCTGATGCTCGTCGACCTTCGCAAGAAGAACGCGACCGGCAAGCGGGCGGAAGCCGCCCTCGGCCGCGCCTATGTCACCTGCAACAAGAACGGCATCCCGTTCGACCCCGAAAAGCCCTTCGTCACCTCGGGCGTCCGCCTCGGCACGCCGGCCGGCACGACCCGCGGCTTCAAGGAAGCCGAGTTCACGGAGATCGGCAACCTGATCGTCGAAGTCCTCGACGGCCTCAAGGTCGCCAATTCTGATGAGGGCAATGCAGGCGTCGAAGCCGCCGTCCGGGAAAAGGTCGTCGCGCTGACGGGCCGCTTCCCGATGTACCCCTATATGTGAGCAATTCCAGGAAAAGTGTGAAGCGGTTTTCCGTCCGGAATTGCGTGAAAACAAAGAGATAGAGAATGCGCTGCCCCTATTGCGGTTCGGAAGATACGCAGGTGAAGGACTCCCGTCCCGCAGAGGACGGGGCCGCCATTCGCCGCCGGCGCATCTGCCCGGATTGCGGCGGTCGGTTCACGACCTTCGAACGGGTGCAGCTCCGCGAGCTGATGGTCGTCAAGAAGACGGGCCGCAAGGCCCCCTTCGATCGCGACAAGCTCCTGAAATCCTTCGAGATCGCGCTTCGCAAGCGGCCCGTCGACCGGGACCGCATCGAACGCGCGGTCTCGGGGATCGTCCGCCGGCTCGAAAGCTCCGGCGAGACGGAAATCGCTTCCGAGGAGATCGGCCTCCAGGTGCTGGAGGCGCTGAAGGCGCTCGATGACGTGGGCTTCGTGCGCTACGCCTCTGTTTACCGCGACTTCTCCCATGTCGACGACTTCGAGAAGATCCTCGCCGAAGTCGCCGCCAAGATCGCCCGGGATCCGGGCGCCGACGGCTAGATGTCGGCCGGCGCGGAAGATAGACGCTTCATGGCGGCGGCGATCCGCCTCAGCCGCCGCAACCTTGGCCTGACCTCCACCAACCCCTCCGTCGCCTGCCTGATCGTCAGGGACGGCGTGATCGTCGGCTCGGCCGTCACCGCGCCGGGCGGCCGGCCGCATGCGGAAACGCAGGCGCTTTCCGAGGCGGGCGCGGCGGCGCGCGGCGCCACCGCCTATGTCACGCTCGAACCCTGCTCGCACCACGGCAAGACGCCGCCGTGCTCCGAGGCGCTGATCGCCGCCGGTGTGGCGCGCGTTGTCGTCGCTGTGACCGACCCGGATGAACGGGTGGCGGGCAGGGGGCTGGCGATGCTGCGCGATGCGGGCATCAAGGTGGAGACCGGCGTTCTGGAGGAGGCGGGCCGGGAAGCCCTTGCCGCCTACCTCGCTCGCCAGACGAGGAAGCAGCCCCATGTGACTCTGAAACTTGCCGTTTCGGCCGACGGCATGCTTGGCCGGCTGGGCGAGGGGCAGGTGGCGATCACCGGCACAGTCTCGCGCGGGCAGGTGCATGTGCTGCGCGCCGAGACGGACGCGATCCTCGTCGGCATCGGCACGGCGCTCGCCGACGATCCGGAACTCACCTGCCGCCTGCCGGGGCTCGAAGCCCGCTCGCCGGTGCGCATCGTGCTCGACCCGCGGCTGGAACTGCCGCCGGCCTCGAAGCTGGCGCAGACGGCCCGGACGGTGCCGGTCATCGTCGTGACGGAGCGCGATGACAGGGACGATCCCGCTTTCGTCGCGCGTCAGGCGGCGCTGGAGGCCCTCGGCGTCGAGGTGCTGATCTGCGATCCGCGCAAGCTGGGCGCCTTGCTGACGGCGCTCGCGACGCGCGGCATCTCCTCGTTGCTGGTGGAGGGCGGTGCGCGCACGGCCGGGTCCTTCCTCGATGCCGGCCTGGTCGACCGCATCCTCCTGTTTTCCGGCACGGTCACCCTTGGCGGGGACGGGGTCGCATCCCCATTTGTCCCGGGGCGGATGCCGGACGGCTTCTCGCTTCGCCACACGGCGCGCTACGGCGCGGATGTCCTGCAAGAATACGAAAGAGACGATTGATGTTTACCGGCATTGTCACCGATATCGGAACGGTCGAGAAGATCGAGCCCATGAACGAGGGCGTGCGCCTGCGCGTGCGCACGAACTACGACCCCGCCACCATCGACATGGGCGCCTCCATCGCCCATTCCGGCACCTGCCTCACCGTGACGGGACTGCCGGAGGAGGGCACCAATGCCCGCTGGTTCGAGGTCGAGGCCTGGGAAGAAGCGCTGCGTCTGACGACCATCGGCAGCTGGACGGCCGGCACGCGCATCAATCTCGAACGCTCCCTGAAGATCGGCGACGAACTCGGCGGCCACATCGTCTCCGGCCATGTCGACGGCAAGGCGGAGATCCTCTCCGTCGAGGCGGAGGGCGATGCCACCCGCTTCCGCATCCGCGCACCGGAAGGGTTGGAGCGCTTCGTCGCGCCGAAGGGTTCCATCGCGCTCGACGGCACCTCGCTCACCGTCAACGCGGTCGATGGCGCGGTCTTCGACGTGCTCCTCATCCGCCATACGCTGGAGGTCACCACCTGGGGCGAGCGCAAGGTCGGCGACTTCGTGAATTTCGAGGTCGACACCATGGCGCGCTATGCCGCGCGGCTCGCGGAGTTCCCCGCGCCGACGGTGTGACGGCGGCGTGACGGAAGGCGGATTTCGTCCCGTATCGGTACGGGATAAAGGCCGGCTTTCGCGCGCCGGGTAACGATATCGATACTTCTGCGCTTTTACGGTGAACGGCATCGGACCCCGGAGACCGTTCCCGCATGACGCCTGATTACAACACGCTCCTTCTTGCGATCGGGCTGTCCGGCTTCTGCCTGTCGGCGACGCTGTTCGCCTCGTGGATGTCCACCCGCGTCGAACGCTTCCTGCTTTCCTGGTCGCTCGGCATCGGCTGCATCGTGCCGGCCGTCGCCGTCTACAGCGCCTATGTCGAAAACCCCGGCGTCCGTCTCGGCTGCCTTGCCTTCCTGCTCCAGTTTCTCGGCTTCGCCTTCATCTACGGTGCGGCCTACCGCTTTCGCACCGGGCGGAGGGGGCGAAAGCGCATGGTGGTGGTCTTCACGGCGAGCGCGGCCATCGCGCTGCCGTGGCTGCTTGCCGGGTATGACGGCATCGGCTTCATCGTGCTCAACCTGCTGATCGCGTCGGCGCTCGCCGCGACGGCCGCCGAGTACTGGCGCGGCCGCGAAGAAGCGCCGCTGCCGCTCACCGGCATCGCCGTCCTCTACATGACGACCGCGCTTTCCTTCGTGCTCTGCGCCGCCGTTCTCCTCCATGGCGGTCGCTGGGTGCTCGGCCATGCGCCCGACAACTGGGCGGAAAACCTCAACCTCGTCATGGCGATCGTCGGCATTACCGGCATCGGGGCCATGTCGCTGGCGCTGAACCAGTGGCGCATCGCCGGCAGCCACCAGCGCGCCGCCAACACCGATGCGCTGACGGGCCTGCTCAACCGCCGCGCGCTCTTCGACCGCTACGGCGATGAAACGATGGGCGAGCACCGGGCGGCGATCGCCTTCGATCTCGACAGCTTCAAGTCGGTCAACGACCGCTACGGCCATGCGGCCGGCGACGCGGTGCTGAAGGTCTTCGCCGACGTGCTGCGCGATGCCTGCGGCACGGCGGCCTGCATCGCCCGCCTCGGCGGGGAGGAGTTCATCGTGGTTCTGGACCGGACCCTGCCGGACCGGGCCCATCGCATCGGCGAGCATATCCGCGCGGAGTTCGCCTCCAGGCTCATCCCGTTCGGCGGACGGCCGATCACCTGCACCGTCAGCGCCGGCATCGCCTTCGGCAATGCGGACGGCCTCAGCTTCGATTCCCTGCTCAGCAATGCGGACAGGGCGCTCTACATGTCCAAGCGCGACGGCCGCAACCGCGTGTCGCTGGCCGCCTGAGCGCCAGGCACCGAATACCCTGAGCCACCGCCTTGCGCGGAAATCGCCGCAGGGGGCGGAAAACGCTTGCCAAGCCTCGCCTGTCGTGGTTTGACCGCCGCCTCTGCCCGCATCTGCGTGGCCTGCTTCCAATTTTCAGGTGATCCATGGCCAACACCGATAAACCTCATCTTCTCATCGTCGAGGCCCGCTTCTACGACGACATGGCCGATGCGATGCTCGATGGCGCCAAGAACGCGCTCGCGGCCGCCGGTGCCAGCTACGACATCGTCACCGTGATGGGCGCGCTCGAAATCCCCGCGGCGATCTCCATGGCCCTCGACGGCATGGAGAACGGCGGCACCTGGTACGACGGTTTCGTCGCGCTCGGCATGGTCATCCGCGGCGAGACCTACCATTTCGACATCGTCGCCAACGAATCGAGCCGCGCGCTGATGGACCTTTCCGTCAGCGAGGCCCTGCCGATCGGCAACGGCATCCTGACGGTCGAGAACGACGAGCAGGGCTGGGCGCGCGCCCGACGCTCGGAGGGCGACAAGGGCGGCTTTGCCGCCCGCGCGGCGCTGACCATGATCGAGCTGAAGAAGAAACTGGGCGGCGAACAGTGACCACCGAGAAGAACCAGCAGCCGGTGAAGCCGGCCAACCAGCGCGGCGCGGCGCGCCTTGCCGCCGTGCAGGCCCTCTACCAGATGGACATCGGCGGCACCGGCGTGCTGGAAATCGTCGCCGAATACGAGCTGCATCGCCTCGGCCAGGAGCTCGACGGCGACACCTACCTCAAGGCGGACGCCTCGTGGTTCCGCTCCATCGTCTCCGGCGTCGTGCGCGACCAGCGCCAGCTCGATCCGATGATCGGCGCTGCGCTGCAGGACGACTGGGCGCTTTCCCGCCTCGATTCCACCGTCCGCGCCATCCTGCGCGCCGGCACCTTCGAGCTGAAGGAGCGCAAGGACGTTCCCGTCGCCGTGATCGTCACGGAATATGTCGAGATCGCCAAGGCATTCTTCGAAGACGAGGAGCCGAAGCTGGTGAACGCGGTCCTCGACCGCATCGCCCGGCAGCTTCGGCCCGACACGACGCGCAAATAGAAGGTAGGCGGAATGAGCACCGGCACGGTCGAGGGTCTTGAACGGGAACTGTCGGCCGCGCGCCGCAACGTGTTCCTTCTCACATTCGCACAGGCGCTGCTCGCCTCCGCCGGCCCGATCGTGTTTTCCGTCGGCGGCCTTGCCGGCTACAACCTCCTCGGCCAGGACAAGTCGCTCGCGACCGCGCCTCTGACCGGTTTCAACATCGGCGTTGCGCTCGGCGCGGTGCTCGTCGCCATCGCCGCGCGCATGCTCGGCCGAACCTATGGCTTCGTCGTCGGTGCGCTCGTCGGGGCAGGGGGCGGCCTGCTTGCCGCCATCGCGCTTCTGCGCGGCGATTTCTGGCTCTTCGCCCTCGGCTTCGTGCTCGTCGGCATTTCCAGCGGCTTTGCGCAGAAGATCCGCTTCGCGGCCGCCGACGCCTCGCCCTCCTTCTACAAGCCGCGCGCCATTTCCTGGATTCTCGCCGGCGGCGTCATCTCGGCCGTCCTCGGCCCGCAGGTCGTCATCCTCACCAAGGACCTCTTCGAGCCGGTGCTCTTTGCCGGCGCCTTCGTCGCCCTCGTGCCGCTGTGCGGCGCGGCGATCGTGCTCTTCCTCTTCCTGCGCCTGCCCGACCACAAGGCGGCGGGCGCGGCCACCGGCCAGGCCGTGCGGCCGCTCCGGGAGATCGTGCTGACGCAACGCTTCCTGACGGGCATGGTCTGCGGCATCTCCTCCTATGCGCTGATGACCTTCATGATGACCGGCGCGCCGCTCGCCATGGTCATCGGCTGCGGCTTCTCGCCCGAGCTCGCGACGCTCGGCATCCAGTGGCATGTGCTCGCCATGTTCGCGCCGAGCTTCGTCACGGGCATGCTGATCCAGCGCTTCGGCACGGAGAAGGTCGTGGCCGCGGGCCTCGTCATCCTCATGGCCTGCGCCGGCATCGCCCATATGGGCATCGCGCTCTGGAACTTCTGGGGCGCGCTGATCCTGCTCGGCATCGGCTGGAACTTCGGCTTCATCGGCGCCACCGCCATCGTCGCCTCCAGCTACCGCCCGCACGAGGCCGACAAGGTCCAGGGCTTCCACGATATCATTCTCTTCGGCGCGGTGGCGCTCGCCTCGTTCTCCTCCGGCAAGGTGTTCAACGCCTATGGCTGGCAGACGATCAACCTGGTGTTCTGGCCGATCACCGGCGTCAGCCTGGTGCTCGTCATCCTTCTGCTTTTGCGCTCGCGCCGCACCGCTGCCTGAGCCTCTTCGCCCGCCTGCGTCGAAAAATCCAGCACGCCGCACCGCTTACCGCGTTGCAGCGGCTTGACGCAACCGATTCGCAATCGCAATCTGGCCGCGCGCCGGCTCCCGGCTTGTGAGGAGGCAAACGGGGACGGGCGCGTTCCGGCTGCGGGGAGAGGACCCGGCGGCCTTCAAGGAGGACAGAGCGAAATGACCATATTGTTGGGCGTTATCGCATGCGGGTTGCTCTCGGTGGTCTATGCCATCTGGGCGACGCGGTCGGTGCTTGCCGCCGATCAGGGGAATGCCCGCATGCAGGAAATTGCAGGCTATATCCGGGAAGGGGCGCAGGCCTACCTCACCCGGCAGTACAAGACCATTGCCATCGTCGGGGTCGTCGTCTTCATCGGCACCTGGCTTCTGCTTTCCGCAACGGCTGCCATCGGGTTCCTGATCGGCGCCGTCCTGTCGGGCGTCGCCGGCTTCATCGGCATGCATGTGTCCGTCCGAGCCAATGTGCGCACGGCGCAGGCCGCGTCCGTCAGCCTGTCCTCCGGCCTGGACATCGCCTTCAAGTCGGGAGCCATCACCGGCATGCTGGTGGCCGGCCTCGCGCTTCTCGGCGTCTCCATCTACTACTGGATCCTGACTGGCGTTCTCGGCCAGGAACCGGCATCGCGCGAGGTCATCGACGCGCTTGTCGCGCTCGGCTTCGGCGCCTCGCTGATCTCTATCTTCGCCCGTCTCGGCGGCGGCATCTTCACCAAGGGTGCGGATGTCGGCGGCGACCTTGTCGGCAAGGTCGAGGCCGGCATTCCCGAGGACGACCCGCGCAATCCCGCGACCATCGCCGACAATGTGGGCGACAACGTGGGCGACTGCGCCGGCATGGCCGCCGACCTCTTCGAGACCTATGCGGTGACCGTCGTCGCCACCATGGTCCTGGCGGCGATCTTCTTCGCCGGCACGCCGGTTCTCGCCAGCGCGATGATCTATCCGCTCGCCATCTGCGGCGCCTGCATCATCACCTCGATCGTCGGTTCGTTCTTCGTCAAGCTCGGCTCCAACGGCTCGATCATGGGCGCCCTCTACAAGGGCCTCATCGTCACGGGCGTGCTGTCGATCCTCGGCCTTGCGGCCGCGACGTCGCTCACCATCGGCTGGGGCAGCATCGGCACCGTCGCCGGCAAGGAGATCACCGGCACGAACCTCTTCATCTGCGGCCTTCTCGGCCTCGTGGTGACGGCCCTCATCGTCGTCATCACCGAGTACTACACGGGCACCAACAAGCGGCCGGTGAATTCCATCGCGCAGGCGTCGGTGACAGGCCACGGCACGAACGTCATCCAGGGCCTCGCCGTCTCGCTGGAATCGACGGCGCTGCCGGCGATCGTCATCGTCGGCGGCATCATCGCCACCTACCAGCTCGCCGGCCTCTTCGGCACCGGCATCGCCGTCACCGGCATGCTCGGCATCGCCGGCATGATCGTGGCGCTCGATGCCTTCGGCCCCGTCACCGACAATGCGGGCGGCATCGCCGAGATGTCGGGCCTCGATCCGGAGGTGCGCAAGTCCACCGACGCGCTCGATGCCGTCGGCAACACGACCAAGGCCGTCACCAAGGGCTATGCGATCGGTTCGGCCGGCCTCGGCGCGCTGGTGCTCTTCGCCGCCTATTCGAACGACCTCGCCTATTTCGCGGCGAACGGCGACAAATATCCGTATTTCGCGGATATCGGCACGATCTCCTTTGATCTCTCCAACCCCTATGTGGTGGCCGGCCTCATCTTCGGCGGCCTCATTCCCTATCTCTTCGGCGGCATCGCGATGACCGCCGTCGGCCGGGCGGCGGGGTCGATCGTGGAAGAGGTGCGCCGGCAGTTCCGCGAGAAGCCGGGCATCATGGCGGGCACCGAGCGGCCGGACTACGGCCGCGCCGTCGACATGCTGACCAAGGCGGCGATCCGCGAGATGATCGTGCCGTCGCTCCTGCCGGTGCTGGCGCCGCTCGTCGTCTATTTCGGCGTGCTGCTCATTTCCGGCTCGAAGGCCTCGGCCTTCGCGGCGCTCGGCGCCTCGCTGCTCGGCGTCATCGTCAACGGCCTGTTCGTGGCGATTTCCATGACATCGGGCGGCGGCGCGTGGGACAATGCCAAGAAGAGCTTCGAGGACGGCTTCGTCGACAAGGACGGCACGCGTCACCTCAAGGGCTCGGAAGCCCACAAGGCCTCCGTCACCGGCGACACCGTCGGCGATCCCTACAAGGACACGGCCGGCCCTGCGGTGAACCCGGCGATCAAGATCACCAATATCGTGGCCTTGCTGCTGCTCGCCGTTCTCGCCTGATCGAGGCACTGCCCAAACAAAAACCGCGGGGAGCGATCCCCGCGGTTTCTTTATGGAAGGATGTGCGAACCGTCAGTTGTTGCTCATCAGGTTCTTCATGAGGTTGCCGGGGCTCGCGCCGCCGCGCAGCAACTGGCCGAGGAAGGTCGTTTCGGCGCCGCCCGTCGGCGTGACGCGGGCGATCATGTCGAAGACCTTGCCGTCCTGCAGCGTGTAGTGGGCGAGGCGCTCGACATTGCCGTCCTTGTCGAAATAGACGGCAAGGACGCTCTGCTCGACGACCTTCGGCTTCATGAAGGCGGCCGCGCGCTTGCGCTTCTGCGAGATGTAGTAGAAGACCTCGTTGTCGAAGGTCGCGGTCGAGGACGGCGTGCCGAGCGACAGCAGGACCTGCTCGCGCGACGAGCCGACCGGCGCCAGGGCCAGCGTCTCCTGGTCGACGACGTAACCCTGATAGAGAACCTCGCTGGGGCCCTGGCAGGCCGCGAGCACGGAAGCGGAGAGGGTGACGGCAACGGCGGCGTTACGCAACAGCTTCATATTCGCAGAATCTCTCTTCACAACATCCCCGGGACTATGATGGCCGCGCAGCCATTGCAATTCATGCCTGCTTCGGTAAACCAGCTTCGACCGTCATGCAACATGACTTGCGACGGCACCATGGTTTGAATCAGGCAAAACTGGGCTTTATGATGATTTTCGGCCTGTTCGGCAAAAAAAACGGCAACCGGCGCATCGTCGAAAAGCAGTACGCGACCCTGACGAAGGCCGCGCGCCATCCCTATCTCTATGAGAGCCTTGGTGTTCCCGATAACGTCATGGGCCGCTTCGAGATGCTCTCGGCGGTGCTGATCCTCTACTTCCGGCGCACGCGCGCAAGCGCCACGTCGGGCCAGGAGATCGCCCAGGAGATCGTCGACGCCTTCTTCGAGGATGTCGACCACTCGATTCGCGAGCTCGGCGTCGGCGATGTCGGCGTGCCCAAGCGCATGAAGAAATTCGCCGGCATGTTCTACGGCCGGCTGGAATCCTATGCCGCCGCGCTCGATGCCGGCGACCGCGCCGCGCTTGCCGAAGCGCTCCGCCGCAACATCCATCCGGCGGCGGGCCTTGAGACCCCCTCGATGGAGGGGCTGGCCTTCTATCTCTTTGCCGCCGAGAAGGCGATGGGGGAGGCCGGTGAAGATGTGATCCGGGCCGGCATGCTCGACGTGATCGAGCCCGGCACCGAAGAAGACGCCGCCTGGGCGGCGAGGGACGTGCGATGAGAAAAGACGACGACACGCCATTTTCCTATCCGGTCAAGGTGGGCCATATCTCGGCCAATCCGGTCGAGGTGACGATCAGCGCCGACCCCGGCGAGCGGGCGGGACTTGCCGCGCTGTGGTCGGTGCTGGAGGTGAAGGCGCTCTCGGCGACCTTCCAGATCCTGCGCTGGAAGCGAGACGGCGTGCGCCTCAAGGGGCGGGTGACGGCGGACATCGTGCAGGCCTGCGTGGTGACGCTCGATCCGGTCGAGTCCCATATCGACGAGCCGGTCGAGGTCGTCTTCGTGCCGGAAGGCTCCAAGCTGGCACGGCTTCCGGTCTCCACCGAAACCGGCGAGATGCTGCTCGATCCCGATGGCCCCGATGCGCCGGAGGTTTTCACCGGCGACACCATCGATGCCGGCGTGGTGGCCGCCGAACATGTGGCGCTCGCCATCGATCCCTATCCGCGCAAGGCCGACGTCGACTTCTCCGGCCACATCGAAAGCACCGACCAGGACGATCGCAAACCCTCGCCCTTCGCCGTTCTGAAGGACTGGAAAAAAGACTGAACGGCTTATTGAGCGTCCGATAATTCAGTTGTGCCCCCGGCGAAAAGCGGTATTTTGGCCGAATTCCGCCGCGGAGGCCCCTTCGCCCGTGGAAACAAGAATCAAGGCCAGCAACCAAGGCCAGGAACTAAGGCAAGACTCGCGTGGTCAGAATTTCCGTCGATGTCATGGGTGGCGATTTCGGTCCGAAGGTCGCCATTCCCGGCGTAGCCAAGGCTCTCGATCGTCATCCCGAAATCCGCTTCGTCCTCTATGGCAATGCCGCCGAATGCGATCCGCTGCTGGCGCAATATCCCAAACTGAAGGCTGCCAGCACCTTCCACCATTGCGACGTCTCCGTCGCCATGGACGAGAAGCCGAGCCAGGCGCTGCGCCGCGGCCGCGGCAAGTCCTCCATGTGGCAGGCGATCGACGCGGTGGCCAAGGGCGAGGCCGATGTCGCGGTTTCCGCCGGCAATACCGGCGCGCTGATGGCCATGTCGAAGTTCTGCCTGCGCATGATGTCCAATATCGAGCGCCCCGCCATCGCCGGCATCTGGCCGACGCTGAAAGGCGAGAGCATCGTGCTCGACATCGGCGCGACGATCGGCGCGGATGCCGGTCAGCTCTTCGACTTCGCGCTGATGGGCGGCGCCATGGCGCGCGCCCTCTTCGAGATCGACAGGCCGACGGTGGGCCTGCTCAATGTCGGCGTCGAGGAGATCAAGGGCCAGGAGGAGGTCAAGGCCGCCGGCCAGCTCATCCGCGAGGCCAATTTCGACACGATTGAATATTACGGCTTCGTGGAAGGCGACGATATCGGTCGCGGCACGGTGGACGTGGTGGTCACGGAAGGTTTTGCCGGCAATATCGCCCTGAAGGCGGCGGAAGGTACGGCGCGCCAGATCGCCGAGTACCTGCGCGCCGCCATGTCGCGCACATGGCTCGCCAAGCTCGGCTATATCCTCGCCAAGAGCGCCTTCGACCGCGTGCGCGAGAAGATGGACCCGCGCAAGGTCAATGGCGGCGTGTTCCTCGGCCTCAACGGCATCGTCATCAAGAGCCATGGCGGCACGGATGCCGAGGGCTTCGCCGCGGCGGTGGATGTCGGCTACGACATGGTCCGCAACGGCCTCAGGGACAAGATCGAAAGAGATTTGCAGAAGTATCACGCAGGCCGGCCTGTCGAGGGCGTCCAGAGCGTGGGCGACGAGGTATAGAATGATTCGTTCAGTGGTCCGGGGCTTCGGGACGGCGCTTCCCAAACGGGTGCTCACCAATGCCGAGCTGGAAAGCATGGTCGACACGTCCGACGATTGGATCGTGCAGCGCACCGGCATCCGCCAGCGCTACATCGCCGGCGAGGGCGAGACGACCGCCTCGCTCGGCGAGGGGGCTGCCCGTGCCGCGCTGGAAAATGCGGGCCTCACCGCCGCCGACATCGACGTCATCATCGTCGCGACCTCGACGCCCGACAACACCTTCCCGGCCACCGCCGTGAACATCCAGAACCGCCTCGGCATGCATCACGGCTTCGCCTTCGACGTGCAGGCGGTCTGTTCGGGCTTCGTCTATGCGGTGACGACGGCGGATGCCTATATCCGCGGCGGCCTTGCAAGGCGCGTCCTCGTCATCGGCGCCGAGACCTTCTCGCGCATCCTCGACTGGACCGACCGAACGACCTGCGTGCTCTTCGGCGACGGTGCCGGCGCCATCGTGCTGGAGGCGCAGGACGGGGCAGGGACCAATGCGGACCGCGGCGTCCTGTCGGCGCAGCTTCGCTCCGACGGTGCCCATCGCGACAAGCTCTATGTCGACGGCGGCCCATCCACCACCGGCACGGTCGGCCATCTGCGCATGGAGGGCCGCGAGGTCTTCAAGCACGCGGTCGGCATGATCACCGACGTGATCGTCTCGGCCTTCGACGCCACCGGCTTCACGGCCGACGACGTCGACTGGCTGGTGCCGCACCAGGCCAACAAGCGCATCATCGACGGCTCGGCCAGGAAGCTCGGCATCCCGCTGGAAAAGGTCGTCGTGACAGTGGATCTGCACGGCAACACCTCGGCGGCCTCGATCCCGCTGGCGCTCGCCGCGGCGGCCAGCGACGGACGCATCAAGCAGGGTGACCTCGTGCTTCTGGAGGCCATGGGCGGCGGTTTCACCTGGGGCGCGGTGCTGCTGCGCTGGTAACGGAGCGCCGGACTGCGGGGCCGCTTGACCCGAGGGGGCAAGGACAATACTCTTCCGCGACTTAACCATGCGCTTTCAATAGGAAATCGGTGAGGAACGATGAGCGGCAAGACGGTGACACGCGCAGATTTGGCCGAATCGGTTTTCCGGAAGGTCGGGCTTTCCCGAACCGAATCCGCGGAGCTCGTCGAAACCGTGATCGACGAGATCTGCAACGCCATCGTGCGGGGAGAGAGCGTGAAGCTCTCCTCCTTCGCGACCTTCCAGGTGCGCGACAAGAACGAGCGCATCGGCCGCAACCCGAAGACCGGGGAGGAAGTGCCGATCTCGCCGCGCCGCGTGATGACCTTCAAGGCCTCGAACGTGCTCAAGCAGCGGGTGCTGAAGGCGCATCTCGCGCGCAAGGCGAAGCTGAAGCCGGCTTCGCCCGCATCCTGACCGGTTTTACCGCTTATTGTCGGACACCAGCGATTTGAAACTTGAATATCGCCCGGCAACCCGCTGAAATGAATACGATTCGGCTGCACAGGCATCGTGCTGCTGCCGTGAGCTTTCATCGAGGGTAGAATGGACAAGAGTCCGGACGCTTTCCGCACCATCAGCGAGGTCGCCGACGACCTCGACCTGCCCCAGCATGTGCTGCGTTTCTGGGAAACGCGCTTCACCCAGATCAAGCCGATGAAGCGCGGCGGCGGCCGGCGCTACTATCGCCCCGAGGACGTCGATCTCCTCAAGGGCATCCGCCATCTGCTCTACGACCACGGCTATACGATCAAGGGCGTGCAGAAGCTGCTCAAGGTCAACGGCAACAAGTTCGTCGCCGCCATTGCCAGCGGCGATCTTGCGACCGTCGAGGCGCTGGCGGCCGCCAGCCACGAGGAGCCGCCCCCGCCGAAGGCAGGCAGCGACGAGGACCAGATCGTCGGCCGCGCCAAGGCGCCCGCCAGCCGCCGCTTCTTCTCCTTCGGCGGCGGCGGCGACGAGCCGCCGGAAATCTCCATCGGCAAGACGAGCGTCGGCAAGGAAGACCGCGCCCTCCTGCAGGAGGCGCTCTACGATCTCCTGGAATGCAAGCGCCTGCTCGACCAGGTTCGCTGATCCGAAAAGAAAAAGCCCCGCACTGTGGCGGGGCAAAACAGGCGTCACGCTTGGCTCCGTGACGCGGGGGAGTGCTCGCAAATGACAAGCGAGCCATGACACTCTACGACTTTCGTCTAATGCCCGGGAAGGTCTGATTCGGCGATTCCGGTACGGTTGCCAAAAGAATTCGGCCGCGGGGGCGAAAGCGCGGCGGTTCGGGCAGTCCGGGAGTGAAGCGCCCCGGCCTTGGCTGGCGGGACAGGCCCGCAGCCTCCGCTTGCGATGCAAACGCTCCTCGCCGGCGAGGCCCGCGAGACGAAAATGTCCCGATTTGTCGTCCACGCCGTTTTTTGGGCTTGCGTCCAAATCCCCGAGAATATAGAGGTTTGCGCGGTCCGGAATGTAGCGCAGCCCGGTAGCGCACTTGACTGGGGGTCAAGGGGTCGTGGGTTCGAATCCCGCCATTCCGACCAATCTCTCCCTCCTCGCTGACAGCAGCACATCTTCCCGTGGAACTTTACGTTTCCTTGCGCGTTAGTGTGCGCCGGCTGCTGCGCCGGCGTTATCTGGAGCTTGAGGAGATTTCGCATGGAAGACGCAGGTATCGGCTGGATCGCGGCCATCATCATCGGCGGTGTCGCCGGCTGGCTCGCCGAAATGTTCATGAAGAGCAACATGGGCATGCTGATGAACATCGTGCTCGGCATCGTCGGCGCGGCCGTCGCCAATATCCTCCTGGGCCTGATCGGCGTCTCGCTCGGTGGCTGGCTCGGCTATCTCGTCGCCGGCTTCATCGGCGCCTGCATCCTCATAGCGCTGGCGCGGGCGATCAGACGATAGAGCCGTCCCGGAGCTTTTTCCAAAAGCCGTCTTTCCGCAAGGAGAGGCGGCTTTTCGCATGGCCGCTAAAGCGATCAGGCAAGGGTGGTGCCCGATGCGATCCGCCGGTTGTGGCGCCGTTCCAGCGCAAGGCATCCCCATACCACCCCGAGCAGCAGGTAGAAGTGACGCCAGTGATCGGTGTCGATGACGAAGCCGATCGCGCTGTGCCCGAGGAGGGTGATGAAGGCGATCATCAGGAAGGGTTGCCACGGACGGTCGCGCAGCAGAACCCTGAAGCCGGCCGAAAGCGTCCATGCCATGAGCGTCAGATAGGTGGCGAAACCCAGCCAGCCGTAAGTGGTCAGCGATTTCAGGTAGATGTTGTGCTCGTCCTCCGGAAACATCTTGCTGAACATCATCGGGCCGATGCCGAGCGGCTTTTCCATGGCCATCAGGAAGCCGATGCGGTGGCGCTCGAAGCGGCCGAGATGCCCGCCGTCATATTCCTGCACGAGCTGCGTTCGGCTGGAGAAGAGGTTCGCGACCTTGTCGAATTGCAGCGCGGCGACCAGCGCGAGGATCATCAGGCCCGCGGCCGAAAGGCTGAGGATGAGGATCTTCAGCCGGAAGGCGCCGGTGCGCTCCTTCAGCAGCATGACGAAGACCAGCGCCACCACGCCGAAGAGGTAGAGCCCCCAGGCCGCGCGGGAGAAGGAGAGGAAGAGGCCGAGCGCCAGGATCAGGACGCCGACCACCTTCAGCGGCGCGCCGAGGATGCGGCCGGAAAGCAGGCCGTGCATCAGGTAGAGCGACGGCGCGACGAGGAAGGGGCCGAAGACGTTGGGATCCTGGAAGGCGCCCTTGGCGCGGTCGTAGAGCGTGAAGGCCTCTGCGCCGGGAAAGGCGTGGAAATAACCGAGGATGCCGAGGATCGAGGTGATGAGCGCGCCCGCCACCCAGGCGCGGAAGATGAGCTCCAGCCGCGCCGGCCGCGCCTCCACGATGGCCGCGAAGAAGACGCTGGAAAGGGCGAGGAACAGCGAGACGGCCATGTACATCGGGCCGCTGGAAAGGTCGTCCATCACCGTCAGCGAGAGCATGCCGCCGACATTGAAGAGCACGAGCAGCACCAGGAGCGGCGCGATCCCGCGCGAGATGCGCAGGCCCACCACCGCCCAGAGGCCGATGAGGCCTGCCATGAACACCTCGTAGGGCGCCGGCTCGCTGATGACGAAGCCCGACAGGAAGACGCCCGTCGTCACCAGCATGGAGCCGACGATGCCGACAGCCGCGAGCTGCGGCCGGAAGGGCGTGGCGTGGGGGAGGGCCGCGTCGCTCAATAGGCGTTTTCCGTGTTGAGCAGGCGGATCGGCGTCAGGAACAGGATCTTCAGGTCCAGCCAGAGCGACCAGTTCTCGATATAGTAGAGGTCGAATTCCGTGCGGAAGCGGATCTTGTCGTCATGGTCGATCTCGCCGCGCCAGCCGTTGATCTGCGCCCAGCCGGTCACGCCGGGCTTGACGCGGTGGCGGGCGAAGTAGCCGTCGACGACATCGACATACTTGCGGTCGCGCGACTGCGCCTCGATGGCATGCGGGCGCGGGCCGACGAGCGAGAGCTCGCCCTTGAGCACGTTGAAGAGCTGCGGCAGTTCGTCGATGGAGGACTTGCGCAGGAAACGGCCGACGCGGGTGACGCGCGGGTCGCCCTTGGTGACGGCGGCGCGCGCGGTCGGATCCGACAGATGGGTGTACATCGAGCGGAACTTGTAGACCTCGATGATCTCGTTGTTGAAGCCGTGGCGCTTCTGCTTGAAGATGATCGGGCCGGGGGAGGAGAGCTTCACCGCGATCGCCGCGCCGATCAGCACCGGCCAGAGAAGGACGAGTGCGACGACGCTGAAGAAGATGTCGAAGATGCGCTTGGCGACATTATCCCAGTCGGCGATCGGCTTGTCGAAGATGTCGAGCATCGGCAGGCTGCCGACCTGGGAATAGCTGCGCGGACGGAAGCGCAGCCCCTTCGCATGGGCGGCAAGGCGAATGTCCACCGGCAACACCCACAGCTTCTTGAGCAGCGTCAGGATGCGCGTTTCTGCCGACAGCGGCAGCGAGATGATCAGCATGTCGATGCGCGCGAGGCGGGCGAACTCGACGAGCTCGGCGACATTGCCCAGCTTGGGATAGCCGGCGATGATCGAGGGCGAGCGGCGCTCGTCGCGGTCGTCGAAGATGCCGCAGATGCGGATGTCGTTCTCCGGCTGATGCTCCAGCGTGCGGATGAGTTCCTTGGCCGGCTCGCCGCCGCCGACGATGACGGCGCGCCGCTCCATCGTGCCGTTGCGGGCCCAGCGGCGGATCGAATAGGCGATGACCTGCCGCTCGACGACGAGATAGACGGCACCCGCCGCGAACCAGGCGGCGAACCAGAAGCGCGAATAGTGGTCGCCCGACTTGAAGAAGAAGAGGACGAGCGACATTGCCGCGAAGGCGATGGCCCAGGCGGCGAGGATGCGCGGCGTCATGCGCAGCGGCGAGCGCAGCGCCGGCACCTGGTAGGCATCGGCAAGCTGGATCAGCAGCACGCCGATGGCCGCCCCGCCGACGAGCACGCTCACATAGAGCGCGGTCATGCCCATGCCGACATAGAGCGCATGGATGCAGTAACCGATCGCCACCAGCGCTGCGAACTCCGACAGGCGCAGCAGGCCGGTGATCATGGCCGGCGAATAGCTGTCGTCGCGGAATTGCTGGGCGATCTGGCGGGCAAGCGGATTGAGCTCGGCGGCCGTTTCATCGGCCCCGCCCGCCCGGCTTTCGGAGACCTTGCGCCTCAGAGCGTCCGGATCGAAGGATTCGGGCTTGTCGACATGGTTCATGGCACGCACCTATGGGCTTTACGCCGGAAATAGCACGAAGCCCCTAAGAAACGTTTACGGCCTCAGGCCGCCGCGACCTCTTCCGCAAGCCGCCGCCCGCCCGGCTGGCGGGCGAGGATGTCCCGATAGAGGGCAAGGAGCGAGCCGGACATGACGGAGGCCGAGAAGGTTCCCTTGAAGGCGGCGGGCTCGGGCATGACCTTGCGCAGCCAGGCGGGATCGCTGACGGACTGGGCCATGACGCCGGCGAGCGACTGCGCGTCGCCCGGTTCCGCGAGCGCGATGCTGTCGCGGCCGAGCACTTCGGGAATGCCGCCGACGCGGCTGGCTATGACGGCTTTTCGCGCGGCGAGCGCCTCGAGCACGATATAGGGCATCGCCTCGGCGCGGGACGGAACGACGACGTTGCGGGCGAGCGCGAAGGCCTCGCGCGCCTTCATCGACGGCAGCATGGCGATGCGGCGGCCGAGGCCGAGCTGGAGCATCATCTGCTCGTATTTCTCCTTGTCCGGCCCGTCGCCGACCATCAGCGCCGAAAGCGGGCGGCCGACGAGGCGCTCGGTCCGCGCGAAGGCGTCGACGAAGACGTCGGGTCCCTTGAGGTCGCGCAGCATGCCGATATAGAGGAAATCCACCGCGTCCTCGCGGGGATAGACGGTATCGAAGTCGCGGTCGTGGATGCCGTTGTAGATGCGTTCGGCCCGCACGCGCGGCCGGCCGACGCGGGCCGTATAGGCCTCCCGCTCGTAGTCGCAGACGAAGGCGATCGCATCGCCGAGCGGTTCGAGAAGCCGCTCGGCCGTCAGGATGGCCAGTCCCGCGGCGGTGCGGTTCGTATAGTGCAGGCTGCCGCCGTGCGGCGAATAGAGGCGGGCTACGCGATACCTGTTGACCCGCAGGGCTGAGCCGATGAGCCGGGCGATGGCGCCACCCTTGGCGCCGTGCCCGTGCAGCACATCCGGCCGCAAACCTTTTATTTCACGATAACTTTCCCTGAAGGCGCCGATGTCGCGCGGACTGATCGAACGGTTGATCGGCATGCGCACGAGGCCGAGCGGAAGGTAGGGACGGATCTCGTCGAACAGCGAATCCTCGAAGGACCCGCCCGTGAGGCTGTCGCAGATGATGCCGACCTCATGGCCGGCCCGTGCATGGAATTCGGCGAGATCCCGCACATGGCGGAAGATACCGCCGATGGGAGACCGGAAACAATGAATGATGCGCAAAGGCCCATCGTCCGCCATGATGCTCAGAACAGTCGTTCGCGGACATAGACGGTGTCGCCGGCCAGGATCGGGTCAGAGATGGAGACGCGTCCGGTGATGATCTTTCCGTTGATCTTGCGTGTCACGTCGACGTCGCGCTGGTTGGCGCGCGGCGAGAAGCCGCCGGCGACGGCGATGGCGTTCTGGATCGTCATGCCGGCGACATAGCTGTACTGCCCGGCCTGGCCGACCTCGCCCATGATGTAGATGGAGCGGTAGCGGTCGACCTCGATGGAGACGTCGGGATCGCGCAGATACCCCTGGCGCAGCTTTGCCGCGATGGCGCTCTCCAGTTGCTGGATCGTCTGGCCGCGCGCCGGCACGGCGCCGATGAGCGGGAAGGCGACATAGCCGGCCTGGTCGACGGTATAGGTATTGCTGAGGCCCGTCTGTTCGAAAACGGTAATGCGCAGGCGATCGCCGCTGTCCAGGCTGTAGGGCCGGATCGTCGCCTCGTGGAAGGCCTTGGGGGCGGGACGATAGCCGCTGCAGGCCGAAACGGCCGGCACGACGAGCGCCATTGCGAGCAGCATGCCCTTGTTGAAGGTTGCGAATCCCATTCGCGTTTCCAATCCCCAAATCAGAAGTCTCACCGTTGTTATCGATCCGTTAGGGTTAATGGCTGGTAAAGGCGAGGGCCTGCACGGAGGGTTCCCTGCCGATTTTTTCGCGAAAGGGGCGGGGGGAAAGGCGCCCGCGGCCGGCAGGGATTAACCCTTGCGTTACCATGTTTGTTTACCGTGCCGGAAAATCGTCGTGCTTGGAGTGGGATATGTCGGGCGTTCACGAAAGCCAGCAGGATGTCGATATAGACCTTGGCGGTCTGTTCGGCTCGATCTGGCGCAACCGCATGCGGGTGCTTCTGGCGACCGTCGCCTGCGCGGGCATCGCCTTTGCCGGTGCGAACCTGGTCACGCCGAGATACAAGGGCGAGGCGCGCCTGCTCATCGAAACGCGCGAACCGGCCTTCACGACCGGCCAGGACCGGGCGCAGGGCCGCGACCAGCCCGCCTTCGACGAGCTGGGCATCGCCAGCCAGGTCCAGCTCCTGCAGTCGGCCGACCTCATCAAGCAGGTCGCCCGCGACATGAAGCTCTACGAGCTGGAGGAATTCGACACTACGGCCAAGCCGTCTGCCGTTTCCGACCTGCTCGTGCTGCTCGGCCTGAAGAAGAACCCGCTCGACCTTCCGCCGGAAGAGCGCGTGCTGAAGGAGTTCGCGGGAAAGCTCGTCGTCTACCAGGTGGAGCGCTCGCGCGTCATCGGCATCGAGTTCACCTCGAAGGACCCGCGCCTAGCGGCGGCAATCCCGAACGAGATGGCCAAGGTCTATCTCTCGCTCCAGAGCGGGGCCAAGCTCGACGCCAATTCCGAGGCGACGCGTTGGCTGGAGCCGGAAATCGCCAACCTGCGCGAGAAGGTGCGCGAGGCCGAGCAGAAGGTCGCCGAATACCGTTCGCAATCCGACCTCCCGCCGACCGGCGACAGCGCGACCTTCGCGATGCGGCAGCTCAACGACATCTCGACGGAAGTCGCCCGCGTGCGCGGCGAGCGGGCGAGCGCGGAGGCGCGTGCCGAAAGCGTGCGTGCCGTGCTGAAGAACGGCGGGGCGCCGGATACGCTCTCCGAGGTCGTCGGCTCGCAGATGATCCAGCGCCTGAAGGAGAGCGAGGCGCAGATCCAGGGCCAGATCTCCGACCTTTCAACCTCGCTCCTCGAAGGCCATCCGCGGCTGAAGGGGCTGCGCTCGCAGCTTGCCGGCATCCGGACGCAGATCAAGGCGGAAACGCAGAAGATCCTTTCGAGCCTCGAAAACGAGGCGAAGACGGCGCGGCTGCGCGAAAGCCAGCTCATGCAGCAGCTCAACACGCTGAAAGCCGAGACCGCCCGCGCCGGCGAGGACGAGGTGGGCCTGAAAGCGCTGGAGCGCGAGGCGACCGCCCAGCGCCAGTTGCTCGAAACCTATCTGGCGCGCTACCGCGAGGCGACCTCGCGCACCGACAGCAGCTCGACGCCGGCCGATGCCCGCGTCATTTCCGCCGCCGTCGAGCCGACGGACGTCTCCTTCCCGAAGGTGGTTCCGATCACCGTCGTCGGCGGTGTCGTGGGCTTTGCGCTGAGCGCCATCGTCATCCTTCTGGCCGAGCTTTTCAGCGGGCGCGCCCTCAAGCCCGTCGGCGCCGCTGCCGCCATGCCCCGCCGCCGCGACGAGGATGTGGAGGAACTGGCGGAACCCGTGGCGCCGGAGAACGAGCCCTTCGCCGCGAAGGGTCCGGCGGCCCGCCCGGAATACGGCACCATCAGGGATATGGGCGCGCCGGCAAGGTCGCTGCTTTCGGACATCGGCCCCGAAGAGGAGGGCGAGGACGTCGAAACCTCACCCGACGGAGCCGCCGTCGCCGAGGACGACAACGATTTTTCGATTGCCGCCGTCGCCAGGCACCTGATCGAGAACAATATCTCCGTGGTGGTCTCCGTCTCGCCGTCCGGCGACCGGGGCTCGACTGCCACCGTCATGCTCGCCCGCCGCATAGCGGAGGAGCACCGCAAGACGCTGATCATCGACCTCACGGGCTCGGCCTGCCCGACGCGCCTGATGGCCCAGTCGGTCCACCTGCCTGGCATCACCGATCTTCTCGTCGGCGACGCGGCCTTCGGCGACATCATTCACGGCGACCGCCTGTCGGGCGCGCATATCATCCCGCGCGGCAATGCTAACATCAAGCGCGCCATGCGCGGCATCGACCGGCTGGCGATCGTGATCGACGCGCTGTCCGACGCCTATGACACCGTCATCGTCGAATGCGGCCCGGCGGAAGTGGAAGGCGTGCGGCGCCTGACGCGCGGGCAGGAAACCGACATCGTCCTGTCGATTCCCGGTGCCGGCGAGGACGAGATCGTCGACCTGATCGGCGCCTTCGGCGAGGCCGGCTACAACGAGATCGTGCTGATGACGGGCGAAGGCAGCGAGCCGCCCGGCCATCCGGGACGCCGGGCGGCCTAATCCGGCTCGCCGCCGGCGCTCGCTACCTCCGCCTTGCCGAAGCGAAGGCGCTGCACGAAGGAATAGACCTGCGGGTTCTGCTTGATGAGGCGCTTGGTGGCCGCCTTGGCGCGATGCATGGTCGCCGCGGCCCTCCCGGCGAGCGTCACCGGCCAGAAGAGGTCGTGCTGCGCCGTCTCGATCGGGCACCAGGAGCGCTTGTAGAGCTGGTCGCCGATGCCGAAATCGAAGAGGCGCACACCCTCCTCGCACAGTTTCTCGATGGCGATGTGGAACAGGTAGTCGCCGGGGCTGGCATCGGCCGCCACGCTGTCGTCGATCGAGCCGAACTGGCAGATCACGTGGTCGCCCTTGCGCGACAGGCCGGTGATCGCAGCGATATGCCCGTCATGCTCGCCCTTGAGACGCAGGGCATGGAGCTGGAGCAGGTAGTTTCCGTCCGCCGCGGGGGTCGAGACGAGCCGGCGGAAGAAGTCGCGCGTACGTTCGTCGCGAAAGACGTCCGGCAGGCCCATGGCCTCGAAGCGGGCGGCCTTCTGGTGAAAGAACAGATCGAGCAGGGCGCGCGCTTCCGCTCCCGCCTCGGCCACCACATGCTCATGCCCGCCCAACGCCGCCAGCCGGCGCTCGGAGCTGCGGGCACGCTTGCGGCGGCGCTTGGCGTTGATCTGTTCCAGCGTCCGCTCGAAGCTCTCGAACAGTTCGAGCTGGAAGGATGCGTTCTGGTTCAGGACGGAGGGAAGGCCGGCGAAGGGGCTTTCCCGGCCCCGCCAGTCGAGCGGCACCCGTTCGAAGAGCAGGATGTCGCAGGCGCCTGCGAGCGCCGCGCGTATGTCCCCAAGGGCCCGGTGGAACTCCTGCGAGGAAAGGGAGGAGGCGCGGAAGGCCTCTGTGTAGAGGCCGGTATTGATGTTGCTGAAATCGGTGGCGATGAAGCGCGCGGTGCGCAACGGTCCCTGGCGGACGACTTCGAACGGAAGGATGAACTGCGTGCGGTCGTCGCAAAGGCCCTCGACGACCAGCAGCGGACAGCCATGCGTTTCCACCCAGGCCCGGCACCAATCGTAGCTCTGGTGCAGGGACAGGCCGTTTTCCCTTTCGAGGGCGCGCCAGGTCGCCTCCAGCGGCTCCATGCGGTCGTGCAGGCGAAGGGCGAGGGGCAGGGGCAGCCCACGTGCCACCTCTTCCGCAAGCCCATGCCCGGACGCCTTGATCTGCAATTGCATCGCCTTCGACCCTTGCCTTGGCAAGCGGCTGCATCGCCGCGTTCTGACGATACGCGCAAGGTCTGCGGAAATGGTTTAAACCCGGCCGGCGCCGCCATGCATAGCGGCAAATCGGAGGACGCGGTTAGCGATTCGATAACGGACGGGCTGGGCAGGATGCGGCGCAGTTACTCGCCGCGCGGCTTGCCCGGTTTTTCCATCCACTTGATGATGAGCATGGCCGGCAGGATCCACAGGAGGCCGGTCAGCGCGAAATAGAGCAGATGAATATACCACGGCGACTGCCCGAGCGTGGCGGAGGCGACGGTCGTGGCGACCAGCGCATAGACGAGCACGAGGATGATGATCAGGATCGTGCCGATCAGTTTTCTGAGGCGAGGGGGCATTGACGGTCTTTCAAATCGTGGAACGGCGAGGCGCGACGGCATGCCGCAAAGGTTCGGGCCTTGTTTTGCACGGGCCGGTCGGGCAAATCAACGCTGGAACAATTCCAGCATGGGGCCTCGCGCGGTTTTGCGCCGGCAATCGCGTGGAAATGCCCGGGAGGCGGCTTGGCCGCCCTCCGGGAGACAGGAGCCGACAGAATGAATGCCACGACCACTGCCGCCTACCGCAGCGACGACATGGACAGGATCGACCGCAACCGCCGCCAGGTGCGCCGCTGGCTGGCCCTCGTGCTGTTCACGCTGTTCGTGCTGGTGCTCGTCGGCGGCGCGACGCGGCTCACCGGCTCGGGCCTTTCCATTACCGAATGGAAGCCGATCCACGGCGTCATTCCCCCGCTCACCGCCGCCGAATGGCAGGAGGAATTCGAGCTCTACAAGCGCATCCCGCAATATGAGCAGATCAACAAGGGCATGACCGTCGACGCGTTCAAGTCGATCTTCTGGTGGGAATGGGCGCACCGGCTGATCGCGCGCTCCATCGGCTTCATCTTCGCCGTGCCCCTCGTCTTTTTCTGGTTCACCGGGCGCATCGAGAAGCGGCTGCGCTGGCCGCTCGCCGGCCTTCTGGCGCTCGGCGGGTTCCAGGGTTTCATCGGCTGGTGGATGGTGTCCTCGGGCCTTGCCGAGCGCGTCTCGGTCAGCCAGTACCGGCTGGCGACGCACCTCACCATCGCCTGTCTCATCTTCGCGCTGACGATGTGGATCATGCGCGCGCTCTCGCCGCATAGCGAGGATGCGCCGCCGACCGCCGGCGCGCGCCGGATGGCCGGCATCATCGCCTGCATGGCGATCTTCCAGATCTATCTCGGCGCGCTCGTGGCCGGCCTCCATGCGGGCCTCACCTACAATACATGGCCCTTGATGGACGGCGCGCTGGTGCCGGGCGGCCTCTTCGTGCAGCAGCCGTGGTGGATCAACCTCTTCGAAAACCCGAAGACCGTGCAGTTCGTCCACCGCCTCGGCGCCTACCTGCTCTTCGCGCTCGCCCTGGTCCACCTCGTCTCGTCGCTGCGCGCCGCGCCGGAAACGACGCATGCGCGCCGCGCGCTGCTGCTGTTCGGCCTCGTCTGTCTGCAGGCGACGATCGGCATCCTCACGCTGGTCTGGCAGGTCCCGCTCGCCTGGGCGCTCGCCCACCAGGGCGGCGCGCTGATCGTGCTCGGCTTCGCCATCGCACACTGGCGCGGGTTCTACGGGGAGATGGAGCGGTAGGGGAGAGAGGACGGCCCCTCATCCCGCTGCCGCGACCTTTGTAACTTCCCTTGGCCCGCGTTTGGCGCTGTAGTGCGTGTCGCGGTGGCGGATGAGAGACCGCATGACCTTTGGGCTTGCAAGCCCGTGGGAGA
>NZ_JACBFT010000008.1:0-260861 GCF_021401195.1 Shinella sp. NM-101 | reverse complement strand
TGGCGTGGTAAGCCGATGGCAATACGGGTCGACAACGGGCCTGAATACGTCAGCGGCAAGCTGATGGAATGGGCAGAGAAACAGGGCATCGCCTTAAGCCACATCCAGCCGGGCAAGCCGCGACGTGATGCGGTGCTGCGCAGCCGGAATGGCTCCGCACCGCAACCCGCCGCTACCGCCCCGAATACAGCAACCCAAAACCGCTGGAGCGAACCCAAAACTGGATAAAACTTGGGGGGCAAGGTCACCTGGTCCTCTCAGTGGGCCAGAGCTTACTTCAAAATGGATTATTCCAACGGGATAAAGTCAAGTTTTCGCAAAGCGGCGTATGGGTTAAGGAGATCGGCGAAACTGGGTTGATAGATTGGCGGCGTCCGCGGTCGCACAATCCTTGCCGCAGCATGTCCAACAGAAGCCAGCCGATGCCCGCCTTCTATCGCAAGTCCAAACTGTTGCGCCGCTCCCGCGTTTTCTGGGGCTCCTTCTCCCTATGGCGCCCGCGGCTCGTCTTCTGGTGTGGCGCGCTGGCGACCGGCGTGATCAGCGTCGGCTTCGCCAAGCTCGCCGACCTGGCGCAGCACGGATTCAACCGCCTGGCGGCGGCGGCGGAGTGGAGCTTTCTGCTGCCGTTGCTTCTGACGCCGGCGGGTTTTGCTCTCTCGGCCTATCTCGCCATCCGCTTCTTCCCGAATGCGCAAGGCAGCGGCATTCCGCAGGCGATCGCCGCGCGGCATCTCAAGGACGACGAGGATCGTGGCAGGCTGTTGTCGCTGCGCATCGCCTTCGGCAAAATCCTGCTGACGGTGCTCGGCCTCTTCTGCGGCGCCTCCATAGGCCGTGAAGGCCCGACCGTTCAGGTCGGCGCGTCGATCATGCTCGCCGTCGCCCGCTTCGGCGGCATGGCGCAGGCGCGCGGCCTGATCCTCGCGGGTTCGGCGGCCGGTATCGCCGCCGCCTTCAACACGCCCCTCGCCGGCATCGTTTTCGCCATCGAGGAGATGGGCCGGACATACGAGGCCCGCACCAACGGGATCGTTCTCGCCGCCGTCATCATCTCGGGCCTTGCTGCGCTCGGTCTTTCCGGCAGCTACCAATATTTCGGCTCAACATCCGTCGCGCCCCTCGACATGCGCGGCTGGGGGCTGGTTCTTGCCTGCGGCATCGGGGGAGGGGCGCTTGGTGCGGCCTTCAGCGGCATGGCGTTGCATTTCGGCCAGCGCATCCGACGCTGGGCGCAGCCCGAGCCCATGAAGCGCATGGTGCTGCTGGCGCTCTGCTGCGGCCTTGCCATCGCCGTCATCGGCGTGCTTTCCGGCGGCAAGACTTTCGGCACTGGTTACGAAGAGGCCAAAAGCGCCGTGCAGGGCGAAGCGCTGCCGCTGCTGTTCTTCTTAGAGAAATTCGCTGCTGGCTTCCTCTCCATGCTGTCGGGCATACCGGGCGGCATCTTTGCGCCGTCCCTCTCCGTCGGCGCCGGGCTCGGCAGCACGCTGGGCTCGTTCCTCGGCACCAGCATCGCCCTTTCGGCGGTGCTCGGCATGGCGGGATACTTTGCCGGCGTCGTGCAAGCGCCGATGACCGCTTTCGTCATCATCCTTGAAATGACAGGCGATCACGAGGCCGTCATCCCCATCATGGCCGTCTCGATGCTCGGCTACTTGACGTCTCGCATCCTCTCGCGCGAACCGCTCTACCACGGACTTTCGCGCGTTTTCATCGCGGCCGCCATCCGGGCGCGGCGGGCAGCGGGAAAGGGTTCCGGCGAGACAGAGACGCCGTTCGGCCGAGATGTCTGAACAGCAAACCAAGGGAAGATCCGGGCCGACTTCCAAAGATCGTTGACCGGCCGTTCAGCCGCATCTTGTTCGACATCGCCACCGTACAGGATCGGCTACCCGCATTTGGAGTGACATATCGATACAATTCTATCACTCGCTACGTTGTGGCAGCGGCGACCGTGACGTTTGAGCGGACGCGGAATTCTCCTGTGCAAATCCGGATAGCCGCTCCCTGTCCGCATCCATCACAAGCGCGGCCTGAGCCCGGTCGAAGGCCAGTCCGGCCTGCTTGAGGGCCGCAGCCCTCCAACTCCAGGCTTGCTAATTCTCAGTCCGGGCCGGCTTACATCGCCAATTTCCGTTTGCGACTTCAGATGAGCCATCATGTCCAATCATCGCGCCGACCGAAATGTGGCCTGAGCCGTCTGTTTGGTCTGCAACCTACACGACGGGAAAGCGGACGTGCAGCGGCGACTTCGACATCGACGGCAAGTAGGAGCACGCGGTTACGACGGCGTGACATATCGAACATCGACGACGTGCCACGCCGGCGCAACAGCGACAGCGGTGGTGGCTGGCGCTGACTTCATCCTCACGCCGCCGGATGGTTCGAACATACTCGTCATCGGGTAGGCTTCGTCATATCGGGCCTCCTGGCATTGGCGAATAAACGCGTCGCGCCGATGGCGGCACCTCTCGTGCTGTCCAGTGTTGGAGTTTGGCTACATGCCTTCAGCGGCGTGGAAGTCAGATGACGAGGGTGCTCGTTCGCAGAGCACGATCGCATGGAATGTGTCAGCGGGAACAGGCCTCTCCTCAGTCAGGAGCGTGCGGCCAAGGATGGCGGCGGGCGGCCGGATTCTTGCTTGTTTTCAAACGGCAACGCATTGCGGAAAAACAAGATGGAAGTCGAACCGCCAGTGGAGATTGAGTAAGTTGCACGGCTTTTCGGCCGTCAATGAAATCAACCATTAAACATGACAATTTTATGAAGGTTTTTGTGGCCATAGTAGTGGCTGCTATGTTATTGCCAATGCAACGACTTCTGCGGGCTTTGGGTCGTCCTAAGTTTCGTCGCGGGGTCGTATGTTGTCTTTGCGGTCGTGGGCTGGCGTGAGCAGATTGAAGATTGGAAAATTGATTGCGACCTTTACGAAGGTCCGGCCGCGGCTGGAGGCCGTGGCGCAGGCGCGGACAGGTAACCGTGCGACGGCCGAGGATATCATGCAGGACGTCTGGATCAGGCTGGAGAATGCCCGGCCGGAACAGGTGATCGACAATCCGGTGGGCTACATCACCCGCGTTGCCAACAATCTCGTTTCGGACCATATGCGTAAGGAGCGCCGACGCGCCGGGATCGACAGCGAGGTCGCCGATCTCCTGTGCGACGGTGACAACGCGGTTACGCCGGAGCGCGCCCTGATCGGGCGGGAAAGCCTGGAGGCGGTGCGAGCCGCCCTCGACGAGCTGCCGGAGAAGACGCGGCGCATCTTCCTGATGAACCGCATCGAGGGCATCCCGCATCGCCGGATAGCCGAGATGCTTGGCGTCAGCGACGAGGCGGTCTACTACCATATCCGGCGCGCGCTTGAGCGGTTGGCCGTGCTGCGTGATGATCTCGCCGGCTGAACTTTTTTCGCAAGCCTATCTAGGCAAGGGATGCCGTCGGGCGTCTATAGGATAGAGGCGCCCGAATCCGGACGCTATGTCGCCAACCTATATTGCAATGCCTGAATGGACGAACGAGAGAACGGCTCACAAACGGATCACCGGATTGCTCTGGATGCGCGCGACTGGATCGTGCGCCTCACATCCGGTCATGTCAGCGAGACGGATCTTCAGCGGTTCAAGACCTGGCGCGACTGTTCCCCGGAACATAGCCGCGCTTTCGAACGGGAGCGCCTGTTCTGGCGGCAGTTGCAGGCACTCGACGGAAAATCGGATGCTATGCCGTCCTACCGCGCCGCGCAGTCAATACGGCGGCGCGCTGTCGGCAGGCGCGCGCTTCTGATCGGTGGCGGCGCGGCGGCGACAGCCGCGGTCGTGACGGTCGCCATGCCGCGCCTGCACAATTGGTGGTATGCCGATTTCATGACCTCTGTCGGTGAGCGGGCGGAGATCGCCCTGCCGGACGGCTCCGTGGCCATACTCAACACCGACAGCGCCATCGCGGTTGATTTCACCCCGCAACTCCGGCTGGTTGAGCTCTTCAAGGGGGAGGTGGAATTCCGGGTGCGCGCGGATAAGTCGGCTCTGTTCCGCGTCTCCGCGCTCGGCGGCAACAGCGACGCGATCGGCACGACCTATGCGGTCAAGGTGCTGGACGGCGTGGCAACCGTCACGGTGACGGAAGGCCTCGTCCGTGTATCCGGCGGCCCGGGGCAGATGGAACGCGTCGAAGTCGAAGCCGCGCAGCAGACGCATTACGCTGCCAACAGCCGTCCGAGCGCGGTGACGGAGGTCGATACGGACGCGGAGCTCGCGTGGCGCACTGGCCGGGTGATCTTCGAGGGACGTCCCTTTGCGGGCGCGGTTGCCGAGCTCGGCCGCTATGTGCCGGAGCGGATCGTCATGGCCCCCGGCATCGACAGAGCCGTGCCGGTGAGCGGCATTTTTTCCGCCGACGAGGCGTTCGGGGCCGTTCAGGCACTGGCGAAGACGCAAGGGTTCACGACGCGTCGCGTTCCGGGCGTGCTGATCGTCATTTCCTGATCGCCGGAAAACCTTCGTAAAAAAGTTCACTTTCCGTCTTTAGGCAAAGCCTTCCTTCGCGCGTCAATGGGGTGAAGGGGCAAGGTGGAAGCGACTGCTCCCTTCGATCTGGGACCGCATGGGTCATTTGCAGAGAGAGGGTTCTATGAACGACGTGAATGCGCGACAGAAGGGTTTTCGCCGAGGAGATCGCCGGCTGCTCACCACGCTTATGACGGGTGCCGCGCTGTGGCTCGGTGCGCTACCGATGGTCCTGCACCCGATGCAGGCCGCCGCGCAGACCGCGCGCGCCCACCGCTTCGACATTCCGGCCCAGTCCCTCAACCGTTCGCTGCGTGCGCTCGCCGAGCAGACCGGTGTGCAGATCGCCTATGAGACTGCCGTCGCCTCGGGCGCGACGGCGCCGGCCGTGCAAGGCACGATGAGCGCGGAGCAGGCGCTGGCGCGTCTTCTCTCTGTCTCCGGCCTGCGATACAGCTTCACCAACGCCAATACGGTGACGATCCTCCACTCCGCCGTCGCCGTGGAGGAGGGCGGGTCCGATCCTAGCGCGACCGTGCTTGACACCATCACCGTCACCGCCGGCGGCTTCTCCCAGTCGGTGATCGAAGCGCCGGCGAGCATCACCGTCATTCCCGCCGAGGAACTGGAGCTCCGGCCCTACAGGTCGCTGATGGACGCGGTGCGCCATGTCGAGGGCGTGACGATGATCGGCGGCGACAAGGGCGATATCTCGATCCGCGGCATGCCTGCAGCGGGCACGCTCATCATGGTCGACGGACGGCGCCAGAACAGCACGCGAGAGCTGAACCCCAAAGGCGGCAACGCCGTGGAGGACAACTGGATTCCGCCGATCGGCGCGGTGGAACGGATCGAGGTCGTGCGCGGCCCGATGTCGTCGCGCTATGGATCGGACGCCATGGGCGGCGTCATCAACATCATCACCAAGAAGGTGGCGGATCGCTGGTCGGGATCGGTCGGAGCGGACATGACGATCCAGGGCCATTCGCGATCCGGCAATGCGGGGCAGGGCGACTTCTACCTGACCGGCCCCATCGTGCAGGATACCCTTGGCCTCCAGCTCTGGGGATACAAGACCGGGCGCGGCGAGGACAGCATTCGCGGCGGCTTCAACAAGACCGACAATCTCAACGGCACCGCCCGCCTCTGGTACACGCCGACGCCGAACCATGACATCATGCTCGAGGCGCACCGCAGTCGGCAGCAATACTGGGAGACGCCTGGCGAGAGCGCCACGGGCACGTCGGATGTCTACCGCGACTATCTGAGGGAAAGCTATACGTTCGCCCATACCGGGCGCTGGGGGCCGGGTACCTCGCAGTTCTCCTATATCTACGACCATGGCTCCCGCGATGCCTTCACCGCGGGCGCGGCCGATAGCTGGATGCCTGATGTCACCAACCACACGATCGACGGCAGCTATGTGACGCCGCTCGGCGACAGCCACATGCTCAGCTTCGGCGGCCAGTGGCGCCGGCAGACCCTCGACATCGGCGGGATGCGGAACGGCCAGCTGCCGCCCCTGCCGGACGGGACGCCCGCAACGGGGCAACTCGTGGCGAAGGTCGGCCAGTGGGCTTTGTTCGTCGAGGACGAATGGAAACTGACCGACAGCTTCGCGCTGACGGGCGGCGCGCGCTACGACGACAACTCGATCTTCGGCGGCCATGTCTCCCCGCGGCTCTACGCGAACTGGCAGACGACGGAGAACTGGGCGATCAAGGGAGGCGTGGCCACTGGCTTCGTCGCACCCACCATGCAGCAGTACGTTCCCTATATCGGGAACGGTCAGCGGGGTGGCGCGACGACCTGGGGCAATCCGGATCTTCAGCCGGAAACCAGCCTCAACAAGGAGATCGGCGCCTACTACGACAATCTCGACAACTTCTCGGCCAACATCACCTATTTCCACACGGACTATAACGACAAGATCGCCAATACGGGCTCGCGCTGCCTTTCCGCGCCGGCCGGACAGCCTTCGAGCGGCGGCTGCTGGGTCGGGCCGGACGGGCGACCGATGAGCGTCTACTTCAACGTCCCGAAGGCGGTGATCCAGGGTGTGGAACTGGCCGCGCGCTGGACCATGACCGAGGAACTGACGCTGAGCGGCAGCTACACCTATACGAACTCGAAGATGCATACGTCCGGCATCAGCATCTACGGTTTCCCGCTCGGCCAGGCCGACGGTCTTGCCCCCGTCTCCACGCCACGCCATGTGGCGACGGCCCGGCTGGACTGGCAGGCGCGCGAGAACCTCAACACCTATCTGCGCGCAAGCTACCGCAGCGAAGACAATCAGGGCGTCAACTGGGGCGGGGGCAGCAACCCGATGGAGAAAAGCGTCGGCCATCTGCTGACCTTCGATGCCGGGCTGTCCTGGCAGATCAACGAATCGATGGCGCTGAACGCGGCCGTCTACAACATCACCGACCAGACCAATTACGATCCCGGCAGGGCGTCCGGTTACCAGTATGTCGAGGACGGACGGCGGTTATGGGTCGGCATGCGCGGTACTTTCTGAGCGGACGGCGGATTGGGATGGCTATGATAAGAACGATGCTTCTGTGCTTCGCCAGCCTCATGGCGGCGGGACCGATGATCACGACGGCTATGGCAGGGGCGATCGACGTTTCGAATGCTGCGCCTTATCCGGCGCTCGCCGGTGTGGCCGAACCCACCGGTACGCATGCGCAGGCCGACCCCGGCCTCGTGCTTCTCGGCGCGGATCTGGTCGAGATCGCGGTCGCGCTCGGCGCAGCCGACCGCATCCTGGCGCGGCCCGCCGATATCGAACTGCCGGGCATCGAGGGCACGAGGCACCAGGTGCGCGAATGGGCGGGCGTCGAGGGCGTGCTGGCGCTTCGGCCGAAGCTGGTGATCGGATCGAGTGTCACCAACCGGCGGCTTCTCGACGGGCTTGCGGCCGTGGGCGTCGAGACCGATCTCATCGACCGGACGATCCCGGCTGTGGAGAAGGTGCGCCGGCTCGCCGGCCATCTCGGTCTGGCGGAGCGGGGCGAGGCGCTGACCGCCGCCATCGAAGCGGATTACGCTGAGGCGAGCCCGGTGCTGCGCGACGGCCGGCCGCTCCGGATCGTCCACATTTCCAAGCAGGGCGCCGGTACGAACTTCACCGCCGGCGGGGCGGAGACGGCGGTGCACAACCTGATCCTGCGCGTCGGCGCGCTCAACGCCGCCGCCGAGATCGGCCGCGACCGCTACCGGCCGGTGACACCGGAAGGCATGATCCTGATGAAGCCCGACGTCGTGCTGATCTCGGAGAAGGAGCTTCCCGCCTTCGGCAACCTGGAGGGTATCTGGGACGCCTATCCCGGCCTCAGCCTGACGCCCGCCGGCCGCGAAAAAAACCTCGTCGTCATGCGCGACCTGCACGTGCGCGCCGATGCGGCTTCCAGCGGCATCGCAACGAAGGCCCTGTCGCAGGCGCTGCACGAGATGTTCCCGTGACGGGGCCACTCAAGCTCAAGCGCCCGCCGTCGCATACGGGGGCGATCGCCGCGGTGCTCGGCGCGGTCCTCGTGGCCGCCTTCTTCGCCTCGGTGGCGATCGGGGCCGTGTCGCTGTCGCTGGACGCCGTGCTGCGTGCCATCGCCGGGCGCTTCTCCGCAAGCGCCGCCGATCCGGAGGCGGTCCTCGCCGAGACCGTGGTGTGGGACCTGCGCCTCGCGCGGGTGCTCACCGCCGTCATCATCGGGGCGAGCCTTGCGACCTGCGGCGCGGCCATGCAGGGCCTTTTCGGCAATCCGCTCGCCGATCCCGGCATCATCGGCGTCTCCAGCGGCGCCTCGCTCGGCGCCATCGTCGTCGTCGTGCTGCAGATCTCCACCTTCGGGCTCTGGACCCTGCCGGTCGGCGCCTTCCTCGCCGGCACGGCGACGACCTTCGTCATCTATGCGCTCGCGCGGCCGGGCAAGACCGGCGGCGACAATTCCAAGCTGCTGCTGGTCGGCATCGCCGTCAACGCCATCGGCGGCGCCTTTGCCGGCTACCTGACCTATCTCGCCACGGCGGAGCAATTGCAGAGCCTCACCTTCTGGTCGATGGGCTCGCTCTCCAGTGCCAAATGGGTGACGGTCGGCATCAGCGCGCCGCCGACCGTCGTCGGCATTGTCCTGCTCTATCGCTGGTCGCGGCAGCTCGACCTGCTGGCGCTCGGCGAGCGGCAGGCGCGCCATCTCGGCGTCGACGTGAAGCGCCTGCGCCGCAAGCTGATCTTCGTCACGGCGCTGCTGGTTGCCGCCGCAGTCTCCTTCAACGGCACCATCGGCTTCGTCGGCCTCGTCATCCCGCATCTATTCCGGCTGATGATCGGCCCGGCGCATCGGCTGCTGATCCCGTTTTCGGCTGCCGGCGGCGCGCTCCTCGTCATGCTGGCCGACCTTGCGGCGCGCACGCTCGACCCGCCGTCCGAAATCCCCATCGGCGTCATCATGGGCTCGCTCGGCGGGCCGTTCTTCCTCTGGATGATCTATCGCAGCCGCCGCTTCGGAATATCCGCCTCATGATCGAGCTTCGCGACGTCACCGTCTCCATCGAGGGCCGCGACCTTCTCCACGCGGTCACCATGTCCTGCGCGCCAGGCACGCTCACCGCGCTCGTCGGACCGAACGGGGCGGGAAAATCCACGCTGCTGTCGGTCGTCGCCGGCGATCGAAAGGCGGACGCCGGGAAAATCCTGCTGAAGGGCCGGGAGATCGGCCGCTACAGCGTGCATGAACTGGCGCAGATTCGCTCGGTCTACCCGCAGGGCTCGGTCATCCGCTTCGGTTATATGGTGGAGGAAGTGGTGGCGATGGGCCGCGCCTTCCGCGACCTGCCGCCCGACGAGGACGAGGCGGCGGTGCTCGGGGCGCTGAGAACCTCCGAAGTCGAGCACATGGCCTTCCGCAACGCCCAGACGCTTTCCGGCGGCGAGCAGGCCCGCACCACTTTTGCCCGCGTCGTCGCACAGGCGACGCCCATCGTGCTCCTCGACGAGCCGACGGCGGCGCTCGACCTGCGCCACCAGGAGCGGGTGCTGGCCGCGGCGAAGGCCATGGCGCGGGAAGGGGCGACGGTCGTCGCCGTGCTGCACGACCTCAACCTGGCGGCCGCCTTCGCAGACCGGATTGTGCTGCTGAGCGACGGGCGCATTGCCGGAAACGGCCCGCCCTGGGAGGTGCTGCAACAGGAACGCATTGAAACCGTTTACCGCCAGAGCGTCCGGATCCTCGAGCATCCCGTTCGCGGCTGTCCCGTCGTTCTGACGACATAGAAGGAGTTCGCCATGACATGCACCCTTTACCGCGCCGATGTCGCCGCCACGCTTGCGCGGGAGCACGCGGCCGCGCGCCGCCAGCGGGAGGAACGGATGGCCTCCGCCGAGGCCGGCGCGCCGCCGGTCTCCGCCCGCGACTTCCGCACCTCGGAGATCCACCGCACATCCTATCTCTCCATCGGCCCCCGTCAGGGCAGCTTCCTCTACGGCGCGGCACGCGCGAGCGGGGCCAGGACCATCGTAGAATTCGGCAGCTCCTTCGGCATATCGACGATTTATCTCGCCGCCGCCGCTTGCGACAACGCCGGCACCGTGACCGGCTCGGAGTTCCATCCGGAGAAGGTGGAGAAGGCCGGCCGCAACCTCGCCGATGCCGGCCTTGCCGGCGTGGCGACGATCCGCGGCGGTGATGCGCGCGAGACGCTTTCCGATATCGAAGGGCCCATCGATCTCCTGTTCCTCGACGGCGCGAAGGAGCTATACCTGCCGATGCTCTCGATGCTGGAGGACAGGCTGAAGCCCGGCGCGCTGGTCATCGCCGACAATGCCGACATGCTGACGGAGGAGGAGGGCGGCTTCCTGCACCATGTCGGCGCGGAGCGGCAGCGCTACGTCACCGCGCTCATCGGCTTCCATAAGGGCTTGATGAGCCATTCCCTATTCCTCGGCTGAGATTTTGATCATGACCACAGAGAACGAACCCCGCCGCCCGAAGCGCGACCTTCCCGAATGGGATCTCACGGTTCTGTCGGCGGCCGACATCGCGCCCCGCATGCGCCGCGTCGTGCTGACCGCGCCGGGCCTTGCGCAGATGGACTACCGTCCGGGGCAGGCGTTCTGCCTGCAGATGCCGCTGCCCGAGGGCGGAACGGGGCGGCGCGACTACACGATCCGCGCGCTGGACAGGAAGAGGGCGGAACTTTCCATCGATTTCGTCCTTCACGGCGACACGCCGTCACCGAGTTGGGCGCGGACCGTGCGTCCTGGCGCATCGATCAAAGCACGCGGCCCGCGCGGGCGCACCGTGGTCGATCCGGCGGCCGATTGGCACCTCTTCCTCGCCGACGAGACCGGCCTGCCGGCCGTCCTGCACATGCTGGAAACCCTTCCGACCGGTGTCCGCGCGATCGCGCTTCTCGATGTCGGCGGGGGGGAGGACGAATTGCCGTGCGAAACACAGGCGGACCTTTCGGTCGAATGGCTGCATCGCGGCGCGGCGAAGCCCGGAACGGGTACCGCGATCCTGGACCGCCTGGCGCAACTCGCCTTCCCGCCGGGACGGGGGCAGGCCTATGTCGTCGGCGAGACGAGCAATGTCCGAGCCCAGCGCCACCACCTCATCGCCCGCGGCTTTGAGCGCGGCCAGATCGCGTCCGAAGGATATTGGCGACCGGGGCGCATCGGCGGCCACGACCACGTTGATGACTGATCGTGCGCTTGAAATATTGGTTACGGCATGGCGCAGGCGAGCCATGAATGAGATGATATCCCGATCGAACGATTGTTGCGTCCGAAGGATCCATTAAGGACGGCACGATAAATCGGGCAGTGGTCGATGTATTGGCGGTTAGAAAAACCGCCTTCGACAATAGGAGCCAGAAGTATCACCAACAGCCATTGCCAGGGTATCAGCGCCCTGTCATTGCAGATCGAACCTGCCTGAGCGCGCATCAAGCATCTCTCTCAGCGAGGGGCGTGCTTCTCTGCGGTCAATCCGGTATTGCCCTCACCCTCCGAGGTAGCCGGTCCGAAGCGCCGCTGCATCGCATAGCTGGTATCCAAGCTGGCGAAGCGGCGTGGCGGCGGATGCGACCAGAGCGGCGTTCGAGGGCGCGAGGGCGCCGTCGGGCGTCTGGAGATTGTTCTCGAACCCGACGCGGACATGCCCGCCGAGCAGAGCCGCAGCTGTAACGCAGGCCGCCTCGTTCCTGCCGAAGGCGCAGACGCTCCAATCGGCAAATCGCGGGGCTTCCGGGGCAAGAAAAGGCAGCAGATCGGCGGGCGCTGAGGTCTGGCTGACGGTGTAGCGGCCGAGCACATAGAGCACGGGGATATCCGGCCATGGCACCACGCCGCGCCGGATCATCGCGGCCAGCCGCACGGCTTCGGCTGGCTCGTAGAGAATGATCTGCGGGGCAACGCGTTCCCGCTTCATCCAGTTGAGCGCTTCGGCGAAGGCAGGCTCGGCGGCTTCGTCGGGCGCAAGCTCGCGCAGCGCCAGGGAGGCGGCCTCCGGGCGCACGGCCTTGAGCACGGCGATCTGTTCGGCCGCGGTGTAGATCCCCAAGGCTTCCGTGGTGATCTGGATCACCATCCGCTCGCCGACTTCCGCACGAATGGCCTCGATCGTTTCGAGGTAGGCGTCGGCATCCAGGAGGTGGCGGCTGTCGGGGCGGCGTACGTGGACATGGATCATCGCGGCGCCCGCTTCGAGGCATTCCGCCGCGGTTCTCGCGAGTTCCGCCGGCGTTAGAGGAAAGGCCGGGTGGTCGGCTTTCGTCCGGCGCCCGCCGTTCGGTGCCACTGCAATCGCAACCTGATGCGGGCTATGTAGGGCTGTCATCCGCCGATCCCGATAATGATTCATATGGATCATTAAATAGCATCAATGAAACACATGTTGCAATCCTTTATGGAAAGGTATATCCCCATGCCTATGCACACCGGCCCGCTCGCAGACCAGATTGTCCAGGCCTTCGACGCCATGTCGGAGCAACTCCAGGCGGCTGCGCGCTATGTGCTGAACCAGCCCCGCGACGTGGCGCTTCTGTCCATGCGCGAGCAGGCGCGGCAGGCCGGCGTCCAGCCCGCCACCATGACGCGCCTTGCCAAGCATCTCGGCCTTGCCGGTTATGAGGATATCCGCCAGCAATATGCCGACGCGATGCGCGGCGAGGTGACAGGCTTTGCCGGCCGGGTCGGCGCGCAGGCGAAAAACCAGAAGCTGAAGGGCGACCATGCCCTGGCGGCCGACATGCTGGGCGGCATCGCCGCGCAGGTCGGCCAGCTCGCGCAGCCCGCCGCGCTCGACACGCTGGTCGACGCCGCGCAGCGGCTGAGCGCGGCGCGGCGCATCTACTGCCTCGGCCTGCGCTCCAGCCATTCGCCGGCCTGGCACCTGCATTACATCCTGTCGCTCGCGGGCAAGCACTCGATCATGCTCGATGCCGTCGGCGGCATCGGTGCGGATGCGCTCAACAGCGCGACGGACGCGGACGTGATGGTCGCCGTCAGCGTGCAGCCCTATACGCGCCAGACGATCGAGATCGCCGATTTCGCCGGCGAGGCGGGCGTGCCGCTGATCGCCGTGACCGACAGTCCCGTCGCTCCGCTCGCCCAGCTTGCCGCCTGCACAGTCATGGTGCCGACGGGAAGCCCGTCCTTCCTGCACACAATGTCGCCGGCCTTCGTCGTGGCTGAAGTGCTCGGCGCGCTGGTCGCGGGGCAGGCGGGCGATACCGCAAGTGCCGCACTCGCGAGCGTCGACCGCCAGTCCGCCGCCCTCAACACCCATCTCAAGACGAGGATGAAGCGTCCGTGACCCACCTTCTGCATCGCGCCATCCATTCCCGCATGCCGGTCGCCGTCGGTGGCAGGGGCATCGAACTCTTCGACGCCGAGGGCAGGGCCTATATCGATGCGTCCGGCGGCGCCGCCGTCTCCTGCCTCGGCCATGCCCATCCGGCGGTGCTCGCCGCTCTCCACGAGCAACTCGACCGTCTCGCCTATGCCCATACCGGCTTCTTCACCTCGCAGATCGCCGAGGACCTCGCCGATCTCCTGGTCGAGGGCGCGCCGGAAGGGCTCGGCCACGTCTATCTGATCAGCGGCGGGTCCGAGGCCGTCGAGGCAGCGCTCAAGATGGCGCGGCAATATTTCGTGGAGAAGGGCGAGCCCCAGCGCCGCCACATCATCGCACGCCGGCAGAGCTATCATGGCAATACGCTCGGGGCGCTGGCGGCGGGCGGCAACGAGTGGCGCCGCGCGCAGTTCAAGCCGCTGCTCATCGAGACCCATCATATCGATCCCTGCTACGCCTATCGCCTCCAGGAGACCGGCGAGAGCGACGAGGCCTACGCCGCCCGCGCCGCCCAGCAGCTGGAAGACAAGATCCTCGAGCTCGGCGCGGACCAGGTCATCGCCTTCGTTGCCGAGACCGTTGTCGGCGCAACCTCCGGCGCGGTGCCGCCGGTCGCCGATTACCTCAAGCGCATCCGCGCCATTTGCGACCGCTACGGCGTCCTGCTCATCCTCGACGAGGTCATGTGCGGCATGGGCCGCACCGGCACGCTGCATGCCTGCGAACAGGACGGCGTCGCGCCCGATTTGATGACCATCGCCAAGGGCCTCGGCGGCGGCTACCAGCCGGTCGGCGCGGTGCTGCTGTCGGACAGGATCTTCGACGCCTTCGCAAAGGGCTCCGGCTTCTTCCAGCATGGTCACACCTATATGGGTCACCCCATGGCTGCCGCCGCCGGCCTAGCGGTACAGCAGGTTATCCGCCGAGAGAACCTGCTCGCCAATGTCGTGGCCATGGGCGACGAACTGGAGCGCCAGCTCACCGACCGTCTCGGCAACCATCATCACGTCGGCGACATCCGCGGCCGCGGCCTGTTCCGCGGCGTCGAGCTGGTCGCCGACCGGGCCAGCAAGCAGCCCTTCGATCCCAGATTCAAGCTCAACGGCCTGATCAAGAAGGAAGCGATGGCGCGCGGCCTTATGATCTATCCGATGGGCGGCACCATCGACGGGCGGATCGGCGACCACGTCCTCGTCGCCCCGCCCTTCATCGTCGACCGCAGCGATATCGGCCGCATCGTCGAGCGGCTGGGCGATGCGATCGATGCCGCCGTGAGCGCTCTTCCACACGCATAAACCAAGCAAAGGGGAACTACCATGAAACTGCGTTCAATTCTGTTTGCCGCCTTCGCCACCGCGATCGCCTTCGCACCGGCTGCCAGCGCCGAAGACCTGGTGGTCGCCACCGATACGGCCTTCGTGCCCTTCGAGTTCAAGGAAGGCGAGAAGTATGTCGGCTTCGACATCGACATGTGGGATGCCATCGCCAAGGAGATCGGCGTCACCTACACACTCCAGCCGATGGACTTCAACGGCATCATCCCGGCGCTCCAGACCAAGCAGGTCGATGTGGCGCTCGCCGGCATCACCATCAAGGACGAGCGCAAGAAGGCCATCGATTTCTCCGACGGCTATTACGATAGCGGCTTCCTGCTGATGGTTCCGGCCGACAGCACCATCAAGGGCGCTGACGACCTCAAGGACAAGATTCTCGCCACGAAGACCGGCACGTCCGCGACGGACTATGCCAAGGAGCACTTCAAGGACACGGAACTGCGCCAGTTCCCGAACATCGACAACGCCTATCTGGAGCTCCAGACCGGCCGCGTCGATGCCGCCATGCACGACACGCCGAACGTCCTCTACTACGTGAAGACTGCCGGCGGCGGCAAGGTGAAGGCCGTTGGAGAGCAGATGATGGCCCATCAATACGGCATCGGCTTCCCCAAGGGCAGCGCGCTGGTCTCCAAGGTCAACGCGGCGCTCGCCAACATGAAGAAGGACGGCCGCTACACCGAAATCTACAAGAAGTGGTTCGGCACCGAACCGAAGCTCTGACGCCTTAGCCGGGCGCGCCGGTTCATCCGGTGCGTCCTCCTCACGCCGGGGAGCGATACCATGGAATTCGACTGGTCCGTCATCGGCGAGGCCATGCCCGCGCTCTTGAGCGGCGCACGCCTCACCATCCTCATCACCATCGCCGGCCTCGTCGGCGGCCTGATCGTCGGCTTTGTCGCGGGCCTGATGCGCGCCTATGGCAATGCCGTGCTCAACGCCATCGCCTTCCTCTATATCGAGCTGATCCGCGGCACGCCCATCGTCGTGCAGGTGATGTTCATCTATTTCGCGCTGCCGGTGCTGGCCGATATCCGCGTCAACCCGATGACCGCCGCCGTCACCGCGATCGTCGTCAATGCCGGCGCCTATATCGCCGAGATCGTGCGCGGCTCGTTCCTCTCCGTCCACAAGGGTCTGAAGGAGGCGGGGCTGGCGCTCGGCCTGCCGCTGTGGAAGGTGCTGGTCTATATCATCGGCCCGGTCGCCTTCCGGCGCATGATCCCGCCGCTCGGCAACCAGTTCATCGTCAGCCTCAAGGATACCTCGCTGTTCATCGTCATCGGCGTCGGCGAACTCACGCGCCAGGGCCAGGAGATCATGGCCGCCAATTTCCGCGCCGTCGAAATCTGGAGCGCGGTGGCGATCCTCTACCTGCTGATGACCGGAACCCTGACGCTGATCCTGCGCGTCACCGAAAAGAGGATGCGGATCCTATGAGCATCGTGGAATTTCGCAACGTCACCAAGACCTTCGGCTCCGTCGTGGTTCTGCGCGAGGTGGACCTCAATATCGACAAGGGCGAGGTCGTCGTGCTGATCGGCCCGTCCGGTTCGGGCAAGTCCACGCTTCTGCGCTGCATCAACGCGCTGGAGGAGATCAACGGCGGCGATCTCGTCGTCGACGATATCAGCGTCAAGGCCGGCCGCTCGCAGGTGCGCATGATCCGCCAGGAGGCCGGCATGGTCTTCCAGCAGTTCAATCTGTTCCCGCAGATGACGGCGCTGGAAAACGTCGCCTTCGGGCCCCGCCGCGTACGCGGTGTGAGCCGGGCCGAGGCGCTGGAGCAGGCGAAGGCGCTGCTCGCCAAGGTGGGGCTCGCCGAGCGCGGACACCACTACCCTTCGGAGCTTTCCGGCGGCCAGCAGCAGCGCGTGGCGATCGCAAGGGCGCTCGCCGTCAAGCCGAAGCTGATGCTGTTCGACGAGCCGACCTCCGCGCTCGACCCGGAACTGCGCCACGAGGTGCTGCGCGTCATGCAGGCGCTCGCCGAGGAAGGCATGACGATGATCGTCGTCACGCATGAAATGGCCTTCGCGCGACAGGTCGGCACGCGGCTGATCTTCATGGAGGATGGCAAGATCTCGGTCGACGGCAACCCCGCCGCCTTGCTGGCCAATCCGGAAAATCCACGCCTGCGGGAGTTCTTGCAGCATGTCCACTGATAGCAGGCTGGGATTCATCGAGATCGCCGGCACGCCGCACGACATCGGCCTCCAGCTCGGCCGCTTCGGCCGTGATATCGCCCATGCCCATCTCGTCAAAGGCCATGCCTGGGCCTCCGTCATGACCTTCCGCGGCGATCTGCGCATCGCGGCCATGCGTCGGCTGGTCGAGGAGCGCTTTCCCGCCTATTGGGGGGAACTACAAGGCCTCGCCGCCGGCCTCGCTCTTCCCTTCGACGAGGTCTTCCTCTGGAACTGCCGCGGCGACGTCTGGGCCTTCGCGCCGGATGGCTGCACGACGGTGCAGCTTCCGGGACCGGAGCCCGTTCTGGCGCACAACGAGGACGGCGATCCGGGTTTCCGGGGTCATTGCGCGCTCGCCCATGTCCGCCCCGAAGGCGGCATCGCCTTCACCAGCTTCATCTATCCGGCATCGATCCCGGGCCACACCTTCGCCGCGACCGAGGCAGGCCTCGTCCAGGCCGTCAACAACATCCGCTCACGCGGCGTCGGCATCGGCCTGCCGCGAATGGTCCTCGGCCGCGCTCTTTTCGATTGCCGCACGCTTGATGACGCCGTTCACCTGCTGAAGACCGCCGAACGCGCCGGCGCGTTCCACATGACGCTCGCATGGAAGGGCGATCCGCGCCTGCTCGGCATCGAATTCACCCACACGAATTGCTCGGTCGTTTCCATCGACCGCCCGCAATGCCATGCCAACCATCTGGTTCACCCGGACATGGCTGGAGAGCGACAGGTGATCACCGGTTCGTCCGGTTCGCGTCAGGAGCGCGGCGATACGCTCATGGTCGGGAATCCACCGGACCCGCTCGACGTGCTCTGGGACAAGGCTGTCGCGCCGCTGCCGATCTATCGCGTCCAGCCCGACGACCCGGACCACGAAAACACACTCGCCACCGCCGTCTTCCACGTCGGTGCCAATTCCGTCGAGTGGCACGTCTACGATCGGGCCGGTGAAATGCCGCGCTTTACGATGAATGGCGCCCTGACGCCTGGTTAGGCCGATGCCGCTCGTCGTGAAGGCAGCCATGACGAGCATGATCATCAATCTCGGTCAAACGCCCTTCAGCGCGCAATCGCCCCTTCTCGGTCTCCAGCAACAGCATCCTTTCGTCTTCCGCAGAAATCTCACTACCCTATTCTACGCGCGTGGATCTGAACGGAGGCGGGGAAAACGCAACGGTATCTTCGAGCTCACGAAAAAGCTGCAGGAGACTTTTCTCGCGCGATGCCGGCGGATTCTGCCGGAGGAGGTCGAGGCCTGGAACATTTGGCGGCGCTTGTGGAACAATGCCCTCGCCATCGTTGGGCCGGTCTTGTAGCGTCGTTCGCGGGATGAGAACCGGTCGCCGGTTCGGGATGTTGCAGGGCTTACGCTTCAGATGCAACACTTGGAACCGAGCGTCGCCAGATCACGGCATGACGTTGCTGTCCTTGCTTGGTTATCGCCGCGGTGTGCTTGCTGGGCGCATGCCCTTTCCACACCTTGAACGCGCGGCAGAAGGCTGCCCCGTCGGCATAGCCGAGCGCCTGCGCCACATCCGCCATCCTCGCATTGCCCGCCGACAGCATTGTTGCCGCCAGTTCCTGGCGATGGGTTCGCGTGAGATCGCTGATCGTCAGGCCTTCCTTTTCGAGACGCCGCTGGAGGGTGCGTGACGATATTCCGAGCTCGTCGGCCAGGAAACCGACGGTGATCGCGCGGCGGCCGATATAGAGCTCGATCAGCGTCTTCACTTGGGCGGCAAAGCTGCTTTCGCCTCCGGTCTGCCCCATAAGGTCGGCCACATGGCGCTCCAGCATCATCGAAAGCTGCTTGTCCTCGCTGCGATAGATCCTCTCGGCTTCATTGAGATCCATCACGATGCGGTTGCTTGACTGGGAGAAACGGATCGGGGCGTGGATCAGCTTGGCCAGTTCGCCGGCATTTTCGGGAACATCGTGCTCGAAATGCACTTCGGCCGGCCTCCAACGCGAATTGAAACAGGACCGCACCAATTCGCAACTCGCCACCACCGAATATTCGGCATCCTGACGTCGCGGCCAGATGGTCTTGTCGGCGATGCGATAACTCCAGACGAGGCGGTCGCCTTCTTCCGTGAGGCCGGAAATGGTCGCGTTCTGCAGGGAATTCACGTAGCGCGAAATCCGGTCGAAGCCGTCGCGGATCGTCGGCGCAAGCGAGAACAGCATGCCCATGGGGCCGATGTCGGCCGGTTTGAACTCGGCGCCGAACTTCCCGCCGAGACAGGGTTCGCCGAGGGTTTCGGCCGCATCCTCGAGAAAGGCGACGAAACGGTGCAGCGGTACGATCGCGTAGGGGTCGTTCAGTTCCGTGGCGGCAATTCCGTGCCGGGATAGCAGAAGACCGGCGACGGGGCGGCGTTTTTGCAGGCGCTCGATCAGCGGCGTGAGCGCGGAGACACGAATGTAGGAAACGGCCCGGGACTGGCGGTTGACGTTCGTCATGACCGATCCTTCCTTATTAACGTGATGATTGACGCAAATTATCAAATGTCTGTCATGCTTGGCAATATGGTTGCGCGGCATAGCCCCCTATCTTTTGCGAATAAGCAAGAAACCGTGAGGGGTTCGAAATGACTGTCGAAGCGAGCATGCCGGCGCCGGTAACGCGCCTGGCCGGTAATTCCGTGGGCATATCCCATATCGTCTTTTTCGTCGTGGCGGCGGCTGCGCCGCTCACCGCCGTCGTCGGTGCCACGCCGCCGGCCTTCGCCTTCGGAAACGGGGCCGGCGTTCCGGGGGCCTTCGTGCTCGCGGGCCTTCTCTATCTGATCTTCTCCGTCGGCTTTACGACCATGAGCCGCCATATCGGAGGAGCCGGCGCGTTCTATACCTACATCACGCACGGCATCAGCAAGCCGGCCGGCGTCGGCGGGGCGTTCATGGCGCTCCTGACCTACAGCTCGGTGCAGATCGCGGTCTACGGCCTGCTCGGCCTGTTCACGCAAGGCGCCGCGGCCGGTCTCGGTCTCGATCTTCCCTGGTGGTTCTGGTCTCTCGCCTTCCTGGTCGTGGTGCACTTCTCCGGCCAGCGCAACATCTCGTTTTCCGGCGCCATTCTCGGCGTGTGCATGCTGGCGGAAATCGTCATCCTGCTGCTGCTCGACCTCGGCATCGTTCTTGCCGGCGGCGGTCCGGAAGGCATGAGCTTCACGTCCTTTGCGCCGGAAACGGTGTTCTCGACGGGCCTTGGCGTTTCGCTGGTCTTCGTCGTCGGCTCCTTCATCGGCTTCGAGGCGACCGCGATCTTCGGCGAGGAGGCACGCGAGCCGGAGAAAACGATCCCGAGGGCGACCTATATCTCGGTCCTGCTGATCGCGATCTTCTACGCCTTCTCGACATGGGCCATCACGCTCCACTACGGACCGGGCAAGGTGCAGTCGGTCGCCGCCGGTGCGCTCGACAGCTTCTACTTCGATGCGGCGACGCATGTGCTTGGCGGCTGGTCGGCGCTCACCATGAACATCCTGCTCATCACCAGCCTGTTCGCCTGCGTGCTGTCCTTCCACAACACGCTCAACCGCTATTTCTTCGCGCTCGGCCGCGAAGGCCTGGCGTTCCGCGCGCTCGGCAGCGTTCACACCCGGCATGGTTCGCCCTACATCGCGGGCATGCTGCAATCCGCCATCGCCGCCACGGTGATTGCCGCTTTTGCCTTTGCCGGGCAGGATCCCTTCGCCGTGGTCTTCTCCTACATGTCGGCGCTCACGGTCATCGGCATCCTCAGCGTCCAGGCCATCGTCTGTATCGCCATCATCCTGTTCTTCCGGTCCGACAAGCGTGGTCACGGCGTCTGGCAGACCGCAATCGCGCCGGCGCTTGCCTTCATCGGTCTCGTGGGAGCGCTGTTCCTGGTGATCTCCAATCTCGAGCTTCTCGCCGGGGCATCGAACATCGTCGTGAATTCCTTCCCGTTCATCGTCGCGCTGACGGGCCTTGGCGGCATCGCCTTCGCCATGCGCATCCGCAAGTCCGACCCGGCCCGCTACGCGGCGCTCGGCAAGGTCTTCGAGGAATAGACGGGACCACAAACACAAAACAGAACCGCTGTCCTTCGGCGGCGGTTCGCTCGACCTGATGCGGTGCGGATGCGGCAAGCATGGTCCGCGCACGGCACCCCCATGCCAAAACGAAAGAAACCCGATGACCGAGAATACAAAGATCGACTTCGTCTATCTGTCCGAGCAGGACATGATCCGCGCCGGCGTCACAGACATGCCGGGTTGCGTCGATGCCATGGAGGAAATGTTCGGCCTGCTTTACCACGGCGACTACCGCATGGCCGGCCCGAACAGCGATTCGCACGGCGCGGCGATCAGCTTTCCGGAAAACTCTCCCTTTCCCGACATGCCGAAGCCGACCGCCGACCGCCGTTTCATGGCAATGCCCGCCTATCTCGGCGGCCGTTTCCGCACGGCCGGCATGAAATGGTACGGCTCCAATATCGAGAACCGCGGGAAGGGGCTGCCGCGCTCGATCCTGATGTTCTGTCTGAATGACGCCGATACCGGTGCGCCACTCGCCTTCATGTCGGCGAACCTGCTGTCGGCTTATCGCACGGGCGCCATTCCCGGCGTCGGTGCGCGGCATCTGGCGCGCAGGGATTCCCGCGTCGTCGGCGTGCTCGGCCCGGGCGTCATGGCCAAGACCACGCTTGCCGCCTTCATCGCCGCCTGCCCGAACATCGATACGGTGAAGGTCAAGGGTCGCGGCCAGAAGAGCCTCGACAGTTTCCTGTCCTGGCTCAAGGAAACCTATCCACAAGTGACCAGGGTGGAGATCGTCGACAGTATCGAGGCCGTGGTCCGCGACAGCGACCTCGTGACCTATTGCAATTCCGGAGCGGTGGGCGACCCGTCCACCTACCCGATGGTCAAGCGCGAATGGGTCAGCCCCGGCACGTTCCTCGCCATGCCCGCGCTCTGCAATATCGATGAGGGCATGGAGCTGCCGGATGTGCGCAAGGTGGTTGATAATACCGGTCTCTACGACGCCTGGTTCCACGAATTGCCGAAGCCTGCGCATGTGCATGTGCCGATCATCGGCGTGAAGTTCATGGACATGATCGCCGAGGGCAAGATGAGCCGCGATCAGCTCGAGGATATCGGCAAGATTGTCGCAGGCGATGCACCGGGCCGCCGGAACGACGATGAGATCATCATCATGTCGGTCGGCGGCATGCCGGTCGAGGACGTGGCCTGGGGCACCGTCGTCTACCGCAATGCCATCGAGCGCGGCATCGGCGTCAAGCTGAACCTGTGGGACGTGCCGGTCCTGCGCTGATTCTTCCCGGGCGCAGGCCATCCCGGCCTGTGCCGCATCCCATAGATGGAGTTGAGATGACCAAGATCGTAAAGATCAAGACGGGGTCCAGGTTCGAGGACCATGGCAGCTACTCGCGTATCGTCGCCGTCGACAACTGGATCTTCTTGTCCAATACCGCCGGCCGCAATCCCGAGACGAAGGAAATACCGGAGGACGTGGTCGAGCAGACGCGGCAGGTCTTCGCGAATATGGCGCGAGCTCTCGCCGCCGTCGGCGCGACCCTTGCCGACGTGGTCGCCTCGCGCGTTTTCATTCAGGATCCTGCCGATACCCATGCCGTCATGACGATTGTCGGCGAGATGTTCCGGGGCATCGATCCCGCCAGCACCGTCACTTGCCCGCCGCTCGGATCGACCGTCTACAAGGTCGAGATCGAGGTCACGGCCTTTCGCGGTGCCTCGACGGCCGACACCGAAAAGCTGACCATCTCGCTCTGACCCCTTAACGGCGGCGGCATCGCAGCGCATACGCCCAACCCTTCACGGAACCCGTCCATGTCCCCCGCACAGCTTCCCATCCAAAATTCCACCGTCCTTCCGGCATCCACGACCGTGGTGGTGATCGGGGCAGGCATCGTGGGGCTGACCGCCGCGCTGACGCTGGCAGAGCGCGGGCTTCCCGTCGTGGTCTTGGAGAAGGGGCGGGCTGGGGCCGAGCAATCCTCCCGCAATCTCGGCTGGGTGCGCAAGATGGGGCGTTCGGCGCCCGATGTGCCGATGTCGCTCGCGGCGGATCGCCTGTGGTCGGCCATGCCGGAGCGGATCGGCAGGGATGTCGGCTACCGGCAGGCCGGCATCATGTATCTCGCCCGCACCGAAGCCGAAATGGCGATGCATGAACAATGGATGGAAACGGTCAGCCAGCTATCGCTCGATTCCCGGCTCTTGAGCGCGAAGGAGATCGATGCGCTGGTGCCCGGCGGGCAGGGTGAATGGGCCGGCGGCATATACACCGCGTCCGACGGGCGCGCCGAGCCGACGCTCGCAGCCTCCAGCATCGCGAATGCCGCGATCCGCAAGGGGGCGGTCATCGTCGAGAATTGTGCTGTCCGCACACTCTCGCTCTCTGCCGGAAGGGTGGATGGCGTCGTGACGGAACAGGGCGCGATCCGGTGCGACCATGTCCTTCTGGCCGGTGGTCTCTGGTCGCGCAAGTTCCTGGGAAACCTCGGTGTCTTTCTCCCGACGCTGCCGCTGATCTCGTCGGTCATCCGCACGGCCCAGATGGATGGGCCGACGGAGATCGCGGTGGGCGGCCCGGATTTCTCCTTCCGCAAGCGCCTTGACGGCGGCTACACGATCACGCAGCGCGGTGCGCTCGGGGCGCCGCTGCTCCTCGATCATTTTCTCATCGGCATGCGCTATCTGCATATGCTGCGCGGCCAGCGCTCCCTGCTGCGCATCAGCCTCGGCCGGGATTCCCTGAAGGATATCGCCATGCCGCGCCGGTGGGGCGCGACGTCGATCTCGCCCTTCGAACGCGTCCGGACCATGGACCCCGCGCCCGATGCCGCAATCAATGCCGAGGCGATGCGCAATCTGACGGCGGCGTGGCCCCTGTTCGCCAATGCGGTGATCGAGGAGGTCTGGGCAGGCATGATGGACATCACGCCGGATTCGCTACCGGTCATAGCTCCCGTGGCGAAAATTCCGGGCTTCACGGTCGCCTCGGGTTTCTCCGGCCATGGCTTCGGGACCTCCCCGGCCGCCGGCCAGCTCGCCGCCGATCTCATCACCGGCAGCGACCCGATCGTGGACCCGAAACCCTACAGGCTCGAACGTTTCGCCTGAGCGGGGACCGTCCCGTTCGGCCAGAAGGAGGATGCAGTCGTGCGCCAGACCGTCTTCCTCGCACTGCAACTGTTTGTGGCTGCGGCCCTTGCCTTGGCGCTCGCCCGGTGGCTCGATCTGGCCAATCCCTACTGGGCGGCGATGCCGGTCTGGGTGGTGCAGCAGGCCTATCGCGAGGATCTGGTTCTGCGCGCCGTGCTGCGCATCATCGGCACGCTGGCCGGTGCCGCCCTTGCGCTTGCCGTCGTCCGGCTTGGGCTCCCCGACGTCTTGACCGCGCTCGTTCTTGCCCTCGGCGTGGGATGTGCTGCGGCTCTTGCCTACTGGATCGGCACGGTCATGAGCTACGGCGCCTTTATGGCCGGCGTGACGCTCTTCGTCGTGCTTCTTCCAGGCTTTTCCGGTTTCTCCGCCGCGACGGGGATCGACCCTGTCGCAGCGGCGGTGGATCGCATTTTCTGCACCCTGATCGGAGTGGCTTGCGTGACGGCAGCCACCTTCGCATTCACCCCGCGCCGGGTCGGACAGGCGCCGATGCGTGTAATGGAGGGGCGGGCGCGCAAGGCCTTGCTGCGGTTCGCCTATTGCTGCGCCATGTCGGTTTGCGCCGCCGCCGCTGTGATCGCTTTCCCGCGCTTCGACATTCTCGCCGGCGCAATGACGCTGATCGTCTATTCCATGATCCTTTCCAGCGCACCGGATCCGCGGCCGATCGCATCGTTGCTCGTGCCGGCCGTCCTGCTGGGCGTTTGCGCCTCCATCGCCTATCTCTTCCTGCTGAAGAGTGCGGGGGCTGAGGCGAGGCAGGCCGCTGTCCTTCTCACAGCAGGCTTCCTGCTCGCCGGCGCTTTCCTGCGTGCCTGGCCTCGCACGGCATCCTACGGCCTCGACGCCAATATGTGCTTCCTGATCGTCTCGGAAGTGGGCGCCTGGCGTCATGGCACCGCCGAGGTGACGCTGGCAGGCATTGCGGTGGTGTGCGCTGCCGCCGCGGTCAGCGTCTCCGGCCGCCTGCTGCCCGCGGAAAGGCGCTAGGCGCGCCCTCAGATGCGGGGATCGAGGTCCCGCACGATGCTGACGGCACCCTTCTTTTCGGGCAGGAATTCGAGCAGCAGCCCATCGGCCAGCTCAAGCCAATGGGCGCCCTTCGCGGTGGCACGCGCACCATGGGCAAGGGCCGCTTCGATCGCGGCCGGGACATCTGAACAGACGATGCCGAGATGGCCGAAACGGCCCTCCGGTCCGGCGAAGTCAGGAGCCTCGATCAGCTGTATGCCCCCAAGCAGCCAAGCCTGTTTCGGAGCCTCGAGAGTGCCGTCGATCTGCGTCACCGTCATGCCGAGGACATCGCGAAAGAAAGCGATGTGCGGGGCGATGGCGCGCACATGAAAGGCGGCATGTTCGAGATAGGCGTGCGTCGCCGGCATGGGAGTCCTTTCAATTTTCAAGGGGAAGCGGTGTGAGACGGTCTTGGAGATCTGCATGGGTCGAGAGAGCCCGCCAATTCCGTTCCAGGTCGTTTTCGCGGAAGTGGCGCACGAGCGCGTCGATGAACAGGCGCGTGCGGGCGGGCAGGTGCGAGCGCGAGGGGAACACGACGCTCATCGTCAGCCGCGGCAGTTGCCATTCGGTCATGACGGGCACGAGCCGCCCCGCCAGCACGTCCTCGCTGACGATATAGGCTGGCTGTACGAGGATACCCATTCCGCCCAGCGCGGCCTTGCGCAGCAACTGCCCGTCATTGGACATGAGCTCGCCCGCGACCGGCAGGCGTTGCATGACCTCACCCCGGGTAAACTCCAGATGCTCCCAGTTGTCGGATAGCGTGTAGAGGAGCATGGCATGATGTTCGAGATCGGCGGGATCGGCAGGCGTACCGCAGCGTGCAAGATAGTCCGGCGATGCGGTGAGAATGCGTGGAACTTCGGCGAGTTTGCGGATCGTGACGCTGCTGTCCGTTTCGACACGCCGCGTTCTGACCGCAAGATCAAGGCCGTTTTCGATGATGTCGAGATAGCGGTTGGAAGCCTGCAGATCAACGCGGACGAGCGGATGCTGCCGCTTGAAGGACTGAATGACCGGTATCACATGCAGGAGTGAAAAGGACAGGGAGGCGCCGATGCGCAGGGTGCCGCGCGGTTCCGCGGCAACCAGGCTGACGCTGGCTTCCGCCTCGCTGAGGCTGTGCAGGATTTCACGTGCACTGTGGGCGAAGCGCTCGCCTTCCGCAGTCAAGGTCAATTGACGTGTCGTCCGTTGGACGAGGCGTACGGCGAGACGATTTTCAAGGCCGGTCAGGCAGCGGCTGACACCCGACACCGACAGTCCCATCAGCTCGGAAACGCGCGTGAGGTTCGTTTCCTCCGCAATGCGTGTGAAGACTTCCAGTTCGAGAAAGCGATCCATCGTCTCTCCCCGACATAGGCGCAATAACGGTAATATTCATATAAATCCGACCTGAATCAAGTGTCTGTCCGGCTGTGCGGCCTATTATTGCGGGGCCAGCAAGAATGTTTTCCAAATTACGTGATTTATCATGTAATTCCGCAATGGCAGGGTTGGCGATGCCGGGCTGGACCGGTCAACGCTTTGAAGGAGAAGCCGCATGGCGGAGCCTGCCTCGCCCAGGGCGCCTGTTCGCCACATCGTGATGTGGAACGTGGCGGGAGATACCCCGGCGGAAAGACAAGCGGGCATTACTGCGGTCAAGCATGCATTCGAAGGCCTGCGCGGACAGATTCCCGGCTTGATGCACCTTGAGATCGGCATTGACGAGAGCCGTGCCTCCCATGCCTGCGACATGGTGCTGGTCACGGAGTTCGAAAACGACGAGGCGCTGGCCTCCTACGCCACGCATCCGGCCCATCTTGCGGCCCGCGGTCGGCTCGAGGGGGTGCGCGTCGCTCGCTATCAGGTGGACTATGCCTGTCCGACGCCGGAGGGCCGCTGAAATGGCCGTCGAGGACTTCGTCTACGCCGCCCGGCCTGCCCGCGTGATCTTCGGTTCCGGCACGTCGGAACGCCTGCCCGAGGAGGTGGCGCGGCTTGGTGCAAGGCGCGCGCTGCTGCTTTCGACCGACGCGCAGCGCGGCCATGCCGAAGCGCTTGCGATGTGCCTTGGAGACGTGGCCGCCGGCATCTTCTCCGGCGCGGTCATGCATACACCGGTTGCGGTCAGCGAGCGTGCCACCGAGATGGCGCGATCCCTTGGCGTCGATGTCATCGTCGCGGTCGGAGGCGGCTCCACCACCGGCCTTGGCAAAGCAATCGCGCTGCGGACGGACCTGCCGCAGATCGTCCTGCCGACGACCTATGCGGGATCGGAAATGACGCCGATCATCGGCGAGACGCAGGACGGCATCAAGAAGACCCGAACGACGGAAAAGGTCCTGCCGGAAGTGGTCATATACGATATCGACCTGACGCTCGATCTGCCGGCGGCTCTCTCAGGTACAAGCGGCATGAATGCCATCGCGCACGCCGTCGAGGCCCTCTATGCGCGCGACCGAAACCCGGTCGTCAGCGCGCTCGCGCTGGAAGCGATACGTGCGCTCGCGCGCTCGTTGCCGATCATTGCGCGCGCGCCGCGCAACGCCGGTGCGCGCGCCGATGCGCTCTATGGCGCCTGGTTGTGCGGCATGTGTCTCGGCTCGGTCGGCATGGCGTTGCACCACAAGCTTTGCCACGTTCTCGGCGGCAGTTTCGATCTGCCGCATGCCGAGACCCATACCGTGGTCCTGCCGCACGCGCTGGCCTACAATGCGCCGGCACTTCCCGGCGTCATGGAACGATTGGAAGCCGTTCTCGGCGGCGAGCCCTGCCGCGCGCTTCAGGACCTGGGGCGCGCGATCGGTGCGCCAGGCAGTCTTGCCGATCTCGGCATGGCCGAAAGCGGCATAGAACAGGCGGCGACGATCGCCCTGGCAAATCCTTACTGGAACCCGCGCCCCCTCGAGCGGGATGCGATCCGTGACCTTATCGCGCGCGCCCATGGCGGAGCGCTCCCCCTTGTCGATCGGAGGACGACATGAACTACTTCACAGAAGACCGATCGCCGGACGTCGTCAATGCGCGGATGACCGAGGTCTCGTCACCCCGGCTGCACAGGGTCATGACGTCCCTGGTCGAACATCTGCATGCCTTTATCAAGGATGTCGAGCTGACCGAACCGGAATGGGAAGCGGCGATCGATTTCCTGACCCGCACCGGCCAGATCTGCACCGATACGCGTCAGGAATTCATCCTTCTTTCCGACGTGCTCGGCGTTTCCATGCTCGTCGACGCCATCAACAACCGTGTGCCCGACGGTGCAACGGAAACGACCGTGTTCGGTCCCTTTCACGTCGAAGGCGCGCCGGAGCGGGAGATGGGTGCGAATATCAGCCTCGACGGCAAGGGCGAGACCTGCCTTTTCGAGGGGCGCGTCGTCGATCTCCACGGCAACCCGGTCGAGGATGCGCTGGTCAGCGTGTGGTCGGACAACGAGGATGGCTTCTACGATGTCCAGCAACCCGGCATCCAGCCCGCCTTCAACAACAGGGGCATCTTCCGCACCGGTCCGGATGGCCGATACGCCTTTCGCGGGATCAAGCCGGTTTCCTATCCCATTCCCGACGACGGACCGGTGGGCGGGATGCTGGCGGCCCTCGGCCGCCACCCGTGGCGCCCGGCGCACATGCATTTCATGATCACCGCCAACGGTTACCGCCGGGTGATCACGCATATCTTCGTGGCCGGCGATCCCTATCTCGTCTCCGATGCCGTCTTCGGTGTGAAACAATCGCTCATCGTGCCCTTCGAGAAGGTCGATAGGCCGACGGAAAGCTGGCGCGCGCATTTCGACTTCGTGCTGTGTCGCACGGATGCCGAGGGCAGGCCAGGGCATTGAAAAACTGAGAAACGGCAGTTTTCTTTTTGCATTTTATGTGCAAAATCACGTGAAAAATAGAATTCGCAAAAGCGAAGGGGAACGAAATGAAGATAGCCCGGCCCGACAGCCTTGTCGAAACCGTCAGTCCCGACGTCACGTCCTTTCTGGCCGCGCCGCTTGCGGTGATCGGCGGAAAATCCAGCCCCGCGCAGTCGGGCGAGACATTTCCCGTCTATAATCCGGCGACGGGAGAAGTGCTTGCGCGCGTGCCGGCCTGCGGACCTGCCGATATCGACAGGGCGGTTGCCGCCGCGCAGGAGGCGTTCGAGGGGCCGTGGTCGAAAATGCTGCCCGCACAGCGCCAAGGGCTGCTCCTGAAGATCGCCGACCTGATCGAGGCGCATGGCGAGGAACTGGCGCAGCTGGAGACATTGAACCAGGGCAAGTCGATCATGCTGTCCCGGCTGATCGAGGTGCAGTCCTCGGCGGAATATTTCCGCTACATGGCGGGCTGGGCGACGAAGATCGAGGGCTCTACCCTCGACGTGTCCATCCCCATCCCGCCCGGCATGTCCTACCAGGCGTTCACCCGCAAGGAGGCCGTAGGCGTCGTTGCGGCGATCACGCCCTGGAATTTTCCGCTCAACATGGCCGCGTGGAAGATCGCGCCGGCACTTGCAGCGGGCTGCACCGTCGTCCTGAAGCCGGCGGAGGAAACGCCGCTCACCTCGATACGCCTTGCCCGGATCTGTCTTGAGGCGGGCCTGCCCGAAGGCGTCGTCAATGTGGTGACGGGTACGGGTGAGACGGCGGGTGCCGCGCTCGTCGCCCATCCCGGGGTCGCCAAGATTACGTTCACCGGCTCCACCGGCACCGGCAAGCGCATCGGCATTCAGGCGATGCAGGACATGAAGCGGGTGACGCTGGAACTCGGCGGCAAGGCGCCGATGGTCATGTTCGACGACATGGACCTCGATCTGCTCGGGCCTGCGACGGGCATCGGCACCTTCTTCAATACCGGGCAGACCTGCTGTGCCGGCGCACGCATCTATCTGCAGAGGGGGATCTACGACAAGGCGCTCGAGGTGATCGCCGGCATCACGCGCAGCCTGCCGCTTGGTTCGGGTCTCGACCCGAGGAACCAGTTGAACCCGCTCGTGTCTGCGCGCCACCAGGCCCATGTCAAGGCATGCATCGCCAAGGGGATCGAGGACGGTGCGCGGCCGCTGATCGGCGGCACCGCGCCTGACAAGGGCTTCTACGTCGCGCCGGAACTCTTCACCGACGTCAGGCAGGACATGGCGCTGATGCAGGAGGAAGTCTTCGGGCCGGTCGTGGCGGTAACGCCGTTCGATGATCCCGACGAGGGCATCCGCCTCGCCAACGACACGCGCTACGGCCTCGGCGCCTCGCTGTGGACCACCGACCTCAACAAGGTGATGCGCTACGTGCCGAAACTGAAGGCGGGGGTGATCTGGGTGAACAGCCACAACATTCCCGACCAGAACATGCCGTTCGGCGGTTTCAAGCAATCCGGCATCGGTCGCGAACATGGGCGGGGAGCCCTCGACAACTACCTCGAGACCAAGTCCGTCTGCGTCGCCTATCGCTGAGCCGACGCTCGTATTCACCTGACACGGGCCGTTGTGGGGCTTGCAGACGAACTCTGCGCCGGGCGTATCGCCATGGTCCAGGAGGGCGGTTACTCGGAGGCCTACGTGCCGTTCTGCGCCCATGCGGTGCTGGCCGCGCTGGCCGGGATGGAAAATGCGGTCGCCGATCCCTTCCTGCCCATCGTGCTGGCCCAGCAGCCGGGCGCGGATTTCAATGGGGCGCAGACCGGCGCGCTCAAGGCGCATCCCTTCTGGCGGGACTGAAGGGCGGCGGGGCCGGACGAACCGGGCCCCGCCCGCTCTTGTCAGGGTTTCATCAGCACGGATTTCGACGGGTAGTCCGATGCCCAGGTGGCCGGCAGCGGGGCGACGAAGACGTTTTCTGTACGGGTGCGCGTGATCTTCCAGGCGCCGTCCGGCTCCTTGCGGAACGTGTTGTTGAGCCGCGAGGACCGCAGCAACGCCTTGCCGTCGGAAAAGAGCCAGGGCTGCATGTGCACCCATTGTCCGTCGGCGGTGGCGCCGCTGTCGTGGACATGGATCTGCTCCGAGGTGAGGTAGTGGCAGTTGAGGATCAGTGCCGGATCCTTCTTGCCACCCCAGAACCCCTGGAAGTGGCGGCGGATCGCGTCCGCGCCCTCGGCCTTTCCGAACTGGTTGGTGTAATACTCGCCGACGCCTTCCCACACAGCGTCCCGGGTATAGAGCTGCATGATGAGGTCGATGCGCTCGGCGTCGTCCTCGACCCCGAACTCCGGATTGGGCGTGTCGCAAAGGAACATGTACCGCGCCTGCAGCCGCCGGATCGCGGCCTCGGCCTCCAGTGTTTCGATACGGCGAACAAGCGTCGCGAGGTCTGCTTGTGTGATCATCTCGGTTCCCTCCGGTCTTTCATTGTGGCGCACCTGCACAGCAGCGCAGGCCAAACGTTCACGGCGGCAAGGCTATAGGGCGAGGATGTCGCGTCAAGCGGTAATAATCACATGAAATAGAGTGTTTATTCCGTTTTGGCCTTTGAACGCGCTTTCCCGCCCAGGAACCGGCGACCCGAAAAAGACTTTTGCATCCTCTGCAAGAATTTACATGAATATTCATGTTATTGTTGCGCAAAAGCAGGAATGCGAGGGGCCAGCCCCGGATAAAAGACAGGGCAGAGAACCGGCTGGAAAGCCGGATGGCGAAGCATTGCCTTATCCTAAGCAATTGATATTAAAAATAAAAATCAAGAATTTCGATCCGGGCGCATTGACAGAAGGAAACATTACGGTAATTTTCACATAAAAGTTGGGCGATAGACCCGGGGAACGAAAGCGATGTTTGACAAGGCTGACAGCAGCGGCTCCGCATTTGCCGCCCGGTTCTCGCTTGGAACCGGCACCGGCCCGCTGGTCGCGGTGAAGGATTGCATCGACATTGACGGCATGACGACGCGGTGCGGTTGCGCCGCCCTGTCGAATGCACCCGCCGCCGCTCGTAATGCTGTCATCGTCGGCCGGCTGCTCGAGGCCGGCTGTCGCATCGTCGGCAAGACACGCATGCACGAGCTCGCCTACGGCATGACCGGCATCAACGCCTTCGAGGGCACCCCGCTCAATCCCAAATGGCCGGCGCGGATTCCCGGCGGTTCGTCGTCCGGTTCGGCGGCTGCCGTCGCGGCCGGCGAGGTCGCGTTCGCGATCGGAACGGATACTGGTGGCTCCGTGCGCCAGCCGGCCATCTGCTGCGGCGTCATCGGCCTGAAGCCGACCTTCGGGCGGCTCGACCGCACCGGCGTCCTGCCGGCGAAAAGCTCGCTCGATTGCGTCGGCATCTTCGCGCGCAGCCTGTTGATGGTCGAATATGCGATGAGCGTTCTCGACCCTGATTTCACGCCCGAGACCGTTGAGGAAGAGGTGAGGATCGCGCGCCTCGGCATCGGGCAGGGCGCGGATCCCAGGAGCCAGGGTGTGGATCCCAGGATGACGGAGGCGCAGGAGAATGTGCGCGCCGGCGCTGGCGACGGGATCGAGACGGTGGAACTGCCCCTCCTCGACGACGCCTTCGCCGCCGGTCTTGCGATCATCGGGCGGGAGACGCTTGCCGCCAATCGCCATCTTCTGGAAAGCGACGCGCCGTTGGGGGCCGACGTGCGCGGCCGGCTGGAGCGCGCACGGCTGTTGACGGATGCCGATGTCGCCCATGCCGAAGACGTGCGGCAACGCTTCACCGCCGAGATCGACGCCGTGCTTGCGCGGTACGATGCGATCCTGACGCCGGCTTTGCCGCTCGTGCCGCCGCTTCTGGCCGATGCGGGCGACCCTTCGAAAGTGCTTTCGCTCACCCGGTTCCTGCGGCCGTTCAACCTTTCGGGCCACCCGGCCATCGTCCTGCCTGCCGCCACGCCGGACGGCTTGCCTTCCGGCGTTCAGCTCGTGGGGCGCAAGGGCGACGACGCCCGGCTCATCGCGCTCGCCCGCCGGCTCTCAGAAACAAATGCGATTTTCCAGATGGAAGGAACGACGCGATGAATCTCACCCAGCCTGTTGCGACGGATGCCGCGCTTTCCGCCTTGAAGGCGGAGATCGTCGAGCGGCGCAACGAGTTCCAGGCGCTGCGCCATATCCCGTTGGATATCGTCCGGAAGTTTCAGGACGTCGGCATCTACCGCGCCTTCGTGCCGAAGCGTTTCGGCGGCGACGGGGCCACGCCGCAGGCCTTCTGTCGCCTCGTCGAGGAGATCTCGGCCGCCGACGCCTCGGCCGGCTGGGTGGCAAGCTTCGGTGTTTCCGCGACCTATCTGGCGGCACTCCCGCCGGAAACCTACGCCGCGATTTACGGCAGGGATCCCGACACGGTTTTTGCCGGCGGCATGTTCCCGCCGCAGAAGGCGGTGAGAACGGCCGGGGGACTGGAGGTCACGGGGCGCTGGCCCTGGGGTTCGGGTGTCATGGGCGCCTCCATCGTCGGTGCCGGCATCAGGGTGGAGGGCGAGGACAGTCCGCTTCCGCGCACCGCCGTCATGCCGCGCGACAAGGTCGTCGTCGAGGAGACCTGGAACGCGATCGGCCTGCGCGCCACCGGCAGCCACGATGTCGTGGTGGATCGCGTCATCGTGCCGGAGGAATGGACCTTCATCCGTGGCGGCAAGCCGCAGCTCGACGACCTTGTCTTCCGGTATCCGGCCATGGCGTTGGCCGCGCAGGTCCTGGCGGTGGTGGCGCTCGGTGCGGCCCGCGGCGCGCTCGACTGGCTGCGTGACGACGCGCTGCGGCGTGCCTCGATCACCGGCGCACCGAGCCCGGCGGCCCGCGCCTATGTGCAGATCGATTTTGCCCGTGCCGAAGGTTTGCTGGCCGGCGCTCGCTCGGCCTTCTACGACGCGATCGAGGAGGCCTGGCGCCAGATGGAGACGCATGGCGCGGTCGATACCGCCACCCATATCCGCCTGCGCTATACCGCTTCCAAGGCTGCGCAGGACGGGGCGGAAGCCGCGCGCCTGGCCTTCGTGCTCGGCGGCTCGGATGCCATGGTCAGCGGTCACCCGCTCGGCCGCGCCATGATCGACGCGGCTTGCGTCGCCCAGCATGCCTTCGTCAATGCCGGAAGCTGGCAGGCCGCTGGAGCGGCTCTCTTCGGCCAGCCCACCCCGCCCGGTTACCCGTGAACGCGTCTCGAGAGGACTTTACCATGTCGGAACCCACCCCGATCCGCACGCTCCTGTGCCTTGCCGTGCAGCCGGCCTTCTTCGACCTTCCCTTCAGCCGCATCGGTGCCGTCTGGCAGGCGACGCAGGCCTTCATGGCGGGGGTCGCCAGGCTCGAAGGCGTTTCCGTTCTCGGCACGCTGGATGACGACCAGACGCAGGTCGGCACGTCGCCCGCCTTTCCGTGGACCTGGTACATGCTGTGCGATTTTCCCGACCGGCAGTCGGTGATCGCCGCCTGCAACCTGCTGCGCACGATCGTCGTCGACGAGGAAGACCATCGCCTGTGGAAATACATGCGCATCGAGGCCCGCATGGGCCGGGCGCTGACCATCCCCGAACTCTGATGCTAAAGAAGGAAAAGGACATGTCGCTCGCCATGCCGAGATTCCGCGACCTCGACGCACTCTACTCGCCCGACGCGAAGGTCGCCACGCCGATGTACGAGGATGCCGATCTCTTCAAGGAGGAGATGGAACGCATCTTCCGCCGCACCTGGGTATGGGTCGCCCATGACAGCGAATTGCCGGACAAGGGCTCGTTCAAGCTGTCGAATGTCGGGCTGGAACCGGTGATCGTGGTGCGCGACCGCAAGGGCGTCGTGCATGTCCTGGTCAACCGCTGCCGCCACCGCGCCGCCACGGTCTGCGAGGTCAAGAAGGGCAAGACCTCCTCCTTCCAATGTCCATATCACGGCTGGGGCTACGGCCTTGACGGCTCGCTGCGCGCGCTGCCCTATCCCGAGCAGTACGGCGACGACTTCAGCAAGGACAGCCACGGGCTGCTGCGGCTGCGCACGGAAAGTTATGCCGGCATGATCTTCGCCACGTTCAACGAGGAGATCGAGCCGCTCGCCGATTTCCTCGGGCCGGTGAGGAAATGGATCGACCTGTTCATGAAGCAGGGCGGCGGGTTCCCGATCAAGGTTCTCGGCGAACACCAGTTCACCGTTCCGATGAACTGGAAGATCCAGCTCGAAAACACCACCGACGCCTATCATTTCCCCGTCGTGCACAAGAGCTTCATGCAGTCGCTCGACGGCGAGACGGAGGAGATCTTCAACTTCCTCGAAACCGGCAAGGGGTATGTCGAGGATCTCGGCAACGGCCACTCGGTCATGGTCATGATCCCCGAACTGGTCGATCTCGACCAGAATCTCGATGAACCGATCCCCGAACGCTTCCTCGAGCTGGCGCAGGAACTGCGCGAGGAAGGCTACCCGGAGGACCAGGTCCGCAAGATCGTGCGCGCCGTCGGTGGCGCCGGATTCAATCTCAACCTGTTCCCGAACGTGTCCTTCTCGCTCGCCTTCTTCCGCGTGCTCACGCCCGTCAATGTCGAGCGGACGGATATCCGCCACATCGCCATCGGCATGGACGGCGGTCCGGCGGCGGCCAACCGCATGCGCCTGCGCCTGCACGAGCATTTCCAGGGACCGATGGGCTTCGGCTCGCCGGATGACGCCGAGGTCTGGGAGCGCGTGCAGCGCGGCACCAAGGGCGGCGAGGCGCTGCCGGTCCTCGTGAACCGCGGCATGGTCGATGAACAGCAGGGCCCGGACGGCCCGCTCGGGCATATCAGCGCGGAGACCGGCATGCGGGCCGCCTATGCAATGTGGAAGAGGATGATGTCGGCATGACCGCGACCAAGACGAACGACGACCTGGCACTGCTGCACAAGGCGAGCGCCTTCCTCTGGTCGGAGGCGGATATGCTCGATGCCAAGGATTACGACGCCTGGCTCGGCCTCTGGATGCCGGGCGGCCGCTACACGATGCCGATCGGCGATAGCGAGGATTTCGACAACGCACTGAACCTGTGCCACGACGACGACAAGATGCGACGCGATCGAATCGCACGTTTCCAGCAGGGCTTTTCGATCTCGTCGGCCCCGCCGGCCGAGACCGTGCGTACCCTGTCCCGTTTCGTCATCAAGGCCGTGGATGGCGACGAGGTGACGGTGCATAGCGCCGAGCATCTCATCGAGGACAAGTTCGGCCGTCAGCGCGTCTGGGCCGCCAATGTCAGGCACATGCTCGTCGCCACCGGGGACGGATTTCGTATCCGCAACAAGGTGGTCCGTCTACTCAACTCCGATGGGATGCTGAATTCGTTCAGCTATTTGTTCTGATGGCGGCCCCGCTTCCTGAAAAGATCCAGACCGCCGTCGTGACGGGCGGTGCCCGCGGCCTCGGTGCGGATATCGCGCGCGCCCTGCACAGGGCCGGTTTCCGCGTGGTCATCACCGCCGTCAATGCCGATGCCGGCACGGCGCTCGCCTCCGAACTCGATCTGGCCGGAGAAACGGCGGTGACCGCGACGCTGGATATCACCAGGCCGGAGGATTTCCAGACGGTGCTCGACAAATGCATCGAGCGCTGGGGTTCGGTCGAGGTGCTCGTCAATAATGCGGCGCGCACGGCGGTCCAGCCGGTCCTGGATATCGATCCGCAGGATTTCAACACGATCCTTGCGACCAATGCCGGCGGCACGTTTGCCGGCAGCCAGATCTTCGGCCGGCATTTCAAGGAGCGCGGATACGGGCGCATCGTCAACCTCGCCTCGCTCGCCGGCCAGAACGGCGGCACGGCAACCGGTGCCCATTATGCCGCCTCCAAGGGGGCGATCCTGACATTGACGAAGGTCTTCGCAAGGGACCTCGCGCCCTTTGACGTGACCTGCAACGCGATCGCGCCGGGGCCGATGGACACACCTATCGTGCGGTCGGTCATTGCGCCTGAGAAGATGCAGGCGGCGCTTGCCGGCATCCCGGTCGGTCAGCTTGGCGACCCGATCTTCGTTGCCGAGCTCGTCGCACTGCTGGCAGGGCCGAAAGCCGGCTTCGTCAATGGTGCGTGCTGGGACGTCAACGGCGGCATATTCATGCGGTGAGGGTGGATCATGAAAACGGCAACACTTGAACTGGAGGTCGCGGAGCGCATCGAGGAGCCCGGCAATATCCTGCGCCTGCGGCTCGTCAGTGCCAACGGCGCCGGCCTGCCGGCCTTCGAGGCGGGGGCGCATCTCGACCTGCATCTGCAGGATGCTTCCACCGATCTCTGGCGCCAGTACTCGCTGTGCTCCGATCCGGCGGAAAGCGGCTTCTACGAGATCGGCGTCCTGCTCGATCCGAAGTCGCGGGGTGGCTCTCGTGCCGTGCACCGGCTGGCGGAGGCCGGGCGTCGCTTCCGCGTCGAGGGACCGCGCAACCACTTTCCGCTCGCGGAGGATGCTGCGACCTCGGTCCTGTTCGGCGGCGGCATCGGCGTGACACCGATGCTCGCCATGGCCCGCCGGCTGCACGCGCTCGGCCGGGACTTCGTGCTTCATTACTGCACCCGCTCCAGCGAGGTCACAGCCTTCGGGACAATAATCGCAGCCGCGCCCTGGGCGGATCGCGTGGTCTTCCATTTCGACGACCAGGCGCCGGAGCAACGGCTGGACCCGGCCCGCGACCTGCCGCGGCCGGCAGCCGGAACGCATCTCTATGTCTGCGGCCCGCAGGGCTTCATGGACTGGCTGATCGGGGCGGCGGAAGCGGTGGGCCATGCGCCGGGCAATGTGCACCGGGAATATTTCTCCGCCGATGTCGACACATCCGGCGCGGGCTTCGAGGTCGTCGCGAAACGCTCGGGCGTCAGCGTCACCGTGGGGCCGGACGATACCATCGCCAAGGCGCTCGCGCGCGCCGGCGTGAAGATAGAAGTCAAATGCGAGGAAGGGGTTTGCGGCACCTGCGTGACCGATGTCATCGAGGGCGAGCCCGATCATCGCGACAAGTTCCTGACCGAAGATGAGCGGGAGGAGGGCACCATGATCTGTGCCTGCTGCTCGCGCGCCTGCGGCTCGAAGATCGTTCTGGACGTGTGAGGAGAGCGACATGACCCATAATGCACCCAGCGAGGCAGCCCTGGCATTCCGCGAAGGCATGAGCCGTCTCGGCGCGGCCGTGACCCTTCTGACATCGGATGGTGTCGCCGGACGACAGGGCATGACCGCTTCGGCCGTCGTGTCCGTCACCGACAGCCCGCCCACGCTGATCGTCTGCGTCAATCGCAACATCCGCTGCCACGATCTCTTCGTGGCCAACGGTGTACTCGCGGTCAACGTGCTCGGCGGACGCCATCAAGAGCTGTCCGCCCGCTTCGCCGCCAAGGGGCCCGTCGACCGGTTTGCCTCGCACAACTGGGTCACATCAAAGACCGGCGCGCCGCTCCTGGAGGATGCGGAGGTCGCCTTCGATTGCCGCATCGTCGATACGCGCGCGGTCGGCTCGCACTCCGTGCTGACCTGCGAGGTCGAGGATGTGCGCCTGTTTTCGACGCAGCCCGATGTGCTCATCTGGTTCGGCCGGAACTTCCACCATCTCAACGCCGCGGCGGCGAAGTGACGGCGGCGGCGTCACAGGCGCCTGAGCTGATCGAACACGCGTTCGAGAAGGCCATTCAGGGTGGCCATCTCGTCATCGCTGATGCTCTGGAAGCTCAATTCGAAGATCCCGCGCGCTTCCTCCATGGCCAGCGCTCTCAGACGGTCTCCCTCCGGGGTGAGGCAGACCTCGGTCACGCGGGCATCCGTCGGGCAAACCCGCGTCACCACCAGCCCGTCGCCGATCATGCGCTGCACGACCTTGGTGGTCGTGTTGAGGCGCATGGTGGAAAAGTCCGAAATATCGGAGATCGAGAGATAATTGTCCTCGTGCAACGATATCAGCACCCGCCAGCGCGGCACGTCGATCCCGATGGGCTTCAGACGCCTGTCCAGCGCCTGGGTGTAACGACCGTTGACGCGGCTGACCCAGTAGAAGGGCCAGTTCCGCTTCAGGAAAGGGCTCGTTTGCGTTGCGGTCACGACCGTCCCAATTATTTCTCTCGTTTGTGTCGTCCGGTTCATGCGAGCCCTCTCTCGGAAACTCGCTTACGGTATGGAAGCACACGAATAAGTGAAAATACACGTAACTCGTGATGTAACCCTGCCTACGTTCGTTCGGAAAGGCGGTCAAGAGACAAAAAAGCAGCCGCAACGAGCCATTTTGCCGTCTCGGTGGTTTTTAACCAACGAGATGGGCCATCTTGCCGGCAAGGGCAAGAAAGCCGAAGACGTGCGGGGACCGGTTGTCGCGCCGATAGTTCAGCGAAAGTTTCGTTCCGGGATTTTCGCCATCGAAATCACGATAGATGACGCCCGGGCGTTCGTTATGCGCGACGGATTGCGGCACGACGCAAACGCCGGCGCCGACCGAAACGAGGCTGATGGCCGTCAGGAAATCCTGCGCCATCAACTGCGATGACGGGACGAACCCATTGCGCTTGCAGATATCGAGCACGTCGTCTGCATAGCTCGGTCGGGGGCGGCGCGGAAACAGGACAAAGGTGGCATCCTTGAGGTCGCTCAGCTTTACCGGGCTCTGCATGCCCGCATAACTGTCCGGCATGGCGAGGGCGAGCGGCTCCTCGATCAGCGTCTGGGATTTAAGTTCGATGTCCTCGATGGAAGGCCGTGCCACCGCAATATCGATCTCGCGCTGGATGAGCGCCCGCTTCAGCTCGGCATTGTTCATGGCCGACAGGGCAAGCTCGATATCCGGATGAGCGGCGCGAAACGTCTTGATGACATTGGGCAGCACGCCGAACGTGGCGGTGCCGACAAAGGCAATGCGCAACCGGCCGGCGACGCCCTGGCCGATGCGCATCACCTCGCGTTCGGTCTGGTCGACGCGTTCCAGGATCTCGCGCGCCCGTTCCAGAAGCAGTTCGCCGGCCTGCGTCAGCCGGATCTGGCTGCGGCTGCGGTCGAAAAGGGTCGCGCCGATCTCCTTTTCGAACTGCGCGATCTGGCGGCTGAGCGGCGGCTGAGCGATGCCGAGGCGGGCGGAAGCCCGCCCGAAATGCAGCTCCTCCGCCACCGCCAGGAAATAGCTCAGCCGCTTGAAATCCATCATGCTATGTCAGGCATCCGTCAGAACTCCATGATGGAGGGCCATGCGCTCCAACGCCTTCTCGAAATAGGGCCGGAAGGCCGCCGGGTTCTCGCTCATCGGAAAATGGCCGAGTTCCTTCATGATCACAAGCGTCGCGCCGTCGATTGCGTCGGCCGTGCGTTTGGCGTCCTCCGGCGTGCAGGTCATGTCGTATTCGCCGCACATGATATGAACAGGCGTGCGCCGCGTATCGATGGAGCCAAGCCTGGCGACGAGGCTGTCGTCGCGCGTGTAGAAACTGAGATCGCCGCGGAACACGCCTGGCCCTGACTGCATGAACATCCACTGGGTGTTCCAGCGCTCGGCCTGCGGCGCTTGGGGCGCGATATTGGCCGAAACGAGCGCCGCGCCCATCTCGCCGCCATGGGCATCAGGCCGGTGGAACCAGTCGATATCGTACCAGGCCGCCTGGAAGTCGGAGGCCTCGATGGCAATGAAACCGGAAAAGCGCTCCGGGTGCAGCGCGGCCAGTTGCAGCGCGATCCGCCCGCCCATGGAACAGCCGGCAAGGATCGGCCTGTCGAGCCCGAGCGCATCGCAGAAGGCGAGCACGGTCGCAAGATAGGCCTGCGTCGTCAGGAGATATTCCGCGGTCTCGAAACCCTCCGGCGGCAGCGACTTGCCGTGCCAGGGCATGTCGAAGGCGAGAAAGCGATGGGACTGCGTGAAGGCGGGATCGTTCAGGACGAAACGCCATTGCCGCGTATCCGCGCCGGCCGTGTGCAGGCAGACGACCGGGCGGCCGTTCCCAGCCTCCTCGAAATAGATACGATGCGGCGTGCCGTCGACGCTCAGTCGGACATAGCGGCCGACGATGGGTTCGATCGGGGATGTCATGCCAGTGCCTCCCGGCGCCCCAACGCCATGAATTCCTTGAAATAGCGAAGGTTCTTCACAAGTGTCAGGATATCGCCGTCAATGCGGCCATGCCCGTATTTCACCAGACCGAAAATGTCGTGGTAGCCGGGCGTCGGCATCGGCTGCCAGAACGCCTCCAGCGCTGCGCCGCTTACCCGCAGCGCGAACCGCCAGGGCAGTTTCTTGCTCGGTCCCTCCTTGATCTCGATGACCCTTCCCTTCTCGAAGGACAGGTAGAATTCCCGCCCGTCGATCTCGATCAGCACGGTCTCGTTGAACAGGCACCCGAGGCGCAGGAGATGAGGCGTGGCACCCAGTCTTTCCGCCATGCCGTCGAGGCGGGCGCGGTGATCGGCTTGTGTGGTCGGCATGGTCGTCTGCCTCACGATTTGCGCGTCATGAAGCGCACCTTGTCCTCGTCGAGCGCAATGCCGAGACCGGGGCCGGCCGGGACGCGAATCTCGAACTCCTCGAAGTCCAGCGGGGTGGCGGCGAGATCATCGACGAGGATGCGCGGCCCGAAATGCTCGCTGCCCCATTCGAGCTTCGGCAGGGTCGAGAACACGGCCATGTGCGCGGCCGCGCCGATGCTGCTTTCCAGCAGGCACCCGCCATAAAGCTCGATGCCGAAGGCCTGCGCGATGCCGGCCGCGCGCTTGAGCTCCAGAAGTCCGCCGCTCTTGACCAGCTTCAGGGAATAGACGCTGCCGCAAGCCAGCGCGGCCGTGCTGGCAAGCTCCGTGTTGGTGAAGGCCGCCTCGTCGATGAGAAGTGGAATGCGGGTCCGGGCCGCGACCCGTGCCATGGCCTCGCGCTGGGCGGCAGGCACCGGCTGCTCGACAAGGGCGACCCCCAGTTCCTCAAGCGCCGGGAAGAGGCGGATGCACTGCGCTTCCGTCCAGCCCTGGTTGACGTCGACGATCAGTTTCACATCGTCGCCGAGCCCGGCGCGCAGGTGCCGCAGGCGTCGCAGGTCTGCATCGGGGGTATTGAAGCCGAGCTTGATCTTGAAATCCCGGTGCTGGCGCAGGCGCAGCTTCTCGCGCGCCTCTTCCAGCTCCTGTCCGGCATCGCCGGAAGCCAGCGCCCAGATGACGCCGATGCGGTCACGCACCTTGCCGCCGAGCAGCGTGCTGGCGGGCACGCCGAGCGTGTGCCCCACGGCATCGAACAGCGCGGATTCGACTGCGGCCTTGGCCGCGAAATTGCGGGTCGCCGCCTTGCCCATGCGCAAGGCATTGGCCTCGAACAGCATGGCATCCTGACCTGCAAGGGCCGGCGCGAGATAGATCTCGATGGCGGCATGGATGGATTCGACGCTCTCCTCCGCCCAGCGCGGACCCCCGAGGGTCGAAGCCTCGCCGATGCCCGTGATGCCGTTCTCGAGAAGGACCCGCACGAGCACGAAGCCCTGATAGGCGATCTCCGTGTTTGAGAGCTTGTGGCGACGCACGGTCGGCGCCTCGATGATCGCAGCCGTGATCGACCGTATCCGGGTGTCGAGCGGACTGTCGGCGGGTCGATCCTGACCTGTGAGGGGGGCTGCGATAGCGAATGCCATTTCCATTTGCCTCTTCAGAAAGGACCCGCCGGGGATGCTGCCCCGGCGGGCTGGTATGCGTGGGACTGCGTGTTATTCGGCGGCGACCGCCATGGCGCTGGCGAGAGGTTTCAGCTTGAAGTCGAAGGTCATGAGGAGGTCGGTATCGGCTCCGGCGCCAGCGGTTTGCATCTTGCCGATGAGGCTTTGCTTGACGGCGAACACGGCATCGTTGTCGAGATACTCGGTGTCGGCGTCGTAGATCTGCGAGACAAGGCCCTGATAGCCATCCTTCTTCAGCATGAAGTGGATATGGCCCGGCCGCCACGGATGGTGCCCCATGTAGTTCAGAAGCTCGCCGGCCGCGCCGTCATAGGGGATCGGGTAGGGCACCGGGCGGATGCCGACGAATTCGTATTCGCCGTTCTCGTCCGTCATGAAGCGGCCGCGCAGGTTGTAGTCCGGCTGATCCGGGTCCTGCTGCTCGTAAAGACCGTTCGGCGCGTCCTCCCAGACATCGACGATCACATCCTTGATCGGCTGTCCCTCCGTATCGCGCACGATGCCGCGCACGCGCACCGTCTCGGAACCTTCGAAATTCTTCTGCACGATAGAGGCACCCTTCGGCAGCACCGGCGGGTTCTCGCGGTAGAACGGGCCGAGCACCGTGGATTCGCTCTCGCCGTCGGTCACGGCATGGTCGAGCATGTCGACCAGCACCTCGACGCCGAGGATATCGGAAAGCAGGATGAACTCGTTGCGCGCATCATCCGAGATATGACCGGCGCGCACGAGGAACTGACAGGCCTCGATCAGTTCGGCATGGGTGACCTTCGCCTCGATGCAAAAGGCATGGATGTGGCGGATCAGGCTTTCCAGAATTTCGCGGTTGCGCGCCGGAATGTCCTTCGACAGCGCCGCGATGACGACGTCAGAGATGTTGTCCTTGGTTACGTTACGCATTTTCTCCTCCTTTGAATGCGTGGGCGGGCGAGGCCGGGGCCATCACCACATGAACTGGGTTTCGATCTGCGGCAGGCCGGCCGGTGCCTTGCGCGACGACGATGGGATCGACCCCGGACGCCCCGATCCGGGCGACCTTCTCCTCCGTCGAGGTCCGCGCTGTGGCACCACAGACCAGCGCCTTGGGCGGCGGATCGAACGTGTAGGCGACAGAGGAAACGCCTCGCGGGAGCGCGCTGTCGACAGCGGCGCGGATCAGCGCCCGGTGGCCGCCATGCACGCCGTCGAAGGCGCCGATGGTGACGGTGCAGGCCGAAAGCCTCAACCGCTCCCGGCTGTGGATGCGGGTTGCACGATGGTGGTCATGATCCATGGTCTCCTCCCATGCCGGCAACCGGCGGCACCTCCTCCGGCACCGTCGATAGCCAAACGTAGCGCTCCCTCCGGCCGGCTGCGATACCCGTGACGGTATCGCATGATACCCATCAGGCGCGCTTCATCTCCGATTGGTGTGCCGGCATGAAAGGGAGAGGGCTTGCGTCCCTATCTCGACCGCTTCGAACGGCTATGCCGCGCTCGACCGGTAAAATTCCTGAAGCTGCCATGGGTAAGGAATGCGGCGGCCGCCAGTGCGCTGCGAGCACAATTATGCCGGCAACTGCGAGAATCTCGGCATCGAGGTGCTGGAGTTAAGCTGCTTTGGTCGTGGCCTTAACGGAGATCACGCCAGCACCTGCCGCAATGAGGCTTGCACCTCTCGCATGGCCGGCAGGTAGCATTCGACCATATCGTCGGCCGCCGCATGGGCGGCCGGTGCGCCGATGTTCAGCGCCGCGACCACGCGGCCGCGGGCGTTCACAAGCGGTACGGCGATGGAGCGCAGGCCGATTTCCAGTTCCTGGTCGATGAGCGCATAGCCCTGCCGGCGCACGCGGGAAAGCTCGTCCACCAATGCATCCGGCTCCGTCCTGGTGAAGGGCGTGTTCGCCTTGCGGTCGGAGGCCTCGATGATGGCGCGCGCTTCCGCTTCGGGAAGGGCGGCGAGCAGAACGCGGCCCATCGAGGCGCAATAGGCCGGCAGGCGCGAGCCGGCCGTCAGGTTGATCGACATGATGCGTTTCTGTGCGGCGCGCGCCACATAGACGATTTCCGCCCCGTCGAGCACGGAGGCCGATGCGCTCTGCCCGATCCTTTCGCAGAGCTGGTCGAGATAGGGCTGCACGAGCCGGGGCAGCGGCGTTGCCGAAAGATAGGCATGGCCGAGCCGCAGGATCTTCGGCGTCAGTTCGAAGAACTTGCCGTCATAGGCGGCATAGCCCAGTTCGGCGAGCGTCAGCAGGCAGCGCCGCGCCGCCGCCCGGTCGAGGCCGGTTTGCGCCGAGACATCCGTGATGGTGAGCCTCGGCCTCACCTCGCCGAAGGCCTCGATGACCCTGAGCCCCTTGGCGAATCCGCCGATGAAATCCGTTTCCCGCATCCTCGTCTCCATTGCCGTTCAGCGTCTGGCGCGCTGCGATATCCCTGCTGTGTCGTCCCGGCTGCATCGCCAGTTTGTGCGATAATTGAACAAAAATCAAATAACGCACAAACGGCATTGCCGCTTTTCCCCTTCCGCCGTACCTTCCCGCCGGAAACGGGAGATTTGCATGGACAAGACCATCTCGAGCGTGGCGGAGGCCGTGGCCGGCATCGGCGACGGGGCGACGGTGATGATCGGCGGCTTCGGCGGGTCGGGCGCGCCGATCGAGCTGATCCACGCCCTCATCGACAAGGGGCCAAGGAACCTCACCGTCATCAACAACAATGCGGGCAACGGCCGCATCGGCATCGCCGCGATGATCGACGCGGGACTGGTCAGGAAGATGATCTGCTCCTTCCCCCGCTCGACCGATCCGCGCGCCTTCACGGACCGTTATCTTGCCGGCGAGATCGAGCTGGAACTGGTGCCGCAGGGCACGCTCGCCGAGCGGATCCGCGCCGGCGGCGCCGGCATCCCCGCCTTCTACACCCCGACGAGCTACGGTACGGAGTTGGCCAAGGGCAAGCCGACGGCCGAGTTCGATGGCCGCATGTATGTGCAGGAACGCTGGCTGAAGGCGGATTTCGCGCTGGTCAAGGCGCATGTCGGCGATACCGGCGGCAACCTTACCTACAACAAGGCTGCCCGCAATTTCAGCCCGCTGATGTGCATGGCGGCGGCAACGACCATCGTGCAGGTCTCCAGGCTGGTGCGGCCGGGCGGCATCGACCCGGAACACGTCGTCACCCCCGGCATCTTCGTCGACCATGTCGTCGAAGTCGCAGATCCCAGGCAGGAAGAAGATCTCATCCGCGCAGGAGTGGCCTACGCATGACCGTCGATACGCATGAGGACATCAAGCTTTCCAACGCCCAGATCGCCTGGCGCGCGGCGCAGGACATCGCCGACGGCGCCTATGTGAACCTCGGCATCGGCTTTCCCGAGATGGTGGCGCGCTACCAGCCCGAGGGACGCGCGGCGATCTTCCACACGGAGAACGGCATCCTCGATTTCGGCGAGGCCCCGCCGCCGGGCGAGGAGGACTGGGACCTGATCAATGCCGGCAAGAAGGCGGTCACGCTGAAGCCGGGCTCCGCCTTCTTCCACCATGCCGATAGCTTCGCCATGGTGCGCGGCGGCCATCTCGACGTCGCCATCCTCGGCGCCTACCAGGTGGCGGAAAATGGCGACCTCGCCAACTGGCGCGTCGGCTCCAGGGGCGTGCCGGCCGTCGGCGGGGCGATGGATCTCGTGCACGGCGCCAGGGAGGTGGTCGTCATCACCGAGCACGTCACCAAGAACGGCGAGCCGAAGCTGGTTGAGCGCTGCACCTTCCCGCTCACCGGCGTCGGCTGCATCACCCGGATCTATACGAGTCACGCCGTCGTCGACGTCTGCGATGGTCGTTTCGTGCTGCGCGAGAAGCTCGCCGGCATGACGGTCGAGGACCTGCAGGCGATGACCGGGGCGAAGCTGCATGTCGAAGGCCCGGTCGCCGATCTCGTCGTGCCGGAACTGTGAGGAAAACCATGTCCGAAGCCTATATCTGCGATTATACCCGCACGCCCATCGGCCGCTTCGGCGGCGCGCTCGCCTCCGTCCGTGCCGACGATCTCGGCGCCATCCCCTTGAAGGCGCTGATGGCGCGCAATGCCGGCATCGACTGGGAAGCCATCGACGACGTCATCTTCGGCTGCGCCAACCAGGCGGGAGAGGACAACCGCAATGTCGCGCGCATGTCGTCGCTTCTCGCCGGTCTGCCGGTCGCCGTTTCCGGCACGACGATCAACCGGCTGTGCGGGTCCGGCATGGATGCCGTCATCGCCGCCGCCCGGGCCATCAAGGCGGGTGAGGCGGAACTGGTCGTCGCCGGCGGTGTCGAGAGCATGAGCAGGGCGCCCTTCGTGATGCCCAAGGCGGAGACGGCCTTTTCGCGCCATGCCGAGATCCACGACACGACCATCGGCTGGCGCTTCGTCAATCCGCTGATGAAAAAGCAGTACGGCGTCGATTCCATGCCGGAGACCGGCGAGAACGTCGCCGAGGATTTCAAGGTCTCGCGTGCGGACCAGGATGCCTTCGCGGTACGCTCGCAGGCGAAGGCCGCGTCGGCACAGGCGAGCGGTCGGCTGGCCAAGGAGATCACGCCCGTCACCATTCTTCAGAAGAAGGGCGATTCCGTCGTGGTCGAGAGAGATGAGCATCCGCGTGCGACATCGCTGGAAGCGCTCGCGAGACTGCCGACGCCCTTCCGCAAGGAAGGCGGCACCGTGACGGCCGGCAATGCCTCCGGCGTCAATGATGGCGCGGCCGCCCTCGTCATCGCCTCGGAAGCGGCGGTGAAGAAATACGGCCTGACCCCCATCGCCCGTATCCTCGGCGGTGCCATGGCGGGCGTTCCGCCGCGCATCATGGGCATCGGCCCGGTCCACGCCACGCAGCGCCTGTGCGCCCGTCTCGGCCTGAAGCCCGCCGATTTCGACGTGATCGAACTCAACGAGGCCTTTGCCTCGCAGGGCCTTGCGACGCTGCGCGAACTCGGCATCGCCGACGATGCGGAAAACGTCAACCCGAACGGCGGCGCCATCGCACTCGGCCATCCGCTCGGCATGTCCGGCGCCCGCATCACCGGCACGGCAGCGCTGGAACTGCAACTCAAGGGCGGGAAGCGCTCGCTCTCCACCATGTGCATCGGCGTCGGCCAAGGCATCGCGGTGGCGCTTGAGCGGGTTTGACCACGTCTAATCAGTTGTGGTTTCGTTCGAAATCCGATTGCAGAAAAAGAATATGATTGGACCAAAAGATACGCAGCTTCGCTGAATAGGATCGAGAAGGCTTGCCATTTGGTGGGCCTTCCATGCCGCCGGAACCTGACCTATCTCTGCACTTGTTGATGAGAGTGCAAAAAAATCAGAGGAGCATGGCTTGGGTTTGCGAACTGGCCGGCGCCCAATCATTCATCCGTTCCAGACGATCGCCAGCAGCTAGCGCAAGTCGCCCCAGACGATGCTCCAACCGGAGGGGGCGCGGATGAAGCGCGCGTCGACGGCCTCGCCGCTAGAGAGTTGCTGCGAAAGATCGCTCCAACGGCCAGCGGCAAATGCTTCTCCACCAGCGATATCAATGCGGATTTCCTGCACGAAGGTACAACGATATTGTGCTTGGGCATGCTCTGGCACGCAGCCAAGCTTGGTGACACGAAGCAGCGTTGCGCCCGACCCCGTCTGGCCGGTCCAGACAGCCGGATTCGCCAGGCAGGCCATCGCAGCCACGGGATCGGTGATGCGGCCAGAGGTGCACGCGCTTTCCATATCCGCCATCCGCGCCGACGCAGCGCGTACGCGCTGAAGGGCAAAGGCCGCGATCTCACGTGCCGTCGGTTCTGCCGGGTCCGGGTTCGTCGAACGATCTTCGACCAAGACGGCGGCTATTTCCGCCTGATCGCGCGCGGCGCTAACCAGAGCCCCGGTGCCGGCGCTCCATCCGTTGGGACCGGACACTTGCGCGCCAAGCGTCTCGACCGCCTCGCGCGGGCGTTCGCCCTGCGCTGCTTCGGAAAGCGCCGTTTGCAGTTCGGCAAGTACCGCCGGGTCGGACTCCAAGTCGCGAATTCGGCGATAAAGCGGTGCCAAAGTGCCGTCGGGGTCGATGGAGCCGAACGTTTTGTCCATGCTGGCACGATACTGCTCGAAGGGACGCAGGGCTGCGCGCGCCTGTTTCAACCCGTCGAGACTGGCCGGAAGGTCCGTAGCCAGCCCGGCAGCGGCGATCAGCCTTGGTTCCAGGATTGCAGCGGCCTTATGCCGCGCTGCATCGACAACTTGCGTGATCTGCTCGGGTGCAAGGTCAGAGGCCCGGGCCTGGTCGGCGACGCGCAGCGCCGTGCCGAGATGACCTTGGTCAAGATTTTCGCCCACGTTGCGCAGATCTGCGATGAGGCTCGCGGTCTTCGCATTTCGGGCGGCGGTCTCAAGTTCGACGCGCAAGGCGGCTGCTTCGGCGCGCAACGGCGCGGTCGCTTCGTCCGGCAGGCGCGAGCGAGCGATGCCGGCATCGACCACACGTAGCTTCTCAAGCGCATCGGCGCCGGCAATGCGAATGCCGGCCAGTTCTTCACGTGTCGCGGCGGCCCATCGTGCAGCTTCAGCCTGGCGCTCATGGATAGCGGTAATGCGTCCCACATAGGCGGGCGAACGGAACGCATCGGAAAAAACGTTGCGGTAAGGCTCCATACCCAAGGTGCCATAGCAGGTCTGTTTGATGAAGTGGCCAACCGCCCGGCTTTCTGTCTCGTCGAGAAGCGTGACGGGTATTCCGAAGACCGGTTCGAACGTTTCGTCAACAAACAGCGGAGCAATGGCCTCGATGATCTGGTGCGAAGGCATGCCGTCGAATCTGCGCGGCCCGACGGCCGGGGCGTACCAGCCGGCCAACGCGCGACATTGCGCTTCGGCAGAGGTGGCTTCTGCCAACGCACCACCGATGGCTCCGCCAAACGATACCGGAGGCGTCGCGTCGCCTTCCGGCAAGCGCATCGGCTGTACCTGGGATGCCACCTTGCCTGCTGACGGCAGACGCGTGGCCACGAAGTTTCCATTTGGGCAGCCCTGCAGCGAGCCATCCATCGATTGCCCGTCACTGCCGATCCGTCCGCGCAGCCCCAATGCCCTGAACCCTTCCGGTTGGTCAACCCAGGTCCTGGCCACGATTGTGAACTGCCCATTGGACTGCGCGCGTCCTGTAACGGTATAGCTGCCCTTGACCCCGGCCGCGTCGAAGGTGAACACGCCTTCGTGCAGCGGGCGTTCCGAAGGGGCGATTTCCAGCGCCATCTTCGCCTCAGGCTGGCCCTGGCAGCGATAGGTGCCCGTCCAGTGCCCGGCAAATTGCGGCTCGGCAACCGCAACTCCGGTCAGGCCGGCGCCCAGTAAAAAAACAATACCAACTGCATGCCGCATTCGCGCTCTTGTGTCCCGCAGGGACAATGCGAAACGGCATGATCCGCTGTAAATTCTCGCCGGCAAGTGACTTGAGCAGCCTATCATGCGCGCATCCCTTTCATTTTGAAGGGCCGTAAAATACCGCGACCGATGCGTGATGATCGTTGCATGTGGAAACGGTGACTGTCGTGGGGTTTCATCATGCTTCCGATGCCTGTTCCGGGGCCGGCGCGGACAGCGAGTGGAGGGCGATGGCGGTGCTGCTGGCACACCAGGCCGCCTGATCGCCCCACCGTGGTCGGTGAGAGGAACATCTAGAACCTGCGCCGGGGCAGGAGGATGGACGCTAACGAATTCATCGAGGCCGCAGATGAAAGGACGAAGGGAACAAATAGGTCGCTCATCTCGATTGAGCCCCTATTCCACTTCGATAGTGAACGTCCGCGTCCCCGTCGGACAACAATGCGGGTCATTAGCCTGCGGCACGGTCATCGTCACCGAAAGGCAACCTGGGGAGAACTGCAGGTTCCGGGGGTCGAATCCGAACAGCTCCTCGTTGCTTACTTCCCGCCCGATTGCGTAGGTTCCGCCCGTCTGCCGCAGAATCCACGTCGTCAGCATTTCACTGCTTCCGCCAGATGTGTGAGAGACAAAGGCAATCGCGTCGGCCGTGCCGGTGCCGGTTAGATCGCCGAACACCAGATTGATGGCCGGGTCGCGCAATCCAAGCTCGCTGACCCGCGCCTCGACGAGGCCGAGGGCAGCGGCGGTCAAGGCGTCTTCATCTTGTTCGGATGCCGTCGCCGGCGTGCTCAAAAGCGCTGCAAGCGCCAGAGTGAGAACGGTTCGTTTCAGTTCGAAATAAGCAATCATGCGGGCTCTCCCTTATTGCGAACTTTAGCTAGCGGTAAGATACATCCGAAATGCTTGACAAGGAAGAGGGGGATACTTTTACGCGAGCAATACGCGGTGTCGCTACGCCGAGCATGCCGTCAGTTGTTGTAAGTGCCGTGTGGCGCAGAGATTTGTCGAGCATGTCGATTTGGTGAAGCGAGCGCATAATGCTCGATTTCACGCCATGAATATTGGTTCTATCTTCTCGGGACAAATGCTGAGTTTGTGTCCGGTTAGGAATATCCTGCCCACTTGGCGAAGACATATGAGTAGGTTGCGCGCGCGAGTGGCTTAATACCATTCTCCACGACATGGTGCCCCGGGCACATCGTGGTCGGCAAAATACGCGGCTGCTTTTTTTAGGATGTCTCGCCCCGCGGTAATGCGAGCCAGTGCTTTCTTCAGCCGTTTGATCTCCTCGGCCTCGTCGCGGCCCCTGGCGTTGAGGCAGCAAACTTCCTCTTCCACTCGTGGAGCGACTGCTGGCCCACCGCGAGCCGCTGCGAAACCTCCGCGACCGGATCAAAATTAAGAAAGAAGGCGTTTACAAATCTAGGGGCTATTCAAGTTGCACCGGCAGGCGTGGATCTGGCGAACGGCGCATGAAACAGGACGACGAGGGCTCACATGCAAGCGGACTGCATTCGCGGGCGATCAAACTGCTCGGCCAGTGTGGCACCATGTCGTGCCGTTTGCCCGAGCCATTCTTGATGCCAGCGACCGGCCGACCCGACCGAGCCCGAAATGAGAATGGCAGCAGCGAGCTCACAATTGCCGGTACTTGGAGGCGTCCGACGGAGAAATCGAAGTTGTCCTCATACGCGGATTTTGCAGGGGAGATCTGCATTCTGGGTTGTAAGGCGCCGGGGCCGGAGTGGCTGAGACGGCCGTCGGCATGGTCCATTGACGGCACCTGATGTCGCGGCACCCTTCCGCTTGGAAGTTCATGAACACATCCAGCCGAGAGCCGAAGGCGAAGACGCCTCCGGCGGCTTGTCTTGTGAGTTCAGCGCCCGTCAGGACAATGTGCGCCCGCAATCGAAGGTGACCTTGCTCAAGAGATCTGCCGGCACCTGGATATCGGCCATCGCGGCGGCGACGAGTTCGTCCCGCTTCGTACGGTTTTCGTATCCCTTGTAGGTCGCCAGGTCGGTGCTGCTGGCCGTGGCGATGCGGCCGGCCGTGGCGGAACATATGCCTGCAAGGGTCTCTACACGAGCGGTTCTCACCGCCTCGGCGCGTGCGCTGGTGGTCGAAACCCATCCGGCATTGAAGGCGATGAGCGGCGCGGCCACGAGGCCGAGAACGAAACCCACCATGTAGGGCTTCGCTTTTTCGATGTTCAGACTGAATGACATGACTTTACTCCCTATAATCGATGATTATCGGGATCGATAAGGGCCCGCGCTCGGACCTGGAGCCAATGGCAATCCGGATAGTTCCATTGTGCGCCTTAACTCGCAGAAAGCAAATGAAATTAATGGATTTTCTTTGATTTTTCGCGCTGATTTCCCGCCGTAAAATAAAACGGCAGGATTCTATTTTCAATGCTATGATGATCTTAATCAGAAAGCATGTGAACCGGCGAGCTGTCGATGAAAATTTACAGTCCTGAGTTTCATTTCTTCTTTGATTGACAGGAATCCGATGCCATCTGCATCAGGTTCTTGGGAAAATATCTGACATTTTTTTTAGGGCGCCGACGAGAATATTTACGGGGCCCATGGCGGCTTCGCATCGAAGAGGCAGCCGCCCACCGCGAGGAACTTTCCATGACTCTCAGTTTTCCAAACCCGAGCAGGAGCTACGAAGAGGCTGGCAAGCGCATCCGCTTCATCGGTCATGACGGCGTGTTCGAAATTCCCTTCTTCGCGGCGGCGGATCTCTTCCCGGCGGCGACGTCCGAAGCGGGCTACCTCAAGGCCTTCGATGCCGCCCGCGTCGCCATCAACACGGCCGCCCGTCGCGCCTATTCCGCCGCCCGCAAGCCGGTCTATGTCCTGACGCGTGCCGATTTCGGCTGAGAACGCCGGACACCGGGGCGAAGCCTCGGCGACCATTCACATCCCAAACGATTGCCGGGTTTCGCCCGGCCGGCTGCTCGGCCGCCTTCGGGCAAAGGAATGATTATGGCCAAAGGCCAAAAGCGTGGCGTGGAAGACATAGGCAACGCGGAAACCGCCGTTGCCGAACGAACGGTTATCGAACGGCCCCTCCGTCCCGAGGTGGGTTCCAAGCCGGTATCGGAGCCGCAAGCGGTTGCGCGCGGTGAAGGCGAGGGTGACATTCCATCGTCCGGCTTCGGTTTCCGCCGGACGTTGGGCGGGCCGTGGAACGATCCTGCGCCGGTGCGGGAGGAACTGTTCGGCATCGAAAGGCTCGAGCTGCATGCCGCAACCCTCGCTCTGGCCCAACCGGTGACGCGGCGGCCGCCATCCGTCCAATCCCTGCACAAGCGCCTGAAGAGCAACGCGGCCGTGCTGCTCGCCGCCTATCGCGCCAGCGCCCTGGAGGTGGAAAACGAGCGCGGCGTCGTGCCGGCGGCGGAATGGCTGCTCGACAACTATCATCTGGTCGAAGAGCAGATCCGCGAGATTCACGACGATCTGCCGCCCAACTACTACAGGCAATTGCCCAAGCTCGCCGAAGGCCCTTTCGCGGGATATCCACGCGTGTTCGGTATCGCATGGGCCTTCGTCGCGCACACCGACAGCCACTTCGATCCCGAAACGCTCGTTCGCTTCATCGCCGCCTATCAAAAGGTCCAGCCCCTGACGATCGGGGAATTGTGGGCGGTGGCGATCACCTTGCGCATCGTGCTCGTCGAGAACCTGCGCCGGCTTGCCGACCAGATCACCGCCGGGCGCCGCATGCGTGCGGAGGCGGATGCGCTGGCCGACCGCCTGCTGGCGGCCGACACCCGCGATGGCGCGCTTCAGAAGGTCTCCGCCGAGCCCCTGCCGGACCTCTTCGCGGCCCAGCTCGCCAAGCGACTGCGCGACCAGGACCCGAGCACGACGCCGGCTCATGGCTGGCTGGAGGCGCGGCTGGCAAGGCAGGAGAGTTCGGTCGAGGCCGTGGTGCGGCACGCCCAGCAGCGCCAGGGCGCCTCCAACGTCACCATCAGGAACATCATCACCAGCATGCGGCTGATCAGCGATGTCGACTGGTCGGATCTTTTCGAGGAGGTCAGCCTCGTCGATGCCCGCCTGTCGACCGACGGCAGCTTCGCCCTTATGGATTTCGCCACGCGCAATCTCTATCGCAGCGCCATCGAAGACCTCGCCCGGGGCTCGGCGCTCTCGGAACTCGACATCGCCGGGGAAGCGGTGAAGGCGGCGCGGACCGCACCGGTCGCGGGGGATACCGCCTCGCAAGCCCAACGCATCGGCGATACGGGCTACCACCTGATCGCGGAAGGGCGGCCGGCCTTCGAGCGCACGGTCGGGTTCCGCCCGCCCCGGCGCCGGATGGCCGGGCGGCTGGCGGCGCGCACGGGCATCGTCGGCTATGTCGGGGCGATCGGCCTCGTGACGGCGATGCTTCTGGCGCTCGCGCTATGGCTGCTGTCCATCGCCGGCCTCTCCGCGCCCGGCATGGTCGCCTTCGCCATCCTGGCGCTCCTGCCGGCGAGCGATATCGCGACGGCCCTCGTCAACCGCTTCGTGAGCTGGAGCCATGGCGCGACCGGGTTGCCGGGGCTGGAGCTTGCGCAGGGCGTCCCGCCCTCGTCTCGCACGCTCGTCGTCGTGCCGACCCTCTTGAGCAACCGTGCCGACCTGCTGGAGCAGATCGAGCGGCTGGAGGTTCATCATCTCTCGGGCGCGGGCGGCGACCTGAGCTTCGCCTTGCTGACCGACGGAAGGGATGCGCCGCAGGAGACCGTGGAGGGCGATGACGCGCTTCTTGCGCTCGCCGTCGAGGCGATGGCCGACCTCAACCGCCGGCACGGCCCGGGTCCGGCCGGCGACCGCTTCCTGCTGCTGCACCGCAAGCGCCGGTTCAATGCCGGCGAGAATGTCTGGATGGGCTGGGAGCGCAAGCGCGGCAAGCTGCACGAGCTCAACCGCCTGCTGCGCGGCGCCACAGACACCAGCTTCATGGCGGTCGCGGGAAAGCCGCCCGTGGTGCCGCCGGACGTGCGCTATGTCATCACCCTTGATGCCGATACGAAACTGCCGCGCGACACGGTCCTGCGGCTGATCGGCAAGATGGCGCATCCTCTCAACCGGCCGCGTTTCGACGCCGGAAAGCAGCGGGTGGTCGATGGCTATGCGATCATCCAGCCACGCGTCACCCCCTCGCTTCCGATCGGCCGCGAAGGCTCGCTCTACCAGCGGGTCTTTTCCGCGCCCGGCGGCATGGATCCCTATGCGGCGGCCGTCTCCGACGTCTATCAGGACCTGTTCGGCGAAGGTTCCTATACCGGCAAGGGCATCTATGACGTCGATGCCTTCGAGGCGGCGCTTGCCGGGCGCATTCCGGAAAACACCCTTCTCAGCCACGATCTCTTCGAGGGCACGTTCGCGCGGGCGGGGCTAGCCTCCGACGTCGAGGTGGTCGACGATTTCCCGGCGCGCTACGACGTCGCCGCACGGCGCCAGCACCGATGGACCCGCGGCGACTGGCAGTTGCTGCCCTGGATCTTCGGGCGGCGGGCGCTTCCCGCCCTCGGCCGCTGGAAGATGCTGGACAACCTGCGCCGCGCCCTGATCGCGCCGTCGACCTTCGCGGCCCTTGCGGCCTGCTGCGCGATGCCGCTGCAGGCGGGCGTGACGGGAGCGCTGCTGATCGCTTCCTCGATCGTCCTTCCCGCATTCCTGCCGGTCGCCTTCGCCATCCTGCCGCGCCGCAGCGGCCTGCAACTGAGCAGCCATGCCATCAGGCTTGCCGGCGATATGAAGCTCGCCGCGATGCAGGCCGGGCTCGGCCTGGCATTTCTGCCCGATCAGGCGTGGCGCAATTGCGATGCGGTGCTCAGAACCGCCGGCCGGCTGATGGTGACGCGCAGGAAGCTGCTGGAATGGACGACCGCCGCGACATCCGGAAACCGGACGCGGCTGACGCTTGCCGGCTTCTATCGCGACATGGCGGGCGGCACGGTTGCCGCGCTGGCCGTTCTGGCCGCCGCCGTCGCGTTCTCGCCGGCGTCCTGGCCCCTGGCGCTGCTGCTCGCGCTCGTCTGGTTGGCCGCGCCCGCCATCGCGCTGTGGGTCAGCCGATCGCCGACGGCACGGCCGGGCCGGGCGCTTTCGAATGCCGATGCGGCAGAACTCCGGCTGGTGGCGCGGCGTACATGGCGGTTCTTCGAAACCTTCGTCACCCCGCTGGAAAATATGCTGCCGCCGGATAATTTCCAGGAAACCCCGCTGCCCGCCATCGCCCACCGGACTTCGCCGACCAATATCGGCCTTTACCTTCTTTCGACGGTCGCGGCGCGCGACTTCGGCTGGGTGGGAACGCTTGAAGCGCTCGAACGGCTGGAAGCATGCTTTTCGACGCTCAAGAGGCTGGATCGTTTCAACGGGCATTTCTTCAACTGGTACGATACGCGCGATCTCAGAACCCTCGCTCCCCCCTATGTCTCCTCCGTCGACAGCGGCAATCTCGCCGGCCACCTGATCGCGCTGGCGAATGCCTGCGAGGAGTGGGCCGAAGTGCCGCCGGCGGAAGACGGCCAGGGTTTCGCCGATACGCTGGCGCTCGCCCGCATGGCCCTTGCCGACATGCCCGGCAATTCCGGCGCCGGCCTGACAGCCCTCCTCGAAGAGGTTGAGACCCTCGCGGGCGGCCCGCAATCCGTCGAGGCCGCAACACCCGCATTGACGCGGCTTCTGGACAAGGCGCTGAAGCTGGCTGAGCAGGCGGGGCCCGCCGATGGAGGCACGGCCGCCGGCCTTGCGTTCTGGCTGGGTGCGCTCGGGCGATCCGTCACGCAGGCCGCGCGCGACCGGCAGGCGTTCCGTAACGATGCCGCTTCCCTGAAAAACCGGCTCCGGGCGCTTGCGGACACAGCCCGCACCATGGCGCTCGACATGGATTTCGCCTTCCTGTTCGATCCCGACAGGAAGCTCCTGTCCATCGGCTATTCGCTCGCCGACAACGGGCTCGATTCGAACTGCTACGATCTTCTCGCTTCGGAAGCCCGCCTCGCCAGTTTCTTCGCCATCGCCAAGGGCGATATCGGCACGCGGCACTGGTTCCGCCTCGGCCGGGCGGCCACGCCGCTCGGCAGCGGCTCGGCGCTGATCTCCTGGTCGGGCTCGATGTTCGAGTATCTCATGCCGTCGCTGGTGATGCGCGCGCCGGCGGGAAGCCTGCTCGACGACACGAACCGGCAGATCGTGGCGCGGCAGGAGGCCTACGGGCGGTCGCGGCATGTGCCCTGGGGCATATCGGAATCCGCCTTCAACGCGCGCGACATGGAGTTCACCTATCAGTATTCCAATTTCGGCGTGCCGGGGCTCGGCCTCAAGCGCGGGCTTTCCGGCAACATGGTGGTCGCGCCCTATGCCACGGGGCTTGCCGCCATGGTCGATCCCCATGCCGCGCTCGACAACTACCGGCATCTCGAAACCCTCGGCGCGCTCGGCGTTCACGGCTTCTACGAGGCGCTGGACTTCACCCGCGCCCGCCTGCCCGAGGGTGCCCGCGTCGAGATCATCCGCAGCTACATGGCCCACCACCAGGGCATGACCATCGTCGCCATCGCCGTCCTCCTGCAGGACGGGCGCATGCGGGCGCGGTTCCATCGCGAGCCGATGATCATGGCCAGCGAACTCCTGCTGTCGGAGCGCATGCCGCGCGATGTGGCGATCGCCCGCCCGCGCGCCGAGGAGGTCAAGGCATCCGCCGGCATTTCGCTCAACCCGGCGCCATCGGTTCGCCGGCTGTCGCTGCCCGTTGCCGGCGCGCCGGTCACGCATCTCCTGTCCAACGGGCGCTACGCGGTGATGCTGACGGGTTCGGGCGGCGGATACAGCCGCTGGCGCGACATCGCCGTGACGCGCTGGCGCGAGGACGCGACCCGCGACGATTGCGGCGCCTTCATCTTCCTCCGGGACATGCAGACCGGCACGGTCTTCTCTCCCGCCCTCCCGGCGGCGGGTGACAAGGCCGATGCCTCGGTGGTCTTCGGCGAGGACCATGCGCAATATATCCGCCATGACGAGACGCTGACGACGGAAATGGACGTCATCGTCTCCGGCGAGGACGACGGCGAGGTGCGCCGCATCTGCTTCACCAACAGCGGGCGGCGCGCGCGAGAGATCGAGCTGACCTCCTATGCCGAACTGGTGCTCGCCACCCCGGCGACCGACAATGCGCATCCCGCCTTCGCCAAGATGTTCGTCGAGACCGAGCATCTGGCCGAGTACGGCGCGCTCATCGCCACGCGGCGGCGGCGGACGCCCTCGGAGAGGGAGATCTGGGCCGCGCACTTCGCCGTGGTCGAGGGCGATGCGATTGCCGATCCGCAATACGAATCCGATCGGGCCCGCTTCCTCGGGCGTGGCCGCTCCATCGCCACCGCCATCGCCATCCATGGCGGGCAGGCCCTTTCCAATACGGCGGGAACCGTGCTCGACCCGATCTTCGCATTGCGCCGCAGCGTGCGGGTTCCTCCCGGCAAGGTGGCGCGCGTCGCCTTCTGGACGGTGGTCGCAGGGTCGCGGGAAGAACTGCTCGAACGCATCGACAAGCATCACGACAGGAGTGCCTTCGAGCGGGCGAAGACGCTCGCCTGGACCCAGGCGCAGGTGCAGCTCCATCATCTCGACATGGATCTGGAGGAGGCGGCGGACTTCCAGCGTCTGGCCGCGCCCATCCTCTATGCCGACGCGCGCTTCCGCCCGGCCTCGGACGCCATTCTTGCCGGTGCCGGCCCGCAGTCCGGCCTCTGGCCCTACGGCATTTCCGGCGACCTGCCGATCGTGCTCCTGCGCATCGACGACGTCGAGGACCTTCCCCAGTTGCGCCAGATGCTGCGCGCGCATGAATATTGGCGCATCAAGCGGCTCGCCGTCGATCTGGTGATCGTCAACGAGCGTGCCGCCTCCTATGTGCAGGATCTGCAGAACGCCGTCGAAGCCGCCGTGCGCTCCAGCCAGTCCCGCCCGCGCTTCGGCGACATGCCGGCGCAGGGCGCGGTGCATGTGCTGCGCGCCGATTTCCTGAACCAGGAGACGAAAAACCTCCTGAACGCCACCGCGCGCGTCGTGCTGCCGGCCCACCGCGGCCTCATCGCCGAACAGCTCGACCGCCTATCCGTCGGTGCCGGCCATTCGGCTCTTCCGCTGCCGCAGAGACCTTTGGCAAGGCCGTCCGCCGAGATGGTCGCGCGGCCGGACGATCTTGAATTCTTCAACGGCCTCGGCGGCTTCGGCAAGGACGGCACGGAATACGTGACCGTGCTGGAAAACGGGGCGACCACTCCCATGCCCTGGATCAACGTCATCGCCAATCCCGCCTTCGGTTTTCAGGTGTCGAGTGACGGCAGCGCCTATAGCTGGTCCGAGAACAGCCGCGAGAACCAGATCACGCAATGGTCCAACGACCCGGTCGGCGACCCGTCCGGCGAGGCGCTTTACATCCGCGACGAGGAGACGCTCGACCTCTGGAGCCCGACGGCCCAGCCGATCCGGGACGAGGGACGTTATGTGGCGCGTCATGGCTTCGGCTACAGCCGCTTCGGCCACCTTGCGCATGGGATAGAAAGCGAGCTGCTCTCCTATGTGCCGCTCGCCGATCCGGTCCGCATTTCGCGGCTGACGCTGACCAACCATACGTCGCGCCCGCGCCGGCTGTCGGTCACGAGCTATGCCGAGTGGGTGCTCGGCACCTTGCGGGGTGCAAGTGCGCCGTTCATCGCCACGTCCCTCGACGCCGCGACGGGGGCGATCTTCGCCCGCAATCGATGGGGCATGGACTTTCCGGGCCGCGTCGCCTTTGCCGATCTCGGCGGCCGGCAGACCGCATGGACCGCCGACCGCGTGGAATTCCTCGGACGCAACGGCAGTTCCGCAAGGCCCGCGGCGCTTGCGAGGAAACTGCCGCTCGGCGCAAAGGTCGGCGCGGGGCTTGATCCGTGTGCTGCGCTGCAATGCGTAATCGAGCTGGAGCCTGGTGAAAGCATCGAGATCGTCTCCTTCCTCGGCGAGGCCGCTTCGGCCGAGGAGGCCGGCGCACTGATCGCCCGCTACCGCGCCGCCGATCTCGATGCGGTTCTCGCCGATGTAACCGTACATTGGCAGACGCTCCTGCAGACCGTGCAGGTCAGGACGCCGGACCGGGCGATGGACATCATGCTGAACGGCTGGCTGCTCTACCAGACGCTCGCCTGCCGCATCTGGGCGCGCTCGGCCTTCTACCAGGCAAGCGGCGCCTATGGGTTCCGCGACCAGTTGCAGGACGGCATGGCACTGGCCTTCGCCCGGCCGGAGGAAGCGCGGGCGCATATCCTTCGCGCCGCCGGGCGGCAGTTTGCCGAAGGCGACATGCAGCATTGGTGGCTGCCCCATTCGGGCGCGGGCGTGCGCACGCGGATTTCCGACGACCGTGTCTGGCTCGCCTTCGCCGCCGCGACCTATGTCGGCACCGCCGGCGACGCGGCGGTCCTCGACGCGGTCGTCCCGTTCCTGGATGGGCCGGTCCTTGGCGATGGGGAACACGATGCGTTCTTCCAGCCGGTGCCTTCCGGCGAAACCGCCTCTCTCTTCGAGCATTGCGCCCGCGGCCTCGACCAGGCCGTCGCGCTCACCGGCAGGCACGGCTTGCCGCTGATGGGCACGGGTGACTGGAACGACGGCATGAACCGGGTGGGCGAAGGAGGCGGGGGCGAAAGCGTCTGGCTCGGCTGGCTGCTGATCCGCACGATCGACCTGTTCGCGCCGCTCGCCGAAGGCCGCGACCCCGAACGCGCCGCGCGCTGGAAGGCGCATGCCGCAAGGCTCAAGGCCTCCATTGAGCATGATGCCTGGGATGGGGCCTGGTACCGGCGCGCCACGTTCGATGACGGCTCGTGGCTGGGATCGAAGGACAATGACGAATGCCGGATCGACAGCATCGCCCAGTCCTGGGCGGTTCTGTCAGGTGCTGCCGATCCCGCCCGCGCCGCCGCCGCCATGGCATCGCTGGAGAGCCATCTGATCCGCAAGGAGGATGGGCTTGCCCTTCTCTTCACGCCGCCTTTCGACGCAACCCTGCGCGATCCGGGTTACATCAAGGGCTATCCGCCGGGCCTGCGCGAGAACGGTGGCCAGTATAGCCATGCCGCCATGTGGGCGATCCTCGCTTTCGCCCGGATGGGGGAGAGCGACAAGGCGCGCGATCTCTTCGCGCTCCTCAACCCGATCAACCATGCGGGCACGCCGGAGGCGGCGCTGCGCTACAAGGTGGAACCCTATGTGGTAGCCGCCGACGTCTATTCGGTCGCGCCCCATGTCGGGCGCGGCGGCTGGACATGGTATACGGGCTCGGCCGCCTGGATGTACCGCGCCGGCATCGAGGGCATCCTTGGCCTGCGCCGGGAAGGCGGGGTGCTTGTGATGGACCCTTGCCTGCCGCAATCATGGCCGCAGGTCGAGGTGACGATCAGAATGGGTGATACTCGCTACGCCATCCATCTCGGACGGGCTCTGGATCGGCCAGACGGCCTGCCCTCCGCGATGTTGGACGGTTCGTCATTGCCCTACGCCGGCGGCCCGATACGCTTGCCGGTGGATGGGCGCGGTCATGTTCTCGTGGTTACAGAATGAGCACCGCGCTCTGAAGTCGCGCCAGCCTGGACCTTGTCAGGCTCCAAGCGGCGAGGGTGGTGTCCGCTCCATCCTCGTCACGCTTGCCGCCGGCCGGGCAGGGGAAGGCGCGGCTCGATACCAGTGCCCGTGGTCATGAAAGCCGCCGCCATATGCCTGTCGCGTTGCCCTCGTTTGCCACCGCGAGGGAAAAGGCGCAGAATCGATTGCAGGAGCGAGTATCGTTGCCTTTTCCAAGGCAGCCATGCCGGGAGGTCGAAAATGATTTTGCGGGATATGACAAGGGCGGAATGCGAGGCCGCGCTATCGGCAAACTGCATCGGCCATTTGGGATGTATCTCCGGCAACCGGCCCTATGTCGTGCCGATCCGTTACGTCTACCAGAAACGCGTTTTCTACAGCTTTTCGTTGCCCGGAAGGAAGATCGACAGTCTTCGCTTCAATCCACGCGTCTGTGTGCAGGTCGAGCAACTGGCAAACCCGGAGGAATGGAAGAGCGTCCTTCTGGAGGGCCTCTATCGCGAATTGCCTGACGATGAAAAGGACCATGGCGAACATATGCGCGCCTGGCAGCTTCTGCAGGAGCTGGGCAACTGGTGGGAGCCGGGCGCCTACAAGCCTGAAGGGGCTGCGCATCCGGATCCGGATGCGCCAGCGCGGCCCGTCTTCTATCGCGTGGAGATCGACACATTGTCGGGGCGGCAGGCTGCGATGGCCTGAATTCAGCCACGGCTTTCATTTCAAGCTGCTTCAGGGGGGCGGCGCGCGCCTTGGCGCCTCGATTTGACAACCGTTGTGCCTGCCCCAAATCGTGCCTGCATGGGTGGAGAGATATGGCCGCAATGCGCAGTGATGCCCGGCGAACAGGCGGGTTGATCGAACGGGTGCTCGGCCGCCAGGCGCGCGGACACGCAGGCCCGGTTTCCTCGATGCGCAGCTTCTGGGGCCTGATGAGCGCCTATTGGCTTTCCGAAAGCTGGCGCGAGGCCTGGGGACTGACATTCGTCATCCTGGTGCTGACGGCATTGTCGGCCCAGGCCAGCGTCTGGTTCGCTGTCACCTCGGGCGAGCTGATCAACCGGATCGCCTACTTCCACCATCCGACCACACCCACCACGCCCAGGGCTCTCCTCACCACCGCGGCAACGCTTGCCGCGATCGCGATGATGAGGGACGTGTGTTTCACGGCGGTCCGCCATTTCTTTTCGACCACGCTCCACCGCAAGTGGCGCGCGTGGCTCGACCAGCGCTTCAACGAAGCCCTGCTCGATACCAACCATACACATTTCCATCTCCAGCAATTCGGATCCGACGCGGCGGGATCCGCCATGCCCGCGCCTGACAATGTCGATCAGCGCGTCCAGGAATCGATCAAGGGCATGACCGGGGGCGCAATCGGGCTTGCGATGGGCATCGCAGGCGTGGTGCTGTCCCTTGGTTTCGTCGGCAGCAAGCTCATCGAGATGTCGAGCGAGGTCAGAGGGCTCGATTTCCTGGGCAGCTATGGCAGCGCGTGCCTGGCTTTCGCGGCGGTCGCGATCTACGTGTCGCTCAACACCATCGTTGCCGCGAAGCTCGGCGGGGTCCTCCAGCGCCTGTCGGTGCGCATGCAATCGGCCGAGGGCAGCTACCGCGCCGAATTGAACACCCTCCTGCATCGCAGTTTCCATGTCGCCGTGCTCCATGGCGAAAAGGCCCAGAAAGTCGTCGATGCGCGCCGGTATCTCGACATTGACAGAACCTGGGCCAGCCTGAACCGGGTGACCGCCGGCTATATGGGGTTCGAGCTGGTCCATAATTTCATCGGCTCGCGGATTGTCGCTTATGCGCCGGGCCTGCTCCCCTACATGGACAACAAGGTCAGCCTGCAGCACTATGTTACGGGTGCCGAATTGGCGACCGCGCTCATCAACGAGTGCTCGTGGTTCATCCACGTCATGCCCGATATTGCAACGCTGAGGGCGAACGCTCGCCGCATCACCGATCTTGCGGAGGCGATCGAAACCGTCCAGCGGCCCGAGGCGTTTTATTCGCAAACCGGCCTCTACGAATTCCAGTATACCAAGCAGGATCCCGCGCTTGGCCTTACTCTCCGGCGGATCGAGCTTCTGCATGCGGGAACCGATCTTCCGTTTCTGGCGGCCGCCGACTTACAGTTCCTGCCGGGCGAGTGGACCCTGGTCGTTGGCGAGTCGGGAAGCGGCAAGACCTCGCTTCTCAAGGCGATCAACGGCCTGTGGGCGCATGGTCGCGGCACGATCGCAATGCCAAGGCATGTCAGAAGCCTCTATGCTGCCCAGGACGTCAAGCTTCAGGCGGTATCCTTGAAAGACCTCGTTTGTCTCCCGGACTCGGCCGACGACTACCCGGATACGCGCGTGGCGGTGGTGTTGCACGAGGCGGGACTCGGCGAATTCGTCGACGAGCTCCTGGAGGATGGCCGCGACGGCCAAAGCTGGGATCTGCTTCTGTCGGGAGGCCAGAAGCAGAAGCTTGTCCTCGCCAGGATCCTTCTGCTCCGGCCGGGCCTGCTGTTTCTCGACGAGGCGACGAGCGCACTCGATAGCCAGGCAGCGCACGCGTTCCATCAGGCGATCAGGGACAATTGCCCGCAGACGACGGTCATCGCCGTCATGCATGATGTTTCGCCCATACGATCCGCGAGCGGTGCCGGTTTCTTCGACAGCGTGCTCGCCATCGAGAACGGCGTGGCGAAGAAAATGCCCATAGCGGCGTGGCGTCAGACGGCTGCGAAGTGACGGTTCCCGGGCCGGTTGCCCCCTCGCCATCCGGTGCCTCTTCGGCCGCTCCGATCGGGCGAGACCAGCGGAACCTCTTCCATATCCGGGCGTTTATCCTCGTTGGATCGGGCACTACTGGCATTCCGCCGGCACTCCCGAGTGGGAGAATGTCATGAAAACGATGTTGATTGCGATCGGCCTGGTATCCGCCCTGGGCGGGTCGGCTTTCGCGGCCGAGCCGGCCAAGATGGTCGACACCAAGATGGGCAAGGCCCTGGCCGACGAAAAGGGGATGGTCCTCTATACCTTCGACAAGGATGCGAAAGGCAAGTCCAACTGCGATGCGGGCTGCCTGAAGAAGTGGCCGGCCTTCCACGCCGCCGCAGGCGCCAAGGCGGAAGGAGAATGGTCTCTGGTCAAGGCGGCGGACGGCAAGGAGATGTGGGCCTATGAAGGCAAGCCGCTCTACACCTATGCCGGGGACAAGAAGGCCGGTGATACCAGCGGCGATGGCGTTGGAGGCGTCTGGCACCTGGCCAAGTAACGAAATACGCGATCCTTTGAGCGGGCGTTCTTCGGATCGCCCGCTGTCCCGGCATGGCCGTCAAATCGCCTGCAGTTTGAAATCGCTTGCCGCGACCGGCATCACTGCCTTGAGGAGGGCGACCGACTTCTCCAGTCCCTCGAGGCTGTTGAGCAGCACGTCCTCATGCTCGATCGAGAGCCAGCCGTCATAGCCGGCCATCTTCAAACGATAGCAGAACTGCCGCCACCAGGCTTCGCCGTGGCCGAAACCGAGCGTGACATAGGACCAGCTTCGAGCCGGAATGTCCACCAGACCGCCGTTTTCCAGCAGCGACGTCGTCGCCTGGACCGGTTCGTTCAGCATCGTATCCTTTGCGTGAACATGGAATACGGCGTCACCGAGCGCCTCGGCGGCGACCAACGGATCCGCCCCCATCCAGAAGAGGTGCGAGGGATCGAGGTTCGCGCCGATGACAGGGCCGACGGCAGACCGCAGCTTCAGGAGCGAGGGGACGTTGTAGACGCACTGATTGCCGTGAAGCTCCAGCGCGATGCGCTCCACGCCGCATTCCTTCGCAAGGGCGGCGGTTTGCGTCCAGAACGGCAGGAGCTTTTCCTCCCACTGGTAGCGCAGGATTTCCCGGGTTTCCGGCGGCCAGGACGAGACGATCCAGTTCGGCATGAGGTCGCCCGCGCTTCCGGCAGGCAGGCCGGACATGGTGCAGACGGTCTTGATGCCCATGTCTCCGGCGAGGCGGATCGTATCCTTCAGGCACTCGGCCTGTTCCGACTGGGTCGGATGCAGCGGATTGCCGTTGGCGTTGAGGGCGATGATCTCGATACTGCGGACCTCGAAGGCCTTGGCGAAGTTCCGGCGCGCATCGGCGCTGGCCTTCATCGCCTGGAGGTCGAAATGTGGTGCCGTGGACCAGCCGCCCGTATTCACCTCGACGCCCGAGACGCCGAGCCGCGCGGCGTTGTCGAGGAGGGCGTCGAAAGACAGGCCGGCGAGGCTATCGGAGACGAAACCGAGTTTCATTGCAGCGTTTCCTGTCGTGCGGTGTAGAGCGGGGGCCTGTCCATCTTGGCGAGGCTGATGCGCATGCCTGTCCGCAATGCCGCAACGCCCGCTTCGGCGACGAGCGTCGCGCAGTAGCCGTCCCAACTATCGGCGGCGATGGCGGGGAACATGCCGGTGCGCACGAAGCCCAGGAAGGCCTTGTTCTGCAGGCGATAGGCTTCCGCAAAGCGCGGGCGCCAATCGGCCGGATAATGCTCGAACGCCATGAGGTGGCCGTTGCGCCGCGTATGGATCGGTGCCGTGAGCTGGATAGACCCCTTTTCGCCGACGAGCTCGCCGCGCACGTCATAGCCGTAGGCCGCGTTGTTGTTGACCTCGACATTGACGATCTGGCCCCGGTCGGTTTCCAGGACCATGAAGACCGGGGCTCCGGTTTTCGACGTATCGACGCCGGCGGGCTGGAACACGGATATGGCGGTATAGTCGGCGTCGAGCATGAAGCGGGCGGCGTCGAATTCGTGCGGAGCCGAGTTGGTGATCGCCATCTGGCCGGTGAAGTTCGCCGGCGCTTCGACGTTCCGGTGCGTGTTGTGCATCATGATCGCCCGGCCGATCGCGCCTTCCGCGAGCGCGGCCTTCATTTCGCGGTAGGACGGGTCGAAGCGGCGCATGAAGCCGAGCTGAACGAACCGGCGGTCGCGCGCGACCTCCGCATCGATGATCGCACGGCATTCGCCTGCATTCTGCGACAGGGGCTTTTCGCAAAGCACAGGCTTTCCCGCTTCGATTGCGGCAAGCGACAGGGGGGCATGGGTTTCGTCCGGGCTGGCGATGATCACCGCGTCGATGTCGGCGCGTCGGATCGTCCGGAGCGGGTCGGTGGAGATGTCGGCCGCGCCGCAGGCTTGCGCTATCGCGCGGGCGCGCGCCTCAGATGCGTCGCAGACGACCTGCAGCGTCGCGCCGGGCAAATCCTCGCAGACGATCCGGGCATGGTCGGCGCCCATGATACCTGCGCCGATGATGGCTATTCTGACGGACATTCAAGCTTCCCTGCTTCAAAGGCTGCACCGCGGAGGCATTGTTTCGATGCTCCGCATTGGGATGGGATTTGGACTGCGGGCACCTTCCGGCGCCCGCCCTGGAGCGCCGTCTTGTCGAGTTGCCGGCATCGGCCACCCGTGATCCGCGTTGGCCAGCAGCGTGATTATCCGGATTGCAATGCCATCATTCAACGATTGCGTTGCATGATTTGTGATGTCTTTTGCATCAGCCGTTTCGGTATTGCAGCGCTCATGGCAAGATCGCTGATGGCTTCATGTTGAGCCCGTTTCCGTTCACTCCTATGATTTGAATCGCATCAGCGCGCGAGGGGAAAATGGCCAGACCCGCGAAGTCCGGAACATGGAAGGGGCCTTCGGTCCTGGAGATAGCCAAGATCGCGAGCGTCGGCTCCGCAACCGTCGATCGCGTGCTCAACAACCGCAGCGGCGTGCGGGAGAAGACCCGCGCCCGGGTTCTCGCGGCACTCGAAAAACTTCGCCATGAGAACGCCGACAGCGATGTCCCGGTCCTCATCCGCCTGTTCTGTGAATCGGGCGAGACCTTCAATGCGTCGATGGCGGCGGCCGTATCGGAAGTGAACCGCACGCTGGCCGGCATCGACATGAAGGGCGTCTATGTGACGACGAGCGATGCCGAGCCGCTCGCCTTCGCGCGGCGGGTCGAGCAGGAGGGTGGCGAGGCTGACGGTGTCGTCGTCATTGCCCGCGAGCATCCGGCGACCAACCGGGCCATCCGAAAACTTCGCACGATCGGCCGCCCGGTGGTGTGCCTTACGACGGACCTGCCGAGTTCGCGGCGAAGCACCTATGTGGGGAACGACCAGTATGCCGCCGGGAGCGTCGCGGCGCTGCTGATCGGCAATGCCCTGCCGCGGGAAAGCAGCAGCATCCTGATCGTCATGAGCGTGCCGTTTCGCTGCCAGCAGGAGCGCGAGATGGGTTTCCGGCGCGTCCTGCGCTCCGATTTCCCTTACCTCAAGATCGAAGAGCGCATGATCTCGGACGAGAGGCCCGAGAGCACATGCGAGCAACTGACGCGATATTTCGAGGTGAACGGGCATCCCGCCGCGATCTACAACGTCGCGGGCGCCAATCGGGGCATTGCGAAGGCGCTGGAGAATACGGGCAAGGCGGGTGAAACGGTGTTCGTGGGGCACGAATTGTCGATCCATTCCCGCGCGCTGCTGGAGGCCGGTGTGATGGACTACGTCATATCGCATGATTTCACAGCCGAGCTCACAGCGGCAGCGCGATGGATAAAGAGCAATCTGAATGGCGTGACCAGCGAGCCGGGCTATTCGCAGGTTCTTGTTCACACGCGATACAATTGCGGTCTTTAGGGTCTCCACAAGCGTCGGTGTCGGCCACGTTGCCGCTGATCGAAGAGGGAAACGTCCTGCATCGACATTGCCGCGGAATGGATTGTGGTGCCGAACGGGGCGTTATCATGATGTAATATCCATCATGATGTTTTATTTTTTCAATTAAAAATAAGGAATTCAGCGGGCTGGCTCACTCTGCCGCGTCAGGGCTATTTGATTGAGTTGAAATCAAAAATCGGCCCATGAAAGCCTTGTGAACCGCCGTCCCCATCAATGAGAATATCTCCCGGCACGGTCTTCAAAGGGCGGCGAGAAGGGACCGCAAACGCCGAGGAGCGTGCCGATCTCACCCTCAATTTGGAATAAACGTTGACAAATTGTAATGGATGCAATTAATTTTGCATCGAGGAGTTCGACAGGCGGCATGGAGGTTGCCTGTGATGCGGTCCGAAAACGACTGGGCAATCCGCTCGCATCAGCAACTCCATCAGTCCGGTCAAGGAGGAGGAACCTTATGAAAATCGGAAAGAGCATCCTGTACTCTGCGCTTCTGGCGTCTGCCGCGTTGGGTATTGCCCACGCCCAGGACGGCGAAAAGCAGTATCGCTTCGTCATGGTCTCCCATATCGGCTCCAACGATCCGAACATGAACTGGCTGACGACGTCCCTGAAGGAGTTCGAGGCGAAATATCCGGACGTGAAGACCGAATACATTTCCACGAACAACTATTCCGTCCAGGAACACGTCCGCCTGCTCGAGCAGGCGATCGCGACCCGGCCGGATGGCATTGCCGTGCCGATCGTCAGCTCCGACGCCTTTGAAGGCCCGCTGCGCAAGGCCATCGAAGCCGGCATCCCGGTCGTCGCCTTCAACATCCCGGACGGCCGGCCGGACGGCGAGCGAATTCCCTATCTCACCTATGTCGGCGGCGACGAGTTCCTGACGGGCAAGAAACTCGGCGAATATGCGCTTACAAAGGTGGAGGCCGGCGAAATCCCGAAGCCGACGCATGTGGTCTGCGCAAGCCATGACTCGGCGCACCAGGGCCTCAAGGCGCGTTGCGCCGGTATGAAAGAGGTGATGGAGAAGGCGGGCGCCAAGTTCGACGAACTCTTCATCGGCGCGGAGCCGGCAACGGCGCGCAACACGCTGCAGTCGTTCCTGCAGGCCAATCCGGACACCAACTACATCTTCACGGTGGCCGGCTGGTCGTCGCCCTGGGCCTGGGGCGTGGCGAACGACATGAAGCTCGATCCCGATGTCGATGACAAGGGCGTCACGGTTCTCACCGTCGACGAGGGTCCGGTGTCGATCGAAGGCGTGCGTGCGGGACATATCCTTGCAACGAACAGCCAGGGTTTCTGGCTCCAGGGCTACGCGCCGATGGAGTGGCTCTACTGGTACAAGAAGTTCGGATACGCACCCCAGCAAAGCATCCTGACGGGTCCGATCGTGATCAACAAGGATAATGCGGACCAGTGGGCGACGCAGGTCCGCGGCGTGTTCGGCGACAAGGCCTACGACGAACAGAACACCTGGTAACCGCTACCCTCCCGGGCGAGGGCGGCCGGCCTTTGACAGGCTGGCTGCCCTCCTTTGCGCATCCTGCGGCGCATATCAACGAGCGAGACCGAGAACCATGAAGTACCTTGTCCGCAGCCAGGGCTTCGGCGCGACCGTCGGCGTCATCGCCATGCTGGCCGTTTTCACAGTGATCGATTTCTCCGGCTGGTGGACGGTGCAGACGCTGTCCAACGTCACGCAGTTCACGGCCATTCTGGCTCTGGTCGCACTGGGGCAGGCGCTCGTGATCATGACGAAGGAGATCGATCTGTCCGTCGGGTCGATCTACGGGCTGACCGGCGTGGCATTCATCACGCTGGAGCCGTCTCTCGGCGTGCCCGGTTCCCTGCTCGTGGCTCTGCTGATCGCCGCCGCCGCCGGGCTCATTCAGGGGGCTGCCGTCGTCAAGGGCCAGCTTCCTTCGATGATCGTCACGCTTGGCGGCCTTTTTTCGGCGCGGGGCGTCATCTATGTCTGGACGGGTGGATCCGTCCATAATTTTTCTGCCGATGCCCGCGCCCACGCCCTCACCCGCTTGCTGGGCGGAGAGCTCTTCGGAATATCCGCGGCCATCTACTGGGTCGGCATCGTCTCCGTTCTGCTGGCGGTGATGCTCTGGGGCACCCGCTTCGGGAACCGGTTGCTGGCGACCGGAGGCAGCCGGGAAAGTGCGGAATCACGCGGCGTTCGCACCGACCGGGTCAAGATGGCGACCTTTGTCCTCTGCTCCCTGCTTGCCGGCTTTGCCGGCATCCTGACGCTGTGCAACCAGCCGCAGACCCATGTGACGCTCGGCGAGAACATGGAACTGGAAGCCATTTCGGCGGCCGTGATCGGCGGTTGCCTGCTGACCGGCGGGCGCGGGTCGATCCTCGGTGTCATCCTCGGTGCCCTGATCGTCGTCAGCTTCCGCTACGAGTTGATCGCACTTGGCGCACCGTCATCCTGGTACATCACGTTCGTCGGGGCCGTTCTCATCATGGCGGTCATTTTCAATCAGAAGCTTGCCCGCTTTCTCGGGCACAGCGTTTGACGCGGAAGGACGCTCAAATGACCCAACACCCTCTGATCCAGGTCAATAATCTCGACCTCTATTTCGGTGCCTTCCACGCCCTGAAAAACGTCTCCGTCGACTTCAACGCCGGCGAACTGATCGGCCTTGTCGGCGACAACGGCGCCGGCAAGACCACGCTGATCCGCGTTCTGTGCGGTATTCACGCCCCGACGAGAGGCGAGGTGTTCTTCGACGGCAGGAAGGTCGAAAAATTCCACCCGAAGCTCGCGATCGACCAGGGTATCGAGACCATTCAGCAGTCCGTCGGTCTGTGCGACAATCTTTCGATCGCGCGCAACTTCTATCTCGGCCGGGAACCGGTCAAGCGGATCCTCGGGATACCGTTCCTCGACTTTGCCAAGATGCGCGAGAAGTCGAGCCGCGTCATCCGGCAGTTCGGCCTTCGCGAGAACGTCTCGGCCGATGACGAGGTGGAGCGGCTGTCGGGCGGCGAACGCCAGTCGGTCAAGATCGGCCGGGCCGTCGAGTTCAAGAACCGCGTCGTCATCATGGACGAGCCGACGAACCACCTGTCGGTGCGCGAGCGCGAGCATGTCAACGAACTGGCGGTGCAACTCAAGGAACAGGGCCTGCTCGTCATCTACATCACGCACGACATCTTCCAGGTGCACAAGCTCGCCGACCGCATCGTCATCATGGAAAACGGCGAGAAAGTCGCCGACGCGTCCACCGACAGCATGTCGGCAGAGGCGCTCGAAGACGTCATCCGCCAGGGCGGGCGCGTCGTCGAGAAGCAGGAGGCGGTGTGATGGCGCTCTCCGCAGCAAAACCTCTCATTCGCCGCCATGCGGAAATCGGCATCTTCCTGATCGGCGCCGTCCTGATCGTCATCTTCGCTTCGACTTCGGACGGGCGATGGGCCAATCTCTATAACATCGGCACGATCATGCAGGTCACCGCGACGCTCGGGCTGATGAGCCTGGGTGTCGCGATCGTCATCGGCACGGGTGAAATCGATATTTCGGTGGGCTCGACCTTCGGCATGGGTGCGCTCGCCTATCTCTGGCTCGCCGCCCGCCTCGATCCCGCGCTCGCCGCCGTGGCTGCCATCGCCGTCGGCGCGGCCATCGGATATGTGAACGGTTGGCTCGTCACAAGGACCAGGACCCCGTCGCTGATCATCACGCTCGGCACATTGATGATCTTCCGCGGCATCGCCATCGCCCTGACCGACGGCTTCTCCTTCTCCATCCCCTACGCGTCGCGCAACGGCTGGAGCTACTTCCTGTTCGGCGGCGGCGATTTCCTCGGCTTCAACACGGCCCTCTTCTGGCTGATCGGTGCCTTCGCCATTCTCATCACGGTCCTGAAGGCAATGCCGTTCGGCAACCGCCTGCTGGCCGTCGGCGGGTCAGCCGAAAGTGCGCATTCCAGAGGGGTTCGGGTCGAGCGCATCAAACTCTCCGCGTTCATCATCTGCGGCATGCTGGCTGCCTTTGCCGGCGCGCTCGAGGCCGGGAAGCTCGGCTTTGCGGATGGTTCCATGGGGCGGCTGATGGAGCTGCAGGCCATCGCTTCCTGCGTCCTGGGCGGCTGCCTGCTCGCCGGCGGACGGATTTCGTTGATCGGTGCCTTGATGGGCGCGTTCGTCCTCTCCTCCATCCAGTCCTATCTGGTCGTCACGGGCGTGCAACCGCAATGGTTCATCCTGATCCTCGGCCTCATCGTGGTCGGCGCGGCCTATGGCGACAAGTCGCTGCGCCAATGGGCCATCAAGAAATAACGAGCCTCCCAGATCCATGCCTGCCCATCTCGGCGGCGTTCAGCGGCGCCGATTTTTGTCCGAGGCGCAGGTCCTCTGCTGCATTTCGCGTGACGGTCGATGTCCTGTTGACATTCCGTGATCTGCAATTATTTTTGCTCGATAACGGTATACGCAATTTTTGATCTTGGCGGTGGCTCGCGATGCGCTGAAGGGGCGCCTCGCGGGAACGTCGGCTGCTGCCATCTGAAAAAGCAGGTCATGTATCGGGTAGGAGGACTTCATGAACGATATTGCAACGGCCATCGACCTTGCGCAATTCCGGCGCCAGGTGGAGACCGAAACGACGAAGGCGATGTGCCCGACGGCGATCGCCATCGAGAAGAACATTCCCATCTACGACGGGGCGGCCGTCGATGACGGCATAGGCCCGGAATGGGCATCGGTCATCGGCGAGGGGCCGGGTGTCTTCGTGGTCAAGCGCGCCTTCGCCGATCCCGGCGCCATCGACGCGGCGAGCGAGGTCTTCCGCGCAATCATCGCCGACGAGCGCGCGGCCGGCACCGCCGCGGGCGACCACTTCGCCAAGGCCGGCGCCAACGACCGCATCTGGAACAGCCTGCAGAAGCTCTGCCTGCGCGCGCCCGACGTCTACTCCCGCTACATGGCAAACCCGGTGATCGACATCGCCTGCCGCGCCTGGCTCGGCCCGGGCTACCAGATCGCCACCCAGGTCAACCAGGTGCGCCCCGGCGGCAAGGCGCAGGCGCCGCACCGCGACTACCATCTCGGCTTCATGAAGCCCGAGCAGATGGCGGAATACCCGACGCACATCCACGCGACCGGCCCGACGCTGATCCTGCAGGGCGGTGTGGCGCATTGCGACATGCCCGTGGAAAGCGGCACGACAAAGCTCCTGCCGCATTCGCAGCGCTACCTGCCGGGCTACGTCGCCGCCACGCGGCCGGAGTTCCGCGACTATTTCGAGGAGCGCCATGTCCAGCTTCCGCTGGAAAAGGGCGATGCCATCTTCTTCAGCCCGGCGCTCTTCCATGCCGCCGGGGAAAACCGCACGAGCGACGTCGTGCGCATGGTCAACCTCATCCAGACGGCCTCCGCTTTTGCGCGCCATATGGAAAGCCTTGACCGCACGGCGATGGCGCGCGCAGTCTATCCCTATCTTGCGGCCCTTTCACCGGCCGGGCGGCGGGCGGTGATCGCGGCGACGGCGGACGGCTATCCGTTCCCGACCAACCTCGACACGGACCCGCCGCTCGGCGGGCTTGCGCCGGAAAGCCAGCAGGACCTGCTTGCCCGCGCCGTCGCGGAGGGCTGGGACCAGGCGCGGCTCGATGCCGCTCTCGATGCACAGGGCGCCAAGCGCGCGGCCTGAGCGGACTTCACAAGAAACAGAGGGTTACCCGCAACGGCTTCGGGCGGGGAGCGAACAGGAAGCCAACTTCGGGAGGAAGACACATGAAGAAAATCCTGCAATCCCTGGCGCTCGGCGCGCTTCTGGCGACGACCGCGCTTGCCGGCGCGGCCCATGCGGACGGCGAGAAGTTCGTATGGATCAGCCACGGCCCGGACAGCGACAGCTGGTTCAACGTCATCAAGAACGCCATCAAGGTCACGAACGAGCAGATGCATGTCGAGACCGAATACCGCAACCCGCCGACGGGCGACCTTGCGGACATGGCGCGCATCGTCCAGCAGAGCTCGGCGGCCGGCGTCGACGGCATCATCGTCACCATCGCCGACTACAACGTGCTCGAGGGTCCGATCAAGGACGCCGTCGCCAAGGGCATCCCGGTGGTCACGGTCAATTCGGGCACGGTCGAGGAGAGCCAGAAGCTCGGTGCGCTGCTGCATGTCGGCCAGCCGGAATACGAGGCGGGCCTCGGTGCCGGCAAGCGCGCCAAGGAGGCCGGCGTCAAGAGCTTCGTATGCGTCAACCACTACATCACCAACCCGGCCTCGGTGGAGCGTTGCCGCGGCTTTGCCGAGGGCATCGGCGTGGAACTCGGCAACCAGATGATCGATTCCGGCATCGACCCGTCCGAGGTGCAGAACAAGGTGAAGGCCTATCTGACGGCCAACAAGGACACCGGCGCGATCCTGACGCTCGGCCCGAACTCGGCCGAACCCTCGATCCGTGCCGTCAAGGATATGGGCCTCGACGGCGACATCTACTTCGGTACCTTCGACCTGTCGGCCGAGATTTCCGCGGCCATCAAGGACGGCACGATCAACTTCGCCATCGACCAGCAGCCGTTCCTCCAGGGCTCGATCCCGATCCAGGTGCTGACGAACTACGTGCGCTACGGCGTCGCCCCGGCCAACTCGATCTTCACCGGCCCCGGCTTCGTGACCAAGGACAACATCGCGCTCGTCGAGTCGCTGGCGGGCCAGTTCCGCTGACCTGACGCTCCGTCGGGGCGCGCCGGACGACGGCGCGCCCCGAACGATTTTCGAGGGAGGAGAATGCATTCATGACGGACGTCATTAACGGCGCGTCGAAGGACGAGCGCATCAGGCCCGTCTCGCCGCTTCGGCGCGCGCTGATCCGGCCCGAGCTCGGCGGCATCTGCGGCACCATCCTGGTCTTCCTGCTGTTCGCCATCATCGCCGGCGACAGCGGCATGTTCGCCGCCGAGGGCGTGATGAACTGGACCGTCGTCTCGGCGCAGTTCATGGTCATCGCGGTCGGCGCCTGCCTTCTGATGATCGCCGGCGAGTTCGACCTTTCGACCGGCTCGATGATCGGCTTTTCCGGGCTGATGATCGCGATCCTGTCCGTCCATCTCGGCGTGCCGCTGTGGCTTTCCATCATTGCCACCTTCGCCTTCTGCGTCTTCATCGGCGCGGTGAACGGCTGGCTGGTCATCCGCACCGGCCTGCCGTCCTTCATCGTCACGCTCGCCTTCCTCTACATCCTGCGCGGCCTGACGATCTGGAGTTCTGTCTACTTCACCCGCCAGACCATCATCGGCGGCGTCGGCGAGAAGGCGGTCGGCGACTGGCTCGCCCCGATCTTCGGCGGCAAGATCCTCAAGGGGTTCTTCGCCTGGATGGGCGAGATGGGATGGATCGCCACCTTCACCCGCGGCAATCGTGCCGGCCAGCCCGTCATCGAGGGCATCCCGATGCTCGTGGTCTGGGCCATCGTGCTCGTCATCTTCGGCCACTGGCTGCTGACCCGCACCAAGTTCGGCAACTGGATCTTCGCCTCCGGGGGCGACCCGCTCGCCGCGCGCTATGTCGGCGTGCCGGTCAACCGGGTGAAGATCCTGATGTTCATGTTCTCGGCCTTCTGCGCCTGCGTCTTCGCCACCTGCCAGGTGATGGAGTTCGGCTCGGCGGCGGCCGACCGCGGGCTCCTCAAGGAGTTCGAGGCGATCATCTGCGTGGTCATCGGCGGGGCGCTTCTGACGGGCGGCTACGGTTCCGTCATCGGCGCGGCGCTCGGGGCCATCATCTTCGGCGTGGTGCAGCAGGGCCTGTTCTTCGCCAATGCCGAAAGCTCGCTGTTCCGCGTCTTCCTCGGCGTCATCCTGCTCACGGCGGTGATCATGAACACCTATATCCGCCGCATCATCACGGGAGAACGCTGATGACCGCCATCGTGGAGATGAGGAACATCCAGAAGCACTTCGGCCACGTCATCGCGCTGGCCGGCGTCTCCTTCGACATCCGCCCGGGCGAGTGCCATTGCCTGCTCGGCGACAACGGGGCCGGCAAGTCGACCTTCATCAAGATCATGTCCGGCGTCTACAAGCCGAGCGGCGGCGAGGTGCTGGTGGAGGGAACGCCGACGCTCTTCAGCAGTCCGCGCGACGCCATGGCCGCGGGCATCGCCACGGTCTACCAGGATCTCGCCATGATCCCGCTGATGAGCGTCAGCCGCAATTTCTGGATGGGGCGGGAGCCGGAGCGGGGCATCTGGCCGTTCAAGACCTTCGATACGTCCAAGGCCGACGAGATCACCGTGACGGAGATGCGCAAGATGGGCATCAACCTGCGCGGGCCGGACCAGGCCGTCGGCACGCTCTCGGGCGGCGAGCGGCAGACCGTCGCCATCGCGAGGGCGGTCTATTTCGGCGCCAAGGTGCTGATCCTCGACGAGCCGACCTCGGCGCTCGGCGTGCGCCAGACGGCCAACGTGCTCAGCACCATCGACCGGGTGCGCAAGCAGGGCATCGGCGTCGTCTTCATCACGCACAATGTCCGCCACGCGCTCGCCGTCGGCGACCGCTTCACCGTGCTCAACCGGGGCCAGACGCTGGGCACGGCCGAACGCGGGACGGTGGATGCGGCGGCCCTGCAGGACATGATGGCGGGCGGCCAGGAGCTCGCCCTGCTGGAAGCCTCGCTCGGCGGCACGATCTGAAACCAGGAAAGGCGTGGCGGACGATTTGTACGGCACGCCCTGTGGAATTCCCGGGGCTGCGGCCTCATCCCGTTCTCCCACGTCATCTCCGGGCCTGACCCGGGGATCCACGCGACACCTCCCGGCGTGGATGGCCGGCCCTCAGGTTAAACCGGGGGCCGGCCATGACGGTGGAGGGAGCTTAGCGAACCACCTCGTAACCGGCTGCGGCCATCACGCGCAGGAGCTCCTTGTGGCCGATCTTCGCCATGTCGAGCGGCGGGTTGTGGGCGGGGTCCTGCTCCGCCTCGACGACGAACCAGCCCTCATAGCCGTGGGAGGCGAGGCGCTTGACGATGGCCTCGAAGTCGAGGCTGCCGTCGCCGGGAACCGTGAAGGCGCCCTTGATCACCGCGTCGAGGAAGCTTTCCTTCGTGCGGTCGAGCGCCGCGATGACGGGCAGGCGGACATCCTTGGTGTGGACATGGCTGATGCGGCTGTGATGCCTGTCGATGACGCGCAGCACGTCGCCGCCGGCAAAGGCCATGTGGCCGGCGTCGAAGAGCAGCGGCAGGCCCTCGCCGGAATGCTTCATCAGCAGGTCGAGCTCTTCCTCCGTCTCGATGGGCGCGGCCATGTGGTGGTGATAGGAGATCGGCATGCCCTGGTCGGCGCACCATTCGCCGAAGGCCGTCATCTTGCGGCCATAGGCCTTGATCTCGTCCTCGGAAAGCTTGCGCTTGGTGGACAGCGGCGCGCTGCGGTCACCCTGGATGGTGCCGGCCGTCTCGCCATAGACGATGCAGGGAGCGCCCACCGCCTTGAACAGCGCCATCTGTCCGGCGATCCTGTCCTTCTCCGCCTCGATGTCGCCATCGAGCAGCAGGCCGGAAAACCAGCCGCCGCAGACCTGGATGCCATATCTGTCGAGGATGGGACGCAGGATCGTTGCGTCCATCGGGAACCGGCGGCCGGTCTCCATGCCGGTAAAGCCGGCTTCGGCGGCTTCGGCAAGACATCCTTCGAGCGAAATGTCGCTGCTGATTTCCGGCAGGTCGTCGTTCCACCAGGCGATGGGGGCAATGCCGAGTCTGGCTTTCATGGTTCGTCTCCGCGTCAAAGGGTGGATGTCCTGTCTGCGCGAAGTCCGGCCCGCCGGAAACGGCCCCTCACTGCCTCCTCCTCGCATGGACGTCCCATACAAAACATATATTGACATTTCAATATTGTTGCAAAGATAATTGCATTCAGGCGGCCGGAGGAGGCCGCAGGCACATCATCCGGGAAGCGAGAGAATGAAGAAGAAGCTCCGTCTTGGCCTCATCGGGTCGGGTTTCATGGGCAAGACGCATGTCTTCGGCTTTGCGGCCGCCGAGCGGGTGTTCGACCTGCCCTATGACGTGGAACTCGCCGTGATCGCCGATGCAACCATGGCGCAGGCCGAAGCCGCCCGGGCTGCCTTCGGCTTCCGGCATGCCACGGACGACTGGCGCAGCCTGGTGGCGGATCCCACCATTGACGTCATCGACATCACCGCTCCCAATGCGCTGCACAAGGAAATGGCGCTTTCGGCCATCGCGGCCGGCAAGCATGTCTACTGCGAGAAGCCGCTCGCCCCGCTGGCCGCCGATGCACGCGAGATGGCCGAGGCGGCGGAAAACGCCGGCATCAAGACGCAGGTCGGTTTCAACTACCTCTGCAACCCCATGCTCGGACTCGCCCGTGAGATGATAGCGGGCGGCGAGCTTGGCGACATCCGCGGCTACCGGGGTCTGCATGCGGAGGACTACATGGCCGACGCCGCGGCGCCCTTCACCTTCCGCCACGATCCGGCGGGCGGCGGCGCGCTTGCCGATATCGGCAGCCACGCGCTGGCGACGGCGGAATTCCTGATGGGGCCGATCGCCAAGGTGATGGGCGACTGCGTGACGATGATCGAGAACCGTCCAGACGGCAAGGGCGGCGTTCGACCGGTCGAGACGGATGATGTGGGCCGCGCCTTCCTGCGTTTCGAGAACGGCGCAACCGGCTCCATCGAGGGCAACTGGATCGCCACGGGCCGCAAGATGCAGCACGATTTCGAAGTCTACGGCACCCGGGGCGCGCTGGCCTTCTCGCAGGAGCGCTTCAACGAGCTTCATTTCTATTCGGCCGCGGATGCGAAGGGCCGGCAGGGCTTTCGCCGTATCGAAGCCGGTCCCGACCATGCGCCCTATGGCCGCTTCTGCGTCGCACCGGGCCATCAGCTGGGCTTCAACGACCTGAAGGCGATCGAGGTCGCCGGCTATCTGGAGGCGATTGCCGGGTTGCGGCCGGAGCCGTTTAATTTCCGGGCGGGCCTGCGCATCCAGACGCTGGTGGAGACGATCCGGAAATCGTCGCGCGCCGGCACCTGGCTTGATGTGATTGGTGATTGACCACGGGCGGCAGTGGCGCAATAATAATTGCATACGGGGATTGATCGGCAACCCGTTTCGCGCCGAATGACATCGTGTCCAACCCCGCCATTTACCCCCGAACAAGCTGTCCTTCTTGCCGATTGCACTTGACGCGCAATTAAAATTGCGTCTTTGTAATAATGAAAACAAATGTTGCTGACTGAATTCCTTCGGCAACGCGAGGAGGGAACATGTACGCGTCCTACGGTTTGTTCATCGACGGTTCCTGGTCCGGTCCCGCGAGCGGCGCATCGACCGAAATCACGGATCCGGGCAATGGTGAGGTCCTCGGTGCCGTTCCCGTGGCCGGCGTTGACGACACCAACAGGGCGATCGGCGTGGCGGACAGGGCTTTCCAGGCGTGGAAGAAAACGCCGGCCTGGGTTCGTGCGGATCACTTGCACAAGGCCGCCGACGTGATGGCCGCGCGCACCGCCGAGGCCGCGCGCCAGATCACGCTCGAAACCGGCAAGCCGCTGGCGCAGTCGGGTCGCGAATGGGCGCTCGCCGTCGACCAGTTCCGCTGGTACGCGGAGGAAGCCCGTCGCATCTACGGCCGTATCGTCGAAAGCCGCGTGCCGGGCGGCCGCCTGGAGGTCACGCACGAGCCCGTCGGTGTGGTTGCGGCCTTCACCGCCTGGAACTTTCCGGCGGCGTTGATTGCCCGCAAGGTCGCGCCGGCGCTTGCGGCCGGTTGCGCCGTCATCGTCCGGCCATCGGTCGAGGTGCCGGGCGTTGCGATGGTTCTCTTCGACTGCCTGCGCGAAGCCGGCCTTCCGGCGGGTGTCGCCAACCTCCTGATCGGCCCGACCGGCAACACCTACAAGCCGATCATGGCCTCTCCGGTCGTGCGAAAGGTTTCGCTGACGGGATCGACCCGCGTCGGCCAGCAGATGATCCGCGACAGCGCCGAGACGGTGAAGCGCGTCAGCATGGAGCTCGGCGGCAATGCGCCGATGATCGTCTTCGACGATGCCGATCTCGACAAGGCGCTCGATCTCGCGGTGCCGACGAAATATGCCAATGCCGGCCAGGTCTGCGTCACGCCGGACCGCTTCTACGTGCACGAGTCGCTGCACGATCGCTTCGCCGACGGATTTGCGGCGCGCGCCCGCGCGCTGAAACTCGGCTACGGCCTCGATGAAGCGACACAGATGGGGCCGCTGATCAACGAGCGCCGCATCGTCGCGATCGAGGAAATCGTTGCCGATGCAAGCGACCGCGGCGGCAAGATTGTCGCGGGAGGCCGCCGTCCAGCCGACATGAATGCCGGCTTCTTCTTCGAGCCGACGGTCATCACCGGCCTGCCGGACGATGCCAGGGCAATCGCCGAGGAGAACTTCGGCCCGATCGCCGCCATCACATCCTTCTCCAGAACGGAAGACGTCTTCGAGCGGGCGAATGCCTCCGAAATGGGCCTTTCGGCCTACGTCTTCACCCGCGATGCCGGCCGGGCACGCGAGGCGGCGGCGCGCCTGGAGGCGGGCATGGTCGGGGTCAACAGTTTTGCGCTGGCGGCCGCCGAGGCGCCGTTCGGCGGCATCAAGGCGAGTGGGATGGGCCGCGAGGGCGGCACCGAGGGCATCCTCGACTATTCCAACGTCAAGCTCGCGCAGATGCTGGTGTGAAGGGGCGGTCATGATCAAGAACGGTGTCAAGCAGCGCTGGGCCGAAGGCAAGCCTGTCCTCAACGGGTGGCTTTCCATCGCCAATTCCTTCAGCGCCGAAATCATGGCTGCGCAGGGTTACGACTCGCTCACCATCGACATGCAGCACGGCATCGTCGGCTATGACGGGGCGGTGCCGATGCTCCAGGCCATGCGGGCAAGCGGGGTGACGCCGCTGGTGCGCGTGCCCTGGCTCGATCCCGCCGACATCATGAAGGCGCTGGATGCCGGGGCCTACGGCGTCATCTGCCCGATGATCAACACGCGCGCCGAAGCCGAGCGGCTCGTCTCCTATATGCGCTACCCGCCCGGCGGAGTGCGCAGCTTCGGTCCCAGCCGGGCGTTGTTTTCCGCAGGCCCCGGATACGCCGCGGAAGCGGACGACGAGATGATCTGTCTTGCCATGATCGAGACCGCGCAGGCCTATGAGAACCTCGAGGATATCCTCGCGACCCCCGGCCTCGACGGCGTCTATATCGGCCCTGCCGACCTGACGCTGGGACTCCAGGGCAAGCGCTACGCGCCCGGTTTCGACCGTCGCGAGCCGGAGATGATCGAGGCGATCAAGACGATTCTCCACGCTGCCCACAAAGCCGGCAAGCGGGCGGCGCTGCACAACGGCACCCCGGACTACGCGGCGGAGGCCGTGGGCTGGGGGTTCGATTTCGTGACCGTCACCAACGACGTCCGCCTTCTGGCCGGCGCCGCCGAGGCAAGCGTGCGGAAGTTCCGCGATCTCGTGCAGGACGTCGCTCCCGCCGACACGATCGACACGGGAGGATACTGAATGCCGAGGATCCTGGTCGCAGGCAAGATCCACGCCGACGGTCTTGCCGTCCTGACGTCCGCGCCCGGTGTGGCGATCGACTATGTCGAGGAGGTTTCGGCCGCAAGCTACGCGCCCTTCCTGTCGACCGCCGATGCGCTGCTCATCCGCACCCAGCCGCTCACGGCCGCCTTCATTGCCGATGCGCCGCATCTCAAGATCGTTTCACGCCATGGCGTCGGTTACGATTCGGTCGATGTGGAAGCCCTGAACGGGCGCGGCATACCGCTCGCCGTCGTGGGGGACGTGAATTCCCGCGCGGTGGCCGAGCACGCGGTCATGCTGATGCTCGCGGCCGCGCGCCGCACCGTTCTCTTCGACCGCAGGATGCGGGAAGGCGACTGGAATTATCGCAACAGCCTGGATGCCGACGAACTGGACGGAGGCACATTGCTGGTGGTCGGCTTCGGCCGCATCGGCCGGCGGCTGACGCAGATCGCGGCGGCGCTCGGCATGACGGTGCTTGCCTACGACAAATTCCAGGATGCCGGCGAGATCGCGGCGGCCGGCGCGACTCCCGTGGATGATCTGCCCGGCGGCCTTGCGCGCGCCGACGTCGTCTCGCTGCATGTGCCCAAATCCGGCGACGAGCCGCTGATTGGGGCGGCGGAGCTGGCGGTCATGAAGCGCTCGGCCATTCTCATCAACACGGCACGCGGCGGCCTCATCGATGAGAAGGCGCTGCTGGCGGCGCTGAATGAAGGGCGGCTTGCCGCGGCCGGTCTCGACGTGCTCGATTCCGAGCCTCCGGCCAGCGACGATCCGATGCTCGCCTGCGAGCGGGTGGTGCTTTCCCCGCACAATGCCGGGCTGACCGAAGCCTGCGCGCGGCGCATGGCAATCTCGGCGGCGGAGAACATCCTCGATTTCTTCAAGGGGACGCTCGATCCGGCCCTTATCGTCAATCGCTCCGAGATCGCGGCGCAGCGCCTTTCTCCGGTCGGCAGGTGACCATGGCGCTCCTGACATTCCGTGACATCGCCAAGTCCTATGGCATCGTGCCGGTGCTCAAGGGGATCGACCTCGTCGTGAGGCCGGGCGAGGTGCTGGCGCTGGTCGGCGAAAACGGTGCCGGCAAATCCACCCTCATGCGCATTGCCGCCGGGCTGGCCCCGCCGTCCTCGGGCACGATGCTGCTGGACGGCATGCCGGCGCCCGAAACGCTGCATGCTGCCGAACGCGCAGGCATCGTGATGGTGCACCAGGAGTTCTGCCTGGCGCCGCATCTGACGGTGTCGGAAAACGTCTTCCTCGGCCGGGAGATCACGCGGGGTCCTTTCACGGACCGCAAGGCGATGGATATACGGGCGAAAGACCTGCTGGCCGAACTCGGCTCGGCTGCTCCCGTTCGGGCGCGGCTCAGCGACCTGCCGGTGTCCGACTGGCAGATGATCGAGCTTGCCAAGGCCTTCGCCCGGCAGCCGAAACTCATCCTGATGGACGAACCGACCGCCGTGCTGTCGGCGACGGAGGCGGGCAATCTCTTCCGCCGTATCCGGACGTTCCGCGAGGCGGGCGGCTCGGTGATCTTCACCTCGCATCGCCTCGATGAGGTAAAGGACATCGCCGATCGCGTCGCGGTGCTGCGTGACGGCCAGATCGTGCGCGTCGAGAATGCGTCAGATCTTTCCGAGGACGAGATGGCCGAGGCGATGGTCGGGCGGCCTCTGTCGGAAATCTATCCGCCCCGGCGCGGTGCTGCGGAACGCAAGGCCTTGCTCAGTGTTTCCGGCCTTACATCGCCGGGCGCTGTCGAAGACGCGACGCTCGATATTCGCGAAGGGGAAGTGCTCGGCATTTCCGGGCTCGTCGGCTCCGGCCGCACCGAACTCTTCGAAGCGCTCTTCGGGTTGAGGCCGGCGCGATGCGGGTCGTTCGTTCTGCGTGGCGAAGCGCGGAAGCTGCCGGCGGCGCGCGAGGCCTGGGGCCTGAAGCTCGCCTACCTGACGGAAGACCGCAAGGGCAAGGGCCTGCTGCTCGGCAAGTCGCTCGATCAGAACGTGGCGCTCACCAAGGGGGCGGTCAATGGCGCGAGCTGGATCGATCGACGCGCGGAGCGGCGTGATCTCGAAGCGGCCGTCGGGCGCTATGACATCCGCACCGGCCGTCTCGACGTCACGGCCGGCGCGCTCAGCGGCGGCAACCAGCAGAAGGTGCTGATCGCCAAGACGCTTGCCGTCGAGCCCGATCTGATCGTCTTCGACGAGCCGACGCGCGGCGTCGATATCGGCGCCAAGCAGCAGATCTACGAGATCATCGCCACGCTCGCCGCCGAGGGCAAGGCGATCGTCGTCATCTCGTCCGAGATGCAGGAGATCGTCGGGCTTTCCGATCGCGTCCTTGTCATGCGGCGCGGCCGCATTGCCGGCGAGCTCTCCGGCGACGCGATCAGCGAGACCGACATCATTCGATTTGCCATGGGCCTCGAAGACAGAGGCCCGCAGGAGGAGGCAAGCCATTGACCGACATTACCGCCACGTCCGCCGGCAACGCCACGGCGTCGCCGGGCCGCACCCTTGCGGGGATTTTCGGGGCCGCAGGCCCGCTCATCGCCCTCATCCTGCTGATGCTTGTCGGCTCGCTGATGAGCGACAGCTTTCTCGGCGCGGAAAACCTCTCGAACGTTTTCACGCGCAGCGCCATCATCGGCATCATCGCGGTCGGCGCCACCTTCGTCATCACGGCGGGCGGGCTCGACCTTTCCGTCGGCTCGCTCTCGGCGCTGGTGGCGGGCGTCACGATCATGTTCATGAATGCGGCCGCCGAAACGCTCGGGCCCGGCTGGCAACTGGTTGCCGCGGGCATCGTCTTTTCTCTGGTCGTCGGTGCGGCCGCGGGACTGCTCAATGGGGTCATGATCGTCAAGGGGCGGGTGGAAGCCTTCATCGTGACCCTCGGTGCCATGGGGATCTTCCGATCGGTCATCACCTGGCTTGCGGATGGCGGCTCCATCTCACTCGATTTCTCGCTGCGCGATGCCGCACGCCCGATCTATTACGGCCAGGTTCTCGGCATCGCCGTGCCGATCCTCGTGCTCGCCGTCATCGCCATCGTCGGCGAGCTGGTGCTCAGGCGCATGCGCTTCGGCCGGCATGTGGCCGCCATCGGCTCAAACCGCCATGTCGCCTTCTACTCGGCAATCCCCGTCAACCGCGTGCGCATCCTCACCTATGTCATCCAGGGCCTCTGCGTCGCCGTCGCCACGGTGATCTACGTGCCGCGTCTCGGCGCCGCCACGCCATCGACCGGCCTGATGTGGGAGCTGGAAGCGATCGCCGCCGTCATCATCGGCGGCACCGCGCTCAGCGGTGGCTTCGGCCGTATCTGGGGCACCATCGTCGGCGTGCTGATCCTCGGCTTCATCAGCAACATCCTCAACCTCACCGGTTTCGTCAGCCCCTATCTCAACGGCGCATTCCAGGGGGCGATCATCATCATCGCCGTCCTGCTGCAGCGCGATCGCGTGCAGGGCTGATCCTTCTTTCACTTCAACAGGGAGACAAGTGAATGTTCAACAGACTGAAATCCATGATCGCGGCGGGTGCGGTCGCTGCCGTGAGCCTGGCGACGCCGGCGCTTGCCGCCGATGCCGTCATCGGCGTCTCGATCCCGGCGGCCACGCATGGCTGGACGGGCGGCCTCAACTACCACACCAAGCGCACGATCGACCGGATGAAGGAAGCCTTCCCGAACATCGACTTCGTGCTGGCCACATCGTCGAGCGCCACGCAGCAGGTCAACGACATCGAGGACCTGATGGCGCGCAACATCAACGCGCTCGTCGTGCTGCCCTTCGAATCCGATCCGCTGACCGAGCCGGTCAAGGCCGCCAAGGCCAAGGGCGTGTTCATCGCGACCGTCGACCGTGGCCTTGCCGAGGAAGGCATCGAGGACCTCTATGTCGGCGGCGACAATCCGCAATATGGCAAGGCGGCCGCCGAATACTTCAAGAAGAAGTTTCCCGATGGCGGCAAGATCGTCGTGATGCGTGGCATCCCGACGGCGATCGACAATATCCGCATCGACGCCTTCAACGCGGCGCTGAAGGATACGAAGATCGAAGTGCTCGACATGCAATACGCCAACTGGAACCCGGACAAGGGTTTCGAGGTGATGCAGGACTATCTCCAGCGTTTCCCCGAGATCGACGGCGTGTGGGCCGGTGACGACGATGCCGCACTCGGTGCCATCGAGGCGATCAAGCAGGCGGACCGCAAGAACGTGACGGTGCTCGGCGGTTCCGGCATGAACAAGGTGATCAAGCTGGTGATGGACGGCCACGACATGGTCGATGCCGACATCTTCTACCCGCCGACGCTGATCATCCCTGCCATCGAGCTCGTCACCATGAAGTTCGCCACGCAGGCGCCGATCAACGGTCGCTATGTGCTGGGCAGCCCGCTGATCACCAAGGACAATGCGGCGGAATACTACTTCCCCGACGCCCCCTATTGAGGAGAACGGGGGTGCGTTCGCCATGGCGCACCCCCATGTCGTCACCGCGGATCCGCCGCTTGACGGGGCTGCCGCGACAAGCGTTGCGGATTGCCGGTTTTTGCAATACTGCACTGGGTAGGCGATTGGACCGCGCGCAAGACAAGCATCGAGTGCCGCGGCCTCTTGCACATCACGCTTCAGGAGTTGCGCTGCATGCCACGGGTAAAACAGTCCGATCAGCCGCCACCACGCACAGCCAACTACGAAACGTTCGTCAACCTCGTCACGGAGGCCTATCCGAACCTCAGTGACCGCTTCCAGCAGGTCGCCCGCTTCATCACGCAAAACCCGAACGTCGTCGCCATGCAGTCGATCAACGCGATTGCCGAGCAATGCGGCGCTCATCCGTCCATCCTTGTACGGTTCGCCCAGAACTTCGGCTTCTCGGGCTTCAAGCAGCTCCAGGCCGTCTTTCAAAGCCGTCTTTCGACGGCGGCCCCCGGCTACCGCGAGCGCATCAGCGCGCTGGATGTCGATCTGGAGAAGAACAAGCGCAAGGGGAACCTCGGCTTCCTCCATGATCTGGTCGTTCGCGATATCGCAACGTTGCAGGAGCTGCTGAGCTCGACGCCCGAGGAAAGCCTGTCGCAGGCCGCCAAGGCCTTGAAGAACGCGAATACGATCTTCATCGCCGGCCAGCTACGCTCGGAGCCCATTGCGAAATTCCTCCGCTACGTGCTCTCGATGCTGCAGTTGCGGGTCATTCTGCTCGATCCGGCGGGCGGGCTGGCGCCCGAGATGGCGCAGGTCATGGGCAAGAAGGACGTGCTGGTCGCCATCGCCTTCCGCCACTATGCCAAGGAGGTCGTGACGATCGCCGATGTCGCGGCGCACAACGGCACGCCGATGGTCGCCATCACGGACAGCCAGCTGTCCCCGCTAGCAAAGAACGCCAGCGTCCTGTTCACGATCCCGGAGGACGAATATTCGTTCTCGCGCTCGCTTGCCGCGCCGATGTGCCTGACCCAGGCCATCGCGGTCGCGGTTGCAGCGCTGCTCCAGGAAGACAAGAAGGGCTCGCCGCAAATTCCGACGGTGACGGGAAACCAGCGCCGCAAGCCGTGAGAGAATGCCCGCCGATCCATTTGGAACGGCGGGCAGCGATCTCACCCGGCGATTTCGCGGATGTCGACGAACCGTCGCTCGGCGCGGGATAGGTTTGCCGCCTCGGCAAGCGCCAGGGATCTTTCGCCGTCCTCAAAGGTGGCGTCCGGCATCGTATTGGTTTCCACGCAGTCGATGAACGATTCCAGCCCCAGCGCATAGGCTTCTGCGTAGCGCTCGATGAAGAAGTTGAGGAAGGGCTCGCCGGCGCCGGTCGCGGTCGGCCCGAATCGTTCGAGACCATGCGCGCGGCGGTTCCCGGAGATGAGCATTCCGTTCGAACCGAGGATCTCGACGCGCTGGTCATGGCCGTAGATCGCGGCGCGGGAATTGTTGATGTGGCAAAGCTTGCCGCTTTCCGTGCGCAGGACGACCATGGCGGAGTCGATATCGTTCAGGTCGGCCAGTGTCGGGTCGATGAGCGCGCTGCCCGTCGCGAAAACCTCGACGGGCTCTTCGCCCAGCATGAAGCGGGCGAGGTCGAAATCGTGGATGGTCATGTCCTTGAAGATGCCGCCCGATGCCTTGAGGTATTCGCGGGAGGCAAGGCCCGGGTCGCGCGAGGTGATGATCACCTGGCGGATCTCGCCGATCTCGCCGGAGCGGGCCGCATCGCGCGCCGCGCGGTGCCCCGGATCGTATCGACGGTTGAAGCCGATCTGGATCGGCTTGTCGAAGCCTTCCAGCGCCGCACGGCAGGCCTTGACCCGGGCCAGCGACAGGTCGATGGGTTTCTCGCAGAAAATCGCCTTGCCGGCCTTTGCCGACGCCTCGATGAGGTCTGCATGCGTCGGCGTGGACGTTGCGATCAGCACGGCATCGGCCTGCGCGATGGCCTCCCCCGCACTCGCCGTGACCACACATCCGAACCGGCTGCCGACCTCTTCGGCTGCCGCGGAAACGGGATCGTACACGGCTGCGAGTTCCGCTTTGCTTGAACGGACAATCGTGGCAGCATGCATCTTCCCGATACGCCCGCAGCCGAGCAACGCGATCCTGATCATCGACTTCCTCCCGATGGTTATGCAAAAAACGTTGCGGATTTGATATTCCTTCAATATTAATTCTGCAAGCTCGTTTTCGGGCAGGCGTGGATTTCGAGGGAGGGGATCATGGCAGAGGTTTCCGGCGGCCAGGCGTTTCCGCCGGCCGAGCGCCGTTTGCGGCTCGGCATCGTCGGCGGAGGGCAGGGCAGCTTCATCGGCAAGGTACATGCGCGCGGTGCGCGGCTCTCCAACCGCTGGGATGTGGTTGCAGGCGCGCTGTCGTCCCGGCCGCAGGTGGCGCAGGAATCCGGGCGAGCCTGGCTGCTGGCCGAGGACCGCATCTACACGGACTACCGGGTGATGGCCGAGCGCGAGGCGGGGCGGCCGGATGGCATCGATGCCGTGGCGATCACCACGCCCAACAACTCCCATCATGCCATCGCCTGCGCCTTCATGGAAAACGGCATCGACGTCATCAGCGACAAGCCGTTGACGACGACGCTCGCCGATGCGCTCGATCTCGTGCGCCGCCAGCGGGAGACGGGCCTCATCTTCGGCGTGACCTATGCCTATGCCGCCTCCGCCATGGTGCGGCAGGCGCGCCAGATGATCCGCGAAGGCGCGCTTGGCGCGTTGCGGCAGGTGCATGTCGAGTATTTTCAGGAATGGGCGCTCACCCCGCCGAGCGACGCCGGTGCTGGAGCGCAATGGCGCCTCGATCCTGCCATCGTCGGCCCGACCTTCACCACCGGAGACATCGGCACCCATTGCCACCATCTCGGTGCGTTCGTGTGCGGCCGCCCCGTCACGGCGGTGCGGGCGGAGTTCCACACGCTGGGTCCGCCGAAGGCGCTGGAAGACACGGCCTTCATGCATGTGCGCTACGAGGGCGACGTTCCCGGTACCATCATGGTCTCGCAGGTCGCGCCCGGCACCCATTGCGGCCTGCGCATCCGCGTCTTCGGCGACAAGGCGAGCCTCGAATGGAACCAGGAGGAGCCGGAGGCCCTGCATTTGCGCCGGTTCGGCGAGCCGGCCCGCCTGCTGACGCGCGGCGAGGGCGCGGGGATCGGCGCAAGCGCCGCCCGCTTCGTGCATATGCCGCGCGGCCATCCCGAGGCACTCAGCGATGCCTGGGGCAATCTCTACGAGGAATTCGCGATTGCCGTCGAGGCGCGGCGTCTCGGCAGAGCCTTGCCTGCAGGACTGCTGGAATATCCGACGGCGATGGACGGCGCGCTTGGCGTCAAGTTCATCGAGGCGGCGCTCGCATCGAGCCGGTCGGGCGGGCAATGGACCGATTGCCGGCTGCCGACGTGAATTGCAACAAGTATTGCAATATTTGTAAAAATGAAATAATGGTTCTGCAATTGGAGCCGGCGCGGCAATGCCGGTTCAGGGAGGTTTTTAAATGGGTACCGTTCGTCTCACCATGGCGCAGGCCCTGGTTCGCTATCTCTGCAACCAGTTTACCGAAATCGACGGCCGGCGCGAGCCGCTTTTCCCGGGCGTCTTCGCAATTTTCGGCCATGGCAATGTGACCTGCCTTTCCGAGGCGCTGGAAGCCGTCAAGGATACGCTGCCGACATGGCGCGGCCAGAACGAGCAGTCCATGGCGCTCGCCGCGATCGGCTTTGCGAAGGCGACACGCCGGCGCCAGATCATGGTTGCGTGCAGTTCCATCGGTCCGGGTGCGCTGAACATGGTGACGGCCGCGGGCGTGGCGCATACCAATCGCCTTCCCATCCTGCTCCTGGCCGGCGACAGCTTCGTCAGCCGCCGGCCCGACCCGGTGATGCAGCAGGTCGAGCATTTCGGCGATCCGACCATCACCGTCAACGATGCCTTCAAGGCCGTCACGCGCTTCTGGGACCGTATCGTCCATCCCGAACAGATCCTCTCCTCGCTGCCGCAGGCCGTCGCCGTCATGCTGGACCCGGCCGATTGCGGCCCGGCGTTCCTTGCCCTGCCGCAGGACGCACAGGAGATTGCCTGGGACTATCCCGAACGGTTCTTCGAGCCGACCGTGCACAGGATCCCGCGTCCGCGGCCGGACCGCGAAAGCCTCGCCGAGGCCGTGCGCGTGCTGAAGGCGGCGAAGCGCCCGCTGATCATCTCCGGTGGCGGCGTGCGCTATTCCGGCGCCGAGGCGGCGCTCGCCGCGTTTGCCGAAAAGCATGGCATTCCCCTCTGCGAGACCATCGCCGGCAAGGGCAGCGTCACCCATGACCACCCGGCCCATGTCGGCCCGATCGGCATCGTCGGCTCGACCTCGGCCAATGCGCTGGCCGGCGAGGCCGACGTGGTACTGGCGGTCGGCACGCGCCTCATGGATTTCACCACCGGGTCCTGGACGGCCTTTTCTCCCGACGCCCGCTTCGTCGCGATCAACGCGGCCCGCTGGGATGCCAACAAGCACCGCGCCGTCGCCGTCGTCGGCGATGCGCTGGAGACGGTGACCGAGCTCGAGGCCGCCATCGGCGGCTACAAGGCGGACGCCGGCTGGACGGAAAAGGGCCGGCAGGAATTCGCCAAGTGGAACGCGGCGCTCGACGGCTACCAGAAGCCGACCAACGCGCCGGTGCCGACCTATGCCCAGGTCGTCGGCATCGTCAATTCCAGGGCGAAGGAGCGTGACCTTCTCATCACCGCCGCCGGAGGCCTGCCGGGCGAGGTGATGAAGAACTGGCGCGTCAAGGCGCCGAACACCTTCGACTGCGAGTTCGGCTTCTCCTGCATGGGCTACGAGATCGCCGCCGGCTGGGGCGCGGCCATGGCCGATCCCACCCGCACGCCCATCGTCATGATCGGCGACGGCACCTACATGATGATGAACTCGGACATCTATTCGACCGTTCTTTCCGGCCACAAGATGATCCTCATCGTCTGCGACAACGGCGGCTATGCCGTCATCAACCGCCTGCAGAACGGCAAGGGCGGCGCCTCCTTCAACAACCTGATCAGGGATTGCCGCGTCAAGGAACCCTTTGCCGTCGACTTCGCCAAGCATGCCGAGGCGATGGGTGCGCTGACGCGCCATGTCGAAAGCCTTGCCGACCTCGGCGAGGCCGTCGAATGGGCGCAGGCGAACGACCGCACCACCGTCATCACCATCGTCTCCGACGCCTTCACCTGGACGCCGGGCGACGCCTGGTGGGATGTCGGCGTGCCGCAGGTGAGCGCGCGGGCCGAGGTTAACGCCGCGGCCAGGAACCAGGCGGAAGGTCGCAGGAAACAGCGCGTCGGCTTCTGATCGCGGCACGACCACGGCAACCAATCCATCTGAAGGATGACAAGCATGAGAACCATCAAGGGTCCCGGCGTGTTCCTCGCGCAATTTGCCGGCGATGAGGCACCCTTCGACTCGCTGGAGGGGCTGGCCGGCTGGGCCGCCGACAAGGGGTTCAAGGGCGTGCAGATCCCCACCTGGGACCGCCGCGTGATCGATCTCGAACGTGCGGCGGAAAGCCAGGACTATGTCGAGGAGATCAAGGGAACGCTCGGCGAGCACGGCCTCGTCGTGACGGATCTCGCCAGCCATCTGCAGGGACAGCTCGTCGCCCTTCATCCGTCGTTCAACCTGCCGGCCGACTCCTTTGCGCCTGCCAAGGTGCACCGTGATCCCGGGGCGCGGCAGGAATGGGCCGTCAACCAGTTGCTGTGCGCTGCCAAGGCCTCGCGCCGTTTCGGTGTCGATCGCCATACGACCTTCAGCGGAACGCTTCTGTGGCCCTATCTCTACCCTTACCCGCAGTGGCCGGACGGGCTGATTTCAGACGGCTTCGATGAGCTGGCGCGGCGCTGGCGGCCGATCCTCGATGCGTTCGATCACGAGGGGGTCGACGTCTGCTACGAAATTCATCCGACGGAAGACCTGCATGACGGTCTGACGTTCGAGATGTTCCTGGAGCGCGTCGACAACCATCCGCGCTGCAACATCATGTACGACCCGAGCCATCTGGTTCTCCAGTCGATCGACTATCTCGCCTATATCGACCACTACCACCAGCGCATCAAGACCTTCCACGTCAAGGACGCGGAGTTCCGGCCGACCGGCAAGACGGGCGCCTATGGCGGGTATCAGCCGTGGGTCAGCCGCGCCGGTCGCTTCCGTTCGCCCGGAGACGGGCAGGTCGATTTCGGCGCCATCTTCTCGAAGCTGACCGGCTACGGTTTCGACGGATGGGCCGTTCTCGAATGGGAATGCTGCCTGAAGAATTCGGAAGACGGCGCGGCCGAGGGCGCGCGCTTCATACGCGACCATATCATTCAGGTCTCGGAGCGCGCCTTCGATGACTTCGTGAAGTCCGGCGCGGACCGATCCGTCAACAGTGAAATCCTCGGAATCTAAGGACAATGGCCGTGCCGAACAGAAACCTGCCCGACCGTCGTCTTCGCCTCGGCATGGTGGGCGGAGGCGAGGGCGCCTATATCGGCGGCATCCACCGCTTCGCCGCCCGTCTCGACAACCACTATGACCTCGTGGCGGGCGCGTTCGACGTCGATGCCGAACGGGGCCACGGCTTCGCCGCGAAGAATTTCATCGACCGCGACCGCTCCTATGGCGACTATCTCGCCATGGTGACGGGAGAGCGCCTGCGCGACGACCGGATCGACGTGGTGGCGATCTGCACGCCGAACCACACCCATTTCCCGATCGCCAAGGCGTTTCTCGAAGCGGGGTTCGACGTCATTTGCGAGAAGCCGATGACGACGACCGTGCAGGACGCGATCACGCTGCACGACCTGGCGCAGGCGACCGGGCGTTTCCTCGGGGTGACCTATACCTATAGCGGCTATCCGATGATCCACGAGGCGCGGGCCATGGTTGCGCGCGGAGACCTCGGCAAGATCCGCGTCGTGCAGGTCGAGTATCCGCTGGAGTGGATGGCGACGGGCATCGAACTGCAGGGCAACCAGCAGGCGGCCTGGCGCACCGATCCGAAGAAGAACGGACGCGGCGGTTCCATCGGCGACATCGGCACGCACGCCTATCACCTCGCCGGCTTCGTGACGGGATTGAAGGCGGAAGCCGTCGCCGCGGACCTTGCGACATTCGTCGAGGGCCGCGCGCTGGATGACAACGCCCATGTGATGATCCGCTACGAAGGCGGCGCGCGTGGCCTTCTGTGGTCCTCCCAGGTCGCGATCGGCCAGTCGAACGGCTTGCGGCTGCGGGTCTTCGGCGAGAAGGGCAGCCTGGTTTGGCACCAGGAGCAGCCGAACGAACTGATCTTCACGGGGCTCTTCGGCGCCCCGGAGACGATCAAGCGAGGCCGCGACGATCTCACCGACGGTGCGCGCGTGCGAACCCGCACACCGCCGGGCCACCCGGAAGGCTATATCGAAGCGTTCACGAACCTCTATTCCGGCTTCGCGGCCGTCATCCGGTCGAGGCAGAGCGGCGCGCCGGCCGGGCCGCTCGGGGAGGGAATGCCCTCCTCCTACGACGGGCTGAAAGGCGTGGCCTTCGTCGATGCCGTCGTGGACAGCCATGAAAAGCACAATGGCGGATGGTTGCCGCTGCAGTTCGCCTGACGCGCACGCCGGACAAACAGCACAGCGAGAACAACGCTCATGCGAGAGGAACCGCAAATGGCACAGTTCGAAAACAAGATCATCGTCGTGACCGGCGGCACCCAGGGCCTTGGTGCCGCGACCGCGACGCTTCTTGCGCAACGCGGCGCGAAGGGCCTCGTCATCTGCGGGCGCTCCGAGGAGAAGGGCAAGGCGCAGGCGGCCCGGCTGGCGGCTTTGGGTACGGAAACGGTCTTTGTCAAAGCCGACCTGTCGAACGTGGACGACTGCAAGGCTGTCATCGCCGCGGCCGACACGTCGTTTGGCCGGCTCGACAGCCTGGTCAATGCGGCCGGAATGACGAATCGCGGCACCATCCTGAACACCAGCCCGGAACTCTTCGACCAGTTGTTCGCGGTCAACATCCGCGCGCCGTTTTTCCTGATGCAAGGCGCAATCGAGCTTTTCAAGCGCGACGGCATTGCCGGGACCATCGTCAACATATCGACCATGTCCTCGATGGGCGGACAGCCGTTCCTCGCCGCTTATAGCGCCTCGAAGGGCGCGCTCGATACGCTGACGCGCAATACGGCCTATGCAGCGCTTAGAAACCGTATCCGCGTGAACAGCCTCAACATCGGCTGGATGGCGTCCGAAGGCGAGGACAGGACGCAACGGGAGCTGGACGGCCAGCCCGCCGATTGGCTCGCCAAGGCGGTGGTCGCGCAACCGAATGGCCGGCTGATCGAGCCTGAGGAGGTTGCCCGGGCAGTCGCATTTCTCGCATCGGAAGAATCAGGCCTGATGACGGGCGCTATCATCAATTTCGACCAGGCGGTCTGGGGCGCCTATGACAGCCTGCCGCATGCAAGCGCGGCTCTTTGATCGCCCTTTATCGGCGGTCGGAACAGTCACGCCCTGGAATTAGGGGACGACGGTTCAAATCCCTTTCAGACATCGGGCGCTCTAGGCCTGCAATGATGGTGTGCTGCTGGAGATAGCGGCCGCCAGGGGTCGCCTGGAACAACAGGTGGCGACAGGTGCCCGGCTCGGCGATTCGCGGGCCGATGAGCCGCTGGCTTATCTCTGACAGGCGCAGGGACCGTGGCTCAGTTGGTCCGTGCTTTCAGCAGAAGCCCGAGGATGTCTTCCCGTCCGGCAGGGATCAGCGAAAGCTGTTCGGACACGGCCTTTGCCATGCGGCGCGTATGATCCGCATAGAAATCGAACCGGCCCTCGAAATCAACCAGCGGAACGACGAGGCTCATGGTCGCCAGGCAGCGCCCCTCCTCGTTCAGGACGGGCGAGGCAATGCAGGCGAGATGCGGGTCGACCTGGCCGTGAAGGGCGAAGACGTCGCTGCCGCGCGCGGATTCGATCGAGGCCATGAAGTCGTCGGGCGTCATCACCGAGCCATCGCGCAGCACGTAGTCGCTCTCGTCGATGTTTTCGAGTTCACGGAATAGACGACGTCCTCGGCATCCAGCGATTTCCCGTTGTGGAACAGGACATCCTTGCGGATACGGAGAGACCATCGGACCGCATCCGTGCTCTCCCAGCTCTCGGCAAGTTCGGGCACGAGGGTTCCGTCCGGAAGAATTTCGACGAGCTGATTGCACACCGCCACGCCGACGATCCGCTGCATCTGCTGGGTAAAGGCGCGTGGGTCGAGCGAGTTGTCCGAACTGCCCCCTGCCATCGAAATGCGAAGTTCACCACCTTTTCGCGGGGCGGCAGCCCAGCTCACACCGAGGGGCAACAGCAGTCCGGCGGCGGTGCTTCCTGCCAGGAAGCCGCGCCTGGTAAGCGACGATAGGCTATTCGACATGGTTGATCGCTTTCTATTGCTCGTGTTGTCCGGAGAGATTGTTCCGCAGGTCCTGCATGTCGTCGTGCAGACTGCGCTGTGTGTGGATGCGCATGGCTCTCGCCGCGGCGTCTCCATCCCGGGCGAGGATCGCCTCGAAGATCGGCTTGTGCCATTCCAGAAGGTTGATGCGTCTCGGCCAGTTTTTTTCCGACCACCTGTAAAGCCATTCGGTCAGCCCGCAGATGCTGTTGTATTGATGGAGCAGCAGCCTGTTGCCGCTGGCCCGCACGATATCCGCATGGAAACCCAGATCCGCCTGAAGGCGCTCCTCAGCGCCCCCGGCCGCCTCGGCGGCGGCAAGCCGCTCGTAGGAAGCGACCAGCTTCATCCGTTCGTCGTCATCAAGCCGCTCGGCAAGAAGCCGTACCGAAAGCTCCTCGAGCGCCCCGCGAACCTGATAGTTCTCGCGAAGGATTGCTTCATCGACCGTCTGCACCGCCCAACCCGAGTAAGGCCGCCGTACGACAAGATTTTCGGCCGTCATGGCGGACAGGGCCGCCCGGATCGTGCCGCGCGCAACCTGCATCTTGTCGGACAGGTCCTGTTCGGTGAGCCTCAAGCCAGGGGGCAGCGCGGCGCCGATGATCATCCCGCGGAGTTGCTGGGCGGCACGATCCACCAGGCTGAGTTTTTCGAGTTCCATCGCCGTCTCCTTCTGCCGGGCGTCATTGCTGATTGTCAACAATTGTCAATGCGGTCAGAGGATGCTTCGATCGAGCAGTGCCTGCACACCGGCGGCCCATCTGCCCGGCATCGTTTTCTTTAGCCACAGGAACACCAACGACCGAGACAGCAATCGCGATCGTCAGCATCGAATGGAGTTCGGGTAGGTGCTGTTGCGGGCTTTGCTGGATGGCGCCAGGCGCGTCTGGATGCAGGCGGTTTCGGCGCCTCACTCAACGCGGCCGCGCGCCAGCCTGGAGATGGCTGGAGTGGTTCGGAACGGGATGAAGGCGCCTCCCCGGAACGGAGCATGGCCTTGATACCGCGCTCCAGATGCGCAGCCCCTGCCGCCCGTGACCCGGACTGTCCAACCGGGAAGCGCAACCGTCCAATCGTCTTCTTCGTGCTTGTCCGCCCTCCAAATCGGTCGGCACTCCCTGCATGTGACGAAGGTCAGGTCAGGAAACCCCAAGGTGTCACCGGCGGAAACCCGTCCACGATACCTTGGGGCGTCCGGGTCGATCGAGATCGCCTCAGTAGATGTCGAAGTCGAAATATTTCGCGACGATGGTCTTGTAGGTGCCGTTTGCGACGATGGCGTCCATCGCGGCGTCGAATTTCTGCTTCAGCGCCTTGTCCTCCTTGCGCAGGCCGACGCCGATCTCGGTCTGGCCCTCGGCAAGGTCGCCGACGAGCTTGCAGCAGCCGTTGCCGTTGGTTTTCATCCAGGCGGCGAGGTAGAACTTGTCGGCGACGATCCCGTCCAGCCGGCCGTTCACGAGGTCCATGTCGGCCTCGTCCTGCGACGGGTAGAGCTTCACCGTGGCGCCATGCTTGCCGAACAGCGCTTCGGCCTGCTCGGCCTGCGGCGTGGAGGACTGGGCGCCGACCGTCTTGCCCTCGAAGCTTTCCGGCCTGATGTCCTCTATCCCGCTGTCGGCCTTGGTCATGACGGAGAGCTTGGAGCTGTAGTATTTCCTGGAGAAGTCGATTTCCTTCAGCCGCTCCTCCGTGATCGACATGGAGGCGACGATGGCGTCGAACTTCCTCGCCTTCAGCCCGGGGATGATGCCGTCCCAGTCCTGCGCGACGATGGTGCATGTCGCCTTCATCTCGGCGCAGAGCGCATTGGCGATGTCGACGTCGAGGCCCTGGAGCTTGCCGGCGGCATCGACGAAGTTGAAGGGCGGATAGGCGCCTTCCGTCGCGATGTGGATCTCCTTCCAGTCGGAATCCTGCGCGGCGGCCGGCCCGGCGGCCTGGAGGCCGATGGCCAGCGCGGCGGAAACGAGGGCGGCAGTGAGTGTCTTCATTTTCATTCCCCTTTTTTCACTGTGGATTTCTTTCGAGGCACGCCTCGTTCCTGCCCGTGCCGCCGCTAGCGGCCGCTCGCCGCCCGGCTGCCGGCGATGGCGGCGTCGAGCCATCCCGCATCCATCTGCGGCACCGCGGAGAGGAGCTGGCGCGTATAGGGATGATCGGGAGCGGACATGACCGAGGCCTTCGGCCCCTGCTGCACGATCCGGCCCCGGTGCATCACCACGACATGGTCCGCGATGGCGTTCACGGTGGCGATGTCGTGGGTGATGAAGAGGTAGGACTTGTTCATCTCCTTCTGGAGCTTGAGGATCAGCTTGAGGATCTGCTCCTGCACGAGCTGGTCGAGCGCCGAGGTGATCTCGTCGCAGATGAACACGTCGGGATCGGCCGCGATCGCCCGGGCGATGGAGACGCGCTGCTTCTGCCCGCCCGAAAGCTCGGAGGGAAAGCTGACGATATGGCGGTCGGACAATTCGACCATGTCGAGCAGCTCGGCGACGCGAAGGTCCCGGGCGCGCCCGCGCAGGCCGAGGTGGAACGCCAGCGGCCGGCCGACCAGGTCGAGCACGGTCTGCCGCGGATTGAGCGAGGTATCGGCCGACTGGTAGATCATCTGGATGCGGCGCAACTGGTCGCGGCTGCGCTGCTTGAGGGAAGGCGCAAGCGCGGTTCCGTTCAGGCTCACGCTGCCCGCGGTCTGCTGGAGCAGGCCCGCGATGACGCGGGCGAGCGTCGATTTCCCCGAGCCCGATTCCCCGACCACCGCGACGGTTCTTCCGGCCGGCAGCGTGACGGAGATGTCGTCGAGTACCTTGAACGTGCCGTAATGGGCCTCGATGCCGGAGATCTCGAGCATCGGCGCGGCGGGCGGCTCCGCCTGCTTTTCCATGGCGCGCACGGCCCAGAGCGAGCGCGTATAGGGCTGCTTCGGCGCCGAGAGCATGGTTTGCGTATCCGCCTCTTCCACCAGTTCGCCATGGCGCAGCACCATGATCCGGTGCGCCATCTGCGCCACGACGGCAAGGTCGTGGGTGATGTAGAGGGCGGCCGTGTGGTGCTCCTCGACGATCCGGCGGATCGAGGCGAGGACCTCCACCTGCGTCGTCACGTCGAGCGCCGTCGTCGGCTCGTCGAAGACGATGAGGTCCGGCCGACAGGTCATCGCCATGGCGGTCATCGCGCGCTGCAGCTGGCCGCCGGAAACCTGGTGCGGGAAGCGCGCGCCGATGCTGTCCGGGTCCGGAAGCTGCATCTGCGCATAAAGGTCCTTCGCATTGCCGATGGCGGCGGCGCGCGGGGTCAGACCCTCCCGCATCGCGCATTCGATCGTCTGGTCGATCAGCCTGTGCGCCGGGTTGAAGGAGGCGGCCGCGCTTTGCGCCACATAGGCGATCCGGTTGCCGCGAAGCTGCCGGCGGTATTCCTCGCTCTCCTTGAGGAGGTCGCGCCCGTCGAAGACGACGCTGCCGGCAGAAAAGCGGCAGCCGGCGCGCGCGAAGCCGAGGGCGGAGAGCCCGAGCGTCGATTTCCCGGCGCCCGATTCCCCGATGATGCCGAGAACCTCGCCGCGCTTGAGGGTGAGGCTGATGTCGCGGACGATCGGCTGCCATGCCCCGTCGCGCTCCGCCTCTATGGTGAGGTTGCGGATATCCAGCAGGGTCTCGCCGCTGCGGCGGCCGTCGGTGGCGGGGTTATTGGTCATTGCGCAGTCCGCTTGCAATGTCGAGGAACCAGTCGACGACGAAATTGATGCTGATCGTCAGGAGGGCGATGGCCGCGGCCGGCAGGAGCGGCGTGATGTCGCCGTAGCTGATGAAGGTCGCGCTTTCCCGGACCATCGTGCCCCAGTCGGCCGAGGGCGGCTGGATGCCGAGGCCGAGGAAGGAAAGCGCCGAGATGGTGAGGAAGACGAAGCAGAAGCGAAGCCCGAATTCGGCGATCAGCATGGGAAGGATGTTCGGCAGGATCTCGCGGACGATGACCCAGGCCGTCCCCTCGCCGCGAAGGCTGGCGACCTCGATGAACTCCATGGCCGCGACGTTGCGGGCCGAGGAGCGCGCGAGGCGGAAGATCTGCGTGGCGTTCAGGACGGCGATGATCAGGATGATGCTCGGGATGGACGAGCCGAACAGCGCCAGCAGGATGAGCGCGAAGATGAGCTGCGGAATGGCCATCAGCGTATCGGCAAGGCCCGACAGGAGATGATCGAGCCAGGCCGGCGATATGGCGGACAGGATGCCGAGCGTCCCGCCGAGCAGGAAGGCGATGGCGGTGGTGACGAAGGCGATGCCGACGGAGTTGCGCGCGCCGTAGATGAGGCGGCTCAGCACGTCGCGGCCGAGCTGGTCGGTGCCGAGCGGAAACGCCAGGCTCCAGGCCGAAAACGGCTCGTTCGACACGACGTCCGCCTCGCCATAGGGCGCGAGCAGCGGTGCGAAGATCGCAAGGACGGCATAGAGCAGGATGACGGCAAGGCCGAGCCAGGTGGTCCAGGATGCCTTCTTCAGCCCGGCGCGCAGCCATTCCATGCGGGAGCGCCGGTAGCGGACGATACGTACGGGCGGGGACGTTTGGCTTGTCTGCATCGGATCCCTCATCGCGGATGCGCCAGCCGGGGATTGGTCGCGATCGCGATGATGTCGGCCAGGAGATTGAGCAGGATGTAGGAGGCCGCGAAGATCAGGGCGCAGCCCTGCACCACAGGGATGTCGCGCGTGCGCACGGCGTCGACCATCGCCTGGCCGATGCCGGGATAGACGAAGACGACCTCGACCACGACGACGCCGACGATGAGATAGGCGAGGTTGAACGCCACGACCGCCGCGATCGGCGCCCAGGCGTTGGGCAGCGCGTGCCGCAGGACGATGCGCCACGGCGGAACGCCCTTGAGCTTCGCCATCTCGATATAGGGATGGGCGAGCAGGCCGATGATGGCGGCCCGCGTCATGCGCATCATGTGGGCGATGATGCCGAAGCTGAGCGTGAGGACCGGCAGCGCGATGCGCTGGAATATCTCGGCTGCGCCCATGTCGGGCGTGATGCGGGCGAGCGAGTAGAAGACGGGGATCTTGACGGCCAGAAGCAGCATCAGGACATAGGCGACGAAGAATTCCGGAAAGGAGATGCTGGCGAGCGTCGCCGCGTTGAGCGCCTTGTCCAGCCAGCTGTTGCGCCGGATGGCCGCGACGATGCCGAGCGTCAGCGCGATGGGCACGGCGAAGAGCGCGGTGATGCCGGCAAGGAACAGGGTGTTTTCCAGGCGCGGGCCGATAATGCCCGTCACGGTGCGCGGCGTTCCGCTTCCCGAGGAGAACGACAGGCCGAGATCGCCGGTGAGCGCCCCGCCGATCCAGGTCGCGTAGCGCTGGATGGCCGGCTGGTCGAGCCCCAGCGCCTTCTGGAAGTTCGCGACCGTTTCCGGTGTCGCCGCGCGCCCGAGCGTCGTCTTCGCGAAATCGCCGGGCAGGACGGCGATGGCGGCGAAAATGATGAGCGACACGACGAACAGGGTCACGAAACCCGAGCCCAGGCGGGCGAGGATCGTTCGAAACAGCGGGTTTGACAGGATGCCTGGATGCAATGGACGACCTTCCGGTGAAGCTGCGCGTCACCGCCCCCGAAGGGGCGGCGACCGACGATGGTCAGGGCATGCCGGACGGCCTCAGGCCAGCCACCACCTTTCGGCCATCCGGAAGTTGTCGCATTGCAGCATGTTGCCGATCGGCCCGTGGCCGATCTTCTTCGACATGGCGTCGATGAACAGCGCATAGGCGATGACGAGCGCGCCGCCGTCGTCGTGCAGCAATTGCTGCATCTCGGCATAGATCGCCTGGCGCTTGGCCGTGTCCGGCTCGGCCCGTCCGAGCACCAGAAGCTCGTCGAAGCGCGCGTTCTTCCAGGCCGTGTCGTTCCACGGCGCGTTGCTGGCATAGGTGGTCGTGAAGAGGGAATCGCAGGTCGGCTTGCCCAGCCAGTCCACGCCCACGAAGGGCTTGTGCTGCCAGACATTGTCCCAGTAGCCGTCGTCGGCCTCGCGGATGACGTTGATCTCGATGCCGGCCTTGGCCGCATGCTCCTTGAAGAGGAGGGCGGCGTCGATGGCGTTGGGGAACGCCGTCTCGGCGACGGAGAGGTCGAGCGTGAGGCTGGTCAGGCCGGCCTTCGCCAGATGCTCCTTGGCCTTCTCGATATCGTAGCTGTGCACCGGCTCCGGATTGACGGCGAAGGCGATCTGCGGGGCGACGGGATTGTCGTTCGCCACCTTGGCATTGCCGAGGAAGGCCTTGTTGACGATGTCCTCGCGGTCGATCGCGTATTTGATCGCCATCCGCACGTCGGGATTGTCGAAGGGGGCGACCGAGGTGTTCATGCTGAAGCTGAAGTGCCTGAGGCCGCTGACCTTCGATATCTCGATCTCCGCGTTGCGCTCCAGAAGCTTCAGCGTCTTGATGTCGGCATCGACCATGTAGTCGATCTCGCCCGTCAGGAGGGCGTTGGTGCGCGCCGCGACATCGATGATGTTGACGAATTCGACGGTGTCGAAATAGGGCTGGCCGGGCTTGTGGTAGTTCGGGTTGCGCTTCATCCGGACGCTGACGCCCGGCTGGGAATCCTCGATGATGTAGGGACCGGTCGCGACGCCGCGCGCCCAGTCCAGCCCGCCGCCGTCCTTGGCCGGCAGCACGACGAGGTGGCAGTCGGAGACGAGGTAGGGGAAATCCGCATTCCCGCCGGTGAGGGTGAAGACGATCGTGTCGTCGCCGCCGTCCTTGATGTCGGCGATCCCCTCGACCAGCGCCTTCGCCGCCGAGCTCGACGACGGCCCCATGTGATGGCGGAAGGACTCGATCACGTCGTTCGCCGTGACCGGCTTGCCGTCGTGGAACTGCAGGTTCTGCCGCAGCTTGAAGGTCCAGACCTTGAGGTTGTCGGATGCCGAGAAGCTCTCCGCGAGGTCGGGCGTCGCCGTTCCGTCGGCGGCAAGCTCGGTCAGCGCGTTGCAAAGCGTGCCGCCGAAGACGACCTGCGTGAACGAGCTCTGCCAGGTGGCCGGATCGAGCGAGTCCGTCTGCGCGCCGTCGTTGATGGCAAAGCGCACCGATCCGCCCTGCTTCGGCGCGGCATGGGCGGCGCGCATGCCCACCGGCAGCAACGATGCGCCGAGGACCAGGGCGCCGACCCCGCCGATGAATTGACGGCGCGTGGCCGACGGAAAGCCGGCCTGCTGCGGAAAGTCTTTCTTGTCCTGCATCTCGTTCCCCTTTTTCTGACGATAAGCCTGATGCGGCAATGCGGCGGACGACCTCGATGCGAGGCATCGGGCGCCGTTATTTTCGGCCGGGGCCGGGGGAGCTTCCGATGCCGCCAATCTCCGCACTCCCTTGCGAAGGAAACGCCGGCTGACCGCTCCATCCGGGGCCACTATTATTGCACTAGATTGATTGGTCAATAAGATTTTGATCGATCAATCAATTTTATGATTCAAAAAACCATTTGACGACAGTCAGTTAGGTCATTAAGAAAAAATACATGGCGAAAAAAATAAAAGAGATATCAAGTCAAAGTTCGGTGCGGCGCCAGCAGCTTCTGGATGCGGCGCTCAGTGTCGTGGCGCGCCGGGGGCTCTCGGGCATCACGGTCAACGACATCGCCGACGAGGCCGGATGCAGCTACGGGGTGATCGCGTTTCACTTCAAGACGAAGGAGCGCCTGCTGCTTGCCGTGCTGGATCTGCTGGCCAGCAACTACGAGAAGATCTGGCTCGACGCGATGGCCTCCGCGGCGGCCTCGCCGGCCGAAAGGCTGCGGCTCCTCATCGACGTGGATTTCGATCCGCGCGTCGCCAAGACCAAGCACCTTGCCGTCTGGATGGCGTTCTGGGCGGAGGCGCCCCGCGTTCCCGCCTACAAGAAGCGGTGCAGCGAGCTGAAATACCGCTCGCTCGACACGATGGTGACCCTGGTCACCGAGCTTGCCGCCGAGCGCGCGGTCACGGTCGATGCCATGGCGATCGCCCGGGGGCTCTATGCCATTACGGACGGCTGCTGGATCTTCAGCCACGTGACCGGCGAGAATAGCCCGCAGATGCGCGAGCGCTCGCGCCAGGTCTGCCTCACCTTCCTTTCCGCGTTCTTCCCGTCCGACTTCGCCGAGGCCGGGCGGGCCGTTCCGGCCTAGGCGCGCCGCGCCGGGGCACGACGACAAGCAAAGACGAAGCCAGCGGCCGCGCACCATCATGCCGGCCCGAACTATCGAATAGGAAAACATCATGTATGCCGAGACCGGATCGCAGTGGAACGTCGCCGAACTCGAAGATGCGGCGCATCGTCATCTGATCAGTCCCGCCGAGGAGATGTCGAAGCTGGGCACCTCCGGCGGCCGGCCGCTCTTCACCTCGGCCGACGGCATCTATATCCGCGACAGCCACGGCCGCACGCTGATCGACGGCCCCGGCGGCATGTGGTGCACGCAGGTCGGCTACAACAGCCAGCCGATCGCCGACGCCATCGCCGCCCAGGCCCTGCGCATCTGCTACAATTCCCCCTGGTATTCGATCAACGGCCCGGCATCGGAGCTCGCGCGGCGGATTGCCGCCTTCGCGCCGGGCGATCTCGACCATGTGTTCTTCACCACCGGCGGCTCGTCGGCGGTGGATTCGGCCCTGCGCTTCATGCAGTTCTACAACAACGTGCTCGGCCGCCCGGACAAGAAGGCCATCATCTGCCGCATCGACGGCTATCACGGCAGTACGCACCTGACGGCGGCCTGCTCCGGCCGGGCCGGCAACCGGCCGAATTTCGACCTGGCGCTCGACAACGTCTCCTTCATCTCCGCGCCCAACGTCTTCCGCCGTCCGCGCGGCATGAGCGAGGAGGCCTTCCTCGACATGCTGGTGGCGGAATTCGAGGAGCGGGTCGAGACGCTCGGCCCGGAAAATGTCGGCGCGTTCCTTGCCGAACCGCTGCTGGCCTCCGGCGGCATCCTCATCCCGCCGAAGGGCTACCACCGCCGCATCCTCGAGATCTGCCGTAGGCACGACATCCTCTACATCTCGGACGAGGTGGTGACGGGCTTCGGCCGCTGCGGCCACTGGTTCGCCTCCGAGGAGGTGTTCGACATCGTGCCCGATATCATCACCTTCGCGAAGGGCGTCACCTCGGGCTATGTCCCGCTCGGCGGCTTCGTCATCTCCGACGCGGTGCTCGCCCGCGTCAGCGGCGAGAACGCCAGGGGCAGCTTCTACACCAACGGCTATACCTATAGCGGCCATCCGGTGAGCTGCGCGGCGGCGCTGGCCAATATCGACATCATCGAGGAGAAGGGCCTTCTCGCCCATGTCCGCGAGATCGCGCCCTATTTCCAGGAAGAGATCCGCAAGCTCGGCGAGCTTCCCCTGATCGGCGATGCCCGCGGCACGGGCCTCGTCGCCTGCGTCGAATGCGTCACGGACCCCGATGCCGAGGAGGCGACGGACTTCGACAAGGAGGTGGCGCTGCGCGTCGACCGCTACTGCTACGAAGGCGGCCTCATCGTCCGGCCCATCGGCAGCATGTGCGTCCTGTCGCCGGCCCTGGTCATCACGCGCGAGCAGATCGACGACATGATGGCCATCCTGCGCGGCAGCATCGTCCGCGTGCAGGACGAGCTCAAGGCGGAAGGGCGCTGGTAGGGCGCCCGCCGCATGCAGTCGCGCCGGGCGCCCGCCCGGCGCCCTCGTTCCTTCTCGGGGATATTCCGATGGCCGCAACCCACGCCTCGCCCGCAGCCGCAGCCGCCAGCAAGGACCCGCTGCTCCAGCCGCTGCGCATCAAGGGGCTCACCCTGCGCAACCGCATCATGAGCACCAGCCACGCGTCCTTCCTCGACGATGGCGGAATGCCGATGGAGCGCTACCAGCGCTACCATGAGGAAAAGGCCAAGGGCGGGCTTGCGCTGACCAGCTTCGGCGGCTCCTCGATGGTGGACGTGGATTCGAGCTGGGGCAATGGCGGCCAGCTCAACCTCGCGACGGACGCGGTGATCCCCCACCTGCAGGCGTTCTCGCAGCGCATCCATGCGCATGGCGCCGCGCTGATGTGCCAGATCTCGCATCTCGGCCGCCGGGCGGATGCCACCACCCTCAACTGGCTGCCGGCGCTCGCCCCCTCCCGCTCGCGCGAAACGCAGCACCGCGCATTCTCGCGCGAGATGGACGAGCACGACATCCGGCGGATCGTCAAGGCCTATGGCGCGGCCGCCGAGCGATGCCGCGAGGGCGGCCTCGACGGCGTCGAGACGCTGACGGGCGGCCACCTCATCGGCCAGTTCTTTTCCCCGCGCACCAATTTCCGCTCCGACCGCTTCGGCGGCTCGGTGGAGAACCGCGTGCGCTTCGGCCTCATGGTCCACGAGGAGATCCGGCGCCGGCTCGGCGACGAGATGATCGTCAGCATGCGCTTCGTCATCGACGAGGCGAGCGAGGACGGCCTTGGCTTCGAGGACTGTCTGGAGATCGCGGCGATCTTCGAGCGCGAGGGGCTGGTGGACGTCTTCAACTGCATCTTCGGCCGGATGGATACCGTCATCGCGCTCGCCGAACACAACATGCCGGGCATGTCCCAGCCGCTGGCGCCGTTCCTGTCGCGGGTCGGCGCCTTCCGCCGGCATACGAAGCTGCCGGTTTTCCACGCCGCGCGCATCACGGATATCGCCACCGCGCGCCACGCGATCCGCGACGGCCTGCTCGACATGGTGGCGATGACCCGCGCGCACATGGCCGATCCCCAGATCGTCAACAAGATCATGCGCGGCGAGGAGGACCGGATACGGCCCTGTGTCGGCGCATCCTATTGCATGCACAAGAAGGTGAACTGCATCCACAATCCCGCCTCCGGGCGGGAGACCACGATGCCGCAGATCATGGCTCCCGCCGTGCGAAAGCGCCGGGTTGTGGTCGTCGGCGGCGGGCCGGCGGGGCTGGAGGCGGCGCGCGTCTCGGCCGAGCGCGGCCATGAGGTCCTGCTGTTCGAGGCCGGAAGCCAGCCGGGCGGGCAACTGCTCCTCGCCTGCCGCGCCCGCCAGCGCCGCGACCTCATCGGCATCATCGACTGGCGGACCGCCGAACTCGCCCGGCTCGGCGTGGAGATGCGCTGCGACACCTATGCGACCGCGGACGACGTGCTCGCCGAAAACCCGGACGTCGTCATCGTCGCGACGGGCGGCCTGCCGGATGTCGACTGGCTCGACGGCGCGGAGCATTGCCAGACCGTCTGGGACGTCCTCAGCGCGACGACCGAGCGCTCGGGCGACATCATCGTCTATGACGGCACCGGCCGGCACGAGGGCATTTCCACGACGCTGCACCTGAAGGAACAGGGCTGCAACGTGCATCTCGTGACCATCGACGACAGCCTGGCGCAGGAGGTTGAATATTCGACGCGCGCCATCTATCGCAAGCAGTTCCACGAGAGCGGCATCACCGCGACGATGGATCATCACCTCGTCAGGGTGAGCCGCGACGGCGCCAATGCGCTGACCGCTACCTTCCGCCACGAACTGACGGGCGACCTTCTCGACATGACCGCCTCGCAGGTGGTCGTCGAGCGGGGCACCATGCCGCTCGACGAGGTGTTCCACGACCTCAAGGATCGATCGGTCAACGAAGGCGTGACGGACCTCGAAGCGTTGCTCGCCGGCACGCCGCAGCCGCGGCTGGGCGGCGCCGGCACCTTCGAACTGCACCGGATCGGCGACGCCGTCGCCAGCCGGAACGTCCATGCCTCGATCTACGACGCGATGCGTCTCTGCATGGTGCTATGATGGGGCATGGTGCTGTGATGGGCGGGCCGCAAACCGTGCCGTTCGACGTCGCGGTGATCGGCGGCGGCATCACCGGGGCGAGCGCCGTAAACCATCTCGCCGCCGCGGGCTTCTCCACGGTCCTGCTCGAACGCGCGGATTTCGCCGGGGGAACGTCGAGCCGTTCCAGCCGGCTCCAGCATTGCGGGCTGACCTATTTCTCGCCGGGGCGGTCGATCTGGAATTTCCTGCGAAACCCCCGCATGGCCATCGAGCATATGGAGCTGGCGCGGCGCGCGATGCGCGACCGCTCCGGCTTCGTCAGGGAAACGCCCGCGCGGGCGAGGGCGATCGGCTTCTACATGCCGCTCTACCAGCGCGAGGGCATTCCGCTCTGGAAGGCTCGGCTCGGCTTCGCCCTGCTGCGCGCGCTCGATCCCGGCGGGGTGCCGCTCGATTTCAAGCCGATGTCGGCGCGGGAGATCGCGGCGATGCCGGCGCTTTCGCATCTGCGCGACCGGAAGGACCTTTCCGGCGTCATCCGTTTCACCGAATACCAGTTCGACTGGCCCGAGCGCATATGCGTCGATACCGTGCTGAATGCCCGCGACCTCGGCGCCGTCACCCGCAACTATACCGAAGTCACGTCCGTTCGCCGCCAGCCGGACGGCCGCTGGCGGCTGGAGCTTCTGGACAGGCGCACGCAGGCCCGCGAGACGCTGGAGGCGCGCGCCGTCGTCAATGCCGCCGGGGCCTGGGTCGATGGCATCGCCGCGGCGTCTGGCCTGCCGGTGCCGAAAATCAACCAGGGCCTCAAGGGAACGAATGTCGTGGTCCGCCTGCCGCCGGAATTCCGCGGCATCGCCATCGAGACGGCATTGCCGAACGGCGATCCCTTCTATGTCATTCCCTGGCGGGACCTCCACTATTTCGGCCCGCGCGACGAGCCGCACGAGCCCGAAACCGCTGGCTTCAGGGCCGACGAGGCAACCATCCGGGGGCTCCTCGACGATTTCAACTCGGTCTTCCCGGACATCGCGCTGAGCCGCAAGGACGTGCTCTACAGCTGGGCCGGGGTGCGCCCGCGCACGGCCCGCGCCGGCCATCCGGACGGCTGCGAGGCGGTGCTGCTGCACGACATGGCGCAGCACGGCGCGCCCGGTTATTTCGTCTATACCGGCGGGCTCATCATGACGCACCGCCATGCCGGCGCGAGCATCGCGAAGGCGCTCTCCGGCCGGATGGCGCCGAGCGGTCCCGCGCGGGCGATCTCCCATGCCGCCCGGCAGTTTCCGCAGGCGGCCGGCGACGGCATCTCCACAGACGGAGAGGCGATCCCGCTGGATCACCTGCGGTTTTCCGCCGTGCACGAACAGGTCGTCAATCTCGACGACCTGATGTTCCGCCGCTTTCCCATCGGCTGGTCGGAGGGCATGGGGCTCGACGTTGCCGAGGCGGTGGCCGAAGGCGTCAGCGACGTCATGGGCTGGTCGCCCGCAGAGGTCGGCGCGCAGGTCCGGCGCTACCGCGCGCAGGTCGCGCAAGATTTCGGAGTGGGGGAACCATGCGCCTAGTCGACGGTCACGACGTTCATCGCCTTCTCGATTATCCGTCGCTCGTCGCGGCGCTTCGCAAGGCCCATGGCGGCGCCATGCCCGAGGTCGGCGAGCTCTATATGGGCGAACCCGGTGCGCCGGACGGCGGCCGCGGGCTTATCCTGCTGCCGGCCTGGAGCCGGGAGGAAATGCTGGGGGCGAAGCTCGTCAGCATCTTCCCCGGCAATCCGCAGGCGACGCCGCCGCATCCCGCCAACCAGGGCCTCTATGTCGCCTTCGACGGCGTGACCGGCGCGCCGGCCCTGGTCGCCGACGGAACCGCGCTGACGCTGCGCAAGACCGCCGCCGATTCCGCCCTCGGGGTGGATCTCCTCGCAAGGCCGGACGCCGCCACGCTGCTCGTCTTCGGCGCGGGCGCGCTCGCTCCCCATGTCGTAGAAGCCATCGTCAGCGTGCGACCGGCGATCCGGCATGTCTGGATCTGGAACCGCACCGCCGACAAGGCCCGGCAGGTCGCGGCCGGCATGCACATGGACGGCGTGCGGATAGAGGCCGTGGACGATCCCGACGCCGTCCTGCCGCTGGCCGACATCGTCTCGAGCGCCACCATGGCGACGACGCCGCTCGTCAAGGGCGCGCTCCTGAAGGAGGGATGCCATGTCGACCTCATCGGCGGCTGGCGGCCCGACATGCGCGAATCCGACGACGACGTCATTCGCCGCGCCGCGCTCTTTGCCGATACGCGCGATCTCTGCCGCGATTGCGGCGACTTCCTCCAGCCGGTCGAAAAGGGCCTGATGACCTGGGCGAGCATCCGGGCGGACCTGTTCGACCTATGCCGCGGCTCGGGCGAGGGGAGGCGGTCCGCCGGCGAGATCACGCTGTTCAAGAATGCGGGCGGCGCCCATCTCGACCTCTTCACCGCGCAGGAACTCCTGCGCAGGGTGCGGTCGGAACCCGAATATTGATGCCACACGAAGGACCAAGGCCATGATCGACAGGACGGATTTCTACATCGACGGCAAATGGGTCGCACCCGAGGCGGCAAGGCCGCTGCCGGTGATCAACCCCGCGACGGAGGAAGCCTATGCCACGATCTCGGCCGGCTCCGCCGCCGATATCGACAAGGCGGTCGCGGCGGCCCGCAGGGCTTTCGAGACCTGGAGCCGCACGACGCGGGAGGAGCGCCTTTCCGCGATCGAGAGGATCGTCTCGATCTACCGGGCGCGCAGCGAGGAAATGGCCGAGACCATCTCGAAGGAGATGGGCGCCCCGATCCGGCTGGCGCAGGACGCGCAGGCGGCCGCCGGCCTCTTCCACATGGAGGCATTCGTCAGGACGCTGCGGTCCTTCGCCTTCGAGCATCCGCTCGACGAGGCGAACCCGCAGGAAAGGATCGTCTACGAGCCCATCGGCGTCTGCGGGCTGATCACGCCCTGGAACTGGCCGATGAACCAGATCGCCCTGAAGGTGATCCCGGCGATCGCCGCCGGCTGCACCGTCATCCTGAAGCCGTCGGAGATCGCCCCGATGTCGGCCATGCTGTTCGCGCAGATCGTCGACGAGGCGGGGCTGCCGGCCGGCGTCTTCAACCTCGTGAACGGCGAGGGCCATGTCGTCGGCGAGGCGCTTTCCGCCCATCCCGGCGTGGACATGATGTCGTTCACCGGCTCGACGCGCGCCGGCATGGCCGTGTCGCGGGCGGCGGCGGGGAACATCAAGCGGGTCTCGCTGGAGCTCGGCGGCAAGTCCCCCAACCTCGTCTTCGCCGATGCCGACCTCGAGGACGCCATCGGCCGCGGCCTTGCCCATTGCTTCCAGAACACCGGCCAGTCCTGCAACGCGCCGACGCGCATGCTCGTGGAGCGCCCGGTCTATGACGAGGCGGTGAGGCTCGCGGCCGGGATCGCGGCTGGTTATAGTGTCGGCGATCCCGCCGAGGATGGCGACCACATCGGACCGCTGGTCTCGGATCTGCAATTCAGCAAGGTGCAGCAGCTTATCGAAACCGGAATCGCCGAGGGTGCTGTCGTTGTAGCCGGCGGCCCCGGCCGGCCCGATGGTTTTGATCGCGGTTACTTTGTCCGCCCCACGGTTTTCGCGGGCGTCCACAACGCCATGACGATCGCGCAGGAGGAGATCTTCGGGCCGGTGCTGGTCATGATCCCCTTCGACACGGAAGAGGAAGCCATCAGAATTGCCAACGATACACCCTATGGACTATCCGGTTATATCCAGACGGGTAGTGCGGAAAGGGCCCAGCGGGTGGCGCGGCGTATCCGGGCGGGGATGATCCAGATAAACGGCAAGAGCCGCGCTCCGGGAAGCCCCTTCGGCGGATTCAAGCAGTCGGGCAATGGCCGCGAAGGAGGCAAGTGGGGTCTTGAGGACTTCATGGAGGTGAAGGCGATAAGCGGCTAGCGGCGCCAGACGGGTTCAGTCCTTCAAATCACGATGCAATGGTTCAAGCGAACCAAGGCTCAGGAGCCAGTCGCGTACGGCGGCGGCTCTCGGCGTGAGAGGGCGCCCTTTTCTGTAAACCAGCAGGAAATCGTTGCTGGTCGTCTGGGTTTCGTCCAGCGGGCGGACCAGGGCGCCGGCGGTGACCAGGTCGCCGACGGAATGCTGCCAGCCGAGGCCGATCCCCGCGCCGGACAGGACGGCGTGTACGACGAGGATATAGTTGTTGAATGTCGAGACGCCCCCCGGCACGGCATAGTCCACGCCGTAATGCGCCAGGAACTCCCGCCACGTCGCGCCCTCGTGATAGTGGCTGTCGAGGTGGAGGAGATTGTGTGCGGGCAGCGCGTCGAGCGATGATACCGGCCCGTGCTTTTCCAGATAGGCGGGGCTGCATACCGGGAACATCGTCTCGCGCGTGAAGGGCAGGACCTCGTAGCCCGGCCAGTCCACCCGCCCGTTGGTGATCGCCATGGAGACGCCGTCGGCCGGCAGTTCGAGCTTCTTGTCGGAATTGTAGAGCTGCATCTCGATGCGCGCATCGTTGCCCGGATAGGTGGAGATGCGCGGCAGGAGCCAGTAGGTGCCGACGGTGATCGAGGCGTAGACCTTGATGTCGGAGGCCGCCGTCGAATGGATCTCCACCGCCGTGCGCTCGATCTGGTCCAGCCCGCCTTCCACCGAGCGGTAGAGCTTTTCCCCGTCGTCGGTGAGCTGCAACTGCCGGTGCTTGCGGTGGAACAGCGAGGCGCCGAGCCCGGTCTCGAGCTGGCGTATCGCATGGCTGATCGCCGCCGGCGTGACGTTCAGTTCCTCGGAGGCCTTCGTGAAGCTCTCGAGCCGCGCGGCGGCGTCGAACACATAGAGCAGGTTCCCCGAGGGGATGAAGCGACGCATGTCTCGCATGAGCTGAATTCAATCAAATGTGAGTTTTTTTGCTAGTCACAGCCCGGCTTCTTTGCACTAGCAATCTTCGACAGTCAAATCCTGTTTGCAGGATAGCGCGCTGATCGGGAGGGCGGCCGAGGATGGAGATGCTTCACGCGGAAGGGATTCGCAAGTCATTCGGCAATCTCGAAGTCCTGCGCGACGTCAGCCTCACCGCCAACAAGGGCGACGTGATCTCGCTGATCGGCGGCAGCGGCTCGGGCAAGTCGACCCTCCTTCGCTGTCTCAACTGCCTGGAGCATCCGACCGGCGGCAGGATCCGCGTCGACGGCGAGGCGATCGCCTTCAAGCCCGACGGCCACGGCAACATGGAGCCGGCGTCGAAGGCGCAGATGCGCCGCATCCGCGCCCGGCTGGCGATGGTCTTCCAGAGCTTCAACCTGTGGAGCCACATGACGCTCATCGAGAACGTCATCGAGGCACCCGTCCACGTGCTCGGCGTCGAGCGCAAGCAGGCGGTCGACGAGGGTCTGCGGCTGCTGGAGCGCGTCGGCCTCTACGACAAGCGCGATGCCTACCCGGCCTTCCTGTCCGGCGGCCAGCAGCAGCGCGGGGCCATCGCAAGGGCGCTGGCGGTGCAGCCGCTCGCCATGCTGTTCGACGAGCCGACCTCGGCGCTGGACCCCGAACTCGTCGGCGAGGTGCTGAAGGTCATCCGCGCGCTCGCCGAGGAGGGCAGGACGATGATCCTCGTCACGCACGAGATGTCCTTCGCCCGCGAAGTCTCCTCCGAGGTCCTCTTCCTCCACGGCGGCCGTGTCGAGGAGGCGGGGGCGCCGGCCGAGGTCTTCGGCAATCCCAGGTCCGAGCGCCTTGCGCGGTTCCTGGGCAATTTCAACTAGTCTTCCAACAAAAAGGGGAATGAAATGAAGAAATCCATACTGGGGCTGGTCGCCGGCGCGGTGCTTGCGATGGCCGGGACGGCCCATGCTGAAAAGACCCGCGTCGGCTTTGCGCCGGAGCCCTATCCGCCGTTCTGGGTGGCGGATGCGAACGGCAACTGGACGGGCTGGGAAGTCGAGATCATCGACGCCGTCTGCGCCGAGGCCAAGCTCGACTGCGAGCGCGTGCCCGTCGCCTGGGAGGGGATCATCCCCGCGCTGCTCGGCGGCAAGATCGACATGATCATGAACTCCATGCGCATCAACGACGAGCGCCGCAAGGTCATCGACTTCTCCGACAAGTACTACGAGGTGCCGACCGTCGTCGTCGCGGCCAAGTCCGCCGCCATCGACACGACGCCGGAGAGCATGGACGGCAAGGTCATCGGCGTGCAGGTCTCGACCGGCCAGCAGGCCTATGCGGAGAAGAACTTCGCCGCGAATGCCTCGGAAATCCGCGGCTACAACACCCAGGACGAGGCCTACCAGGACCTTGCCGCCGGCCGCATCGACGTGGTGATCGACGGCGTGGTCGCCATGAACGAGTTCCTCAAGTCGTCGTCCGGCGAATGCTGCGAATCCAAGGGTGTCCTCAAGCGTGATCCGGCGACCCTCGGCGAGGGCTACGGCGTCGGCATGCGCAAGGACGAGCCGGAGTTCAAGGCGAAGATCAACGAGGCCATCGCCGCGATCCGCAAGAACGGCACCTATGACGCCATCACCAAGAAGTACTTCGACTTCGACATCTACGGCGGCGAATGAGGCTGCGGCCGAATTCGCCTTTCCACGGATCGATGCTGGAGAACGACGATTAACGACCTGTTCGACATGATCTGGTCTCCCGCCGCGGCAAGCGTCGAGCTGCTGACGGCGGGGGGATGGGGCAGCGCCATGCTCGTCGGGCTGGCGCGCTCCCTGACCATCGCGCTCGGCGCCTTCGCCCTTGGCCTCGTCATCGGCATTGCGGGCGCGCTCGGCAAGCTTGCCGGCGGCGCGGTGACGCGGCAGGCCCTCGACCTCTATACGACGATCGTCCGGTCCGTGCCCGAGCTGGTGCTGATCCTCATCGTCTACTTCGCCGGCGCCGACCTCATCAACGGCGTGCTCACCGCGCTCGGCCAGGCGAAGATCGACTTCAACGGGGCGATCGCAGGCATCATCGTGCTGGGCGTCGTCCAAGGCGCCTATTCGACCGAGGTGATCCGCGGCGCGATCCTGTCCATCCCCTACGGCCAGATCGAGGCGGCGCATGCCTATGGCATGTCGTCCTGGCTGACGCTCCGCCGCATCACGCTGCCGGCCATGCTGCCCTTCGCCCTGCCGGGGCTTTCCAATCTCTGGCTGATCGCGATGAAGGACACGGCGCTGCTCGCCGTGCTCGGCTTCGGCGAGCTCACCCAGGTCACCCGCCAGGCGGCGGGCACCACGAAGGCCTATTTCACCTTCTTCATCGCCGCCGGCTGCATGTACCTGCTTGCGACGATGCTCTCCAATCTCCTCTCCCGTCGGCTAGAAGCCTGGGCGACGAAGGGCGTGGCGCATGTCTAGCCGGTCGGATGATATGGCCCATGGCGGCAAGGCCGGTTTCGGCCGCCTGCGTCTGGATGCTGGTACGCTGACGCCCATCGTCGCGGCGATCGTCCTTGCCGCCTATGCCGCCCTGCGCATGCGCTGGGACTGGCTCGGCGATTATTACCCGCTCCTCATCCGCGGGCTCTTCATGACGGTGCTGCTGGTGGTCGTCACCGCCTCGCTCGGCATGCTGCTGGCGATCCCCATCGGCCTGGTGCAGGTCGTCGGCCCGAAATGGCTCGCGCTGCCGGCGCGTGCGTTCTGCACCGTCATCCGGGGAACGCCGCTGCTGCTCCAGCTCTGGCTGCTCTATTACGGCCTCGGCTCGCTGTTCCCGCAGTTCCCCTGGATCCGCGACTCGGCGCTGTGGCCGATCCTCCGGCAGGCCTGGCCCTATGCGTTCCTCGGGCTGACGCTGTCCTACGCGGCCTATGAGGGCGAGGTCTTCCGCGGCGCGTTCAAGGGCGTGCCCAAGGGCCAGCTCGACGCGGCGCGGGCCTATGGAATGTCCGGCTTCCTGACCTTCCGCCGCATCTGGCTGCCGCAGGCCTTCCGGCGGGCAATGCCGACGCTCGCCGGCGAGACGATCCTCCAGCTCAAGGCGACCCCGCTGGTCGCGACGATCACGGTGATCGACGTCTATTCGGTCGCCGCGCAGGTGCGCCAGCAGACCTACCTGACCTATGAACCCCTCCTCCTCATCTCCGCGATCTACATCGTCCTTGCCGTTGTTATCACCAAGGTCTTCGCCCGCCTGTCGGGCAGGAGCGGGGACAACACCGCCTTCCGCAAATCCTGAATGCAAAGAGCACGCATCATGTCACTTCCCATGGCCAAGCGCCTGAAAGCGCAGCTTTCCGCCGAAAAGCCGGTCTTCGGCACCTGGGTTGGAATTCCCCATCCCATCGTCATCGAACTGACGGCGCGGACGCGGTTCGATTTCCTGCTCCTCGACGGCGAGCATTCGCCGATCGACGTGAACGCGCTCGCAAGCCTGCTGCCGGCGGCCGAACTGCACGGCGCGCCGACCATCTTCCGCACGCGCTGGAAATCGCCGGACGACATCAAGGCGGCGCTCGATGCGGGCGTCTCCGGCATCATGGTGCCGATGATCGAGAGTGCGGAGGAAGCCCGCGCCGTCGTTTCCCATTGCCGGTATGCCCCGGCGGGCACGCGCGGCATCGGCCCCTGGCGCGCCTCGGGCTACTATGACGACTTCGGGGCCTATCTCGCCGACGCCAACGACGCGACGACGCTGATCCTGCAGCTCGAAAGCGGGCAGGGGCTCGCCAATGTCGAGGAGATCCTCGCCGTGGAGGGATTCGACGTCCTGTTCGTCGGGCCCGCCGACCTTGCAAGCTCCCTCGGGCTGCCGATCGGCCGCTTCGACGGCGAACTGCGCGGTGTGCTGGCGCGCGTCGCGGAGGCCGCGAGAGAGGCCGGAAAGCGCGCCGCCATCGATGCGCCGAACACGTCCCTCATTCCCGATCTGATCGATATGGGCTATTCGCTTTTCACGGTCGGCTCCGACATGGGCTTCATCCAGGCATCCGGACGCAGCCTTGTCGGTGAGTTGGCCGCCATCGCGGAAAGGTAGAAAAATGGTCGATCTCGACGATGTAAGGCGGATCGTGGGCGAGCGCCACGTCGTGGACGGCGCGGCGCTTTCGGGCCGGCCGCAGGATTTCTGGGTCCACACGCCGACCGCGGCGCTGGGGCTGGCAAAGCCGAAGGACGTGCAGGAGCTCTCCGCCATGCTTGCGCTCTGCCACCAGGAAGACCAGCCGGTCATCGCCGAGGGCGGGCGCACCAACCTCGTCGGCGCGACGCAATCGACCGGCGAGACGCTGCTCGTCTCGCTCGAGCGCCTCAACGACATCGCCGCGCCGGACCGGCAGGGGATGACCGTCGAGGTCGGCGCCGGCGCGATCATCGAGACCATCCAGCAGCGCTGCGCCACGGACGGCCTGCGCTTCGGCCTCGATTTCGGCGCGCGGGGCAGCGCGACGCTGGGCGGGGCGCTCTCCACCAATGCCGGCGGCTTCCAGGCCCTTCGCTACGGGGTCGCGCGCGACCAGGTGCTCGGCCTCGAATGCGTGCTGGCCGACGGGACGGTGCTGAGCCATCTCTCTTCGTTTGTGAAGGACAATACCGGCTACGACCTCAAGCACCTGTTCATCGGCTCGGAGGGCACGCTCGGCGTCATCACGCGGGCCGTGCTCAGGCTGCATCCCGCGCCGCAATCGGTCAACACCGCGCTGCTCGCCTTCGAGACCTTCGAGGCCGTGGCCGAGACCCTCGGCCTGATGCGCCGGGACCTCAATGGCACGCTCTCCTCCTTCGAGATCATGTGGGCCGAATTCTTCCATTTCAACGTCGATGCGGTTTTGAACGGCCGTTCGCCTATCGAGGGCCGCTATCCGTTCTACATCCTGTGCGAATCCGAGGGTTTCGAGGCGGAAGCGGATGCGGCGCTCTTCGAGACGGTCGTCGGCCGGGCCATCGAGGACGGGCTGGTCGCCGACGCGGTCATCGCAGCCTCCTCGCGCCAGCGGCAGGAGCTGTGGAGGATCCGCGAGGATTTCGAGGCCGAGATGCAGCTTTTCAAGACCATGATCGATTTCGACGTGTCCCTTCCGGTCGCAAGCATGGAAGCTTTCGTGAGCGAGGTCGAACGCCGCCTGAACGAGGAGGTGCCGGGCAATCTCGGCCTTCACGTTCTCGGCCATCTCGGCGACGGCAACCTGCATGTCACGACGGGCCTTGCCACGCCAGAGGGCAAGGGCGAGGTCCGCAGGCTCGTCTACGAGTTGATTTCCGGCTACGGCGGGTCGATTTCCGCCGAGCACGGCATCGGCCTTGCCAAGCGCGATTATCTGCACCATTCCCGGACGGCGGCGGAGATCGCCACCATGAGGGCGCTGAAGCAGGCGCTCGACCCGAAGGGGATCCTCAATCCCGGCAAGGTCATCTGACGTGCCGATGAGGCCTCGAAGGCTGGACGCTCCCGATTTCGAACCCGCCCGTGGAAGACGATGTTCAAGCTGCCGCCCGACAAGATCGTGAATACTGGCGACCTGGAGCGCTCGGCCAGGCGCTACCTTCCGAAGATGCTCTACGACTGGATTGCCGGCGGAGCGGGCGACGAGCTGGGCCTGCGCGAGAACAGGGACGCCTTCCAGCGCTTCCGCTTCCTGCCGCGCTATCTGCGCGATGTGAGCGCCTGCTCGATCTCCAAGCGCCTGCTCGGCCGCGATTTCGGCGGGCCGCTGGGCATTGCGCCGATGGGCTATGCGGGGTTGTTCCGGCCGCAGGCGGAGCTTTTCTTCGCGCGGACGGCGAAGCGGCATGACGTGCCCTACATCATGTCCGGCGTCAGCGTCGCCTCGATGGAGGCGGCCGCGGAGATCGCCGGCGGAAACCTCTGGTACCAGCTCTATACGACCGCCGACGATGCCATCAACGCCGACATGATCCGCCGCGCCCGGGCCTGCGGCTGCGGTGCGCTGGTGATCACGGTGGACATTCCCGTGGCGGCCAGGCGCGAGCGCGACATCCGCAACGGCATCGACATCCCGCCGAAATTTTCCGCGCGGACCGTTCTCGACGGCTTGCTTCATCCGGCCTGGACGCTGCGCTACCTTCGCACCGGCGGCCTGCCCGTCATGGAAAACTGGGCTCCCTATCTCCCCAAGGGGGCCTCGGGGCTCGATGTGGCAAAATTCTCCATTGAGCATGGTTATGCGCCGCAGACCTGGGATCATCTCAGGCGGTTCCGCCAGCTCTGGCCGGGCGCGCTCGTCGTCAAGGGCATCATGCATCCCGACGATGCGCGCCTTGCGCGGGAGGTGGGCGTGGACGCGATCATCGTCTCCAATCACGGCGGGCGGCAATTCGATCGCGCGGTGCGCTCCATCGATTGCCTGCCGGCGATCCGCGAGGCCGTGGGGGCGGATTTTCCGGTGATGTTCGACGGTGGCGTGCGCCGGGGATCGGACATCCTCGCGCTCCTGTGCCTCGGCGTGGACTATGTCTTTTCCGGCCGGCCCTTCCTCTATGGCGCCGCGGCCCTCGGCCAGGGCGGCGTCGACCGGGCGTTGGAGATCTTCAACGACGAGCTTGCAGGCCTGATGCGGCAGCTCGGATGCCTCGACCTTGATGGACCCGGGCTCGAAACCTTCATGATCGACGGCCTTGAACAGACCAGACGCTATCCGCGGGGAGAATGACATGAGAGCCCAACCGAAAGCCTCGCACTTCATCGATGGCGACTATGTGGAAGACGTTGCCGGCACGCCCTTCGAGAGCGTTTATCCCGCCACCGGCGAGGTGATCGCGAAGCTGCATGCGGCGACGCCCGCCATCGTGGAAAAGGCCGTCGCCTCGGCGAAACGCGCGCAGAAGGAATGGGCCGCGATGAGCCCGACGGCGCGCGGCCGCATCCTGAAACGCGCCGCCGAGATCATGCGCGAGCGGAACCGGGAGCTCTCCGAGCTGGAGACGCTCGATACCGGCAAGCCGATCCAGGAGACCATCGTCGCCGACCCGACCTCGGGGGCGGATGCCTTCGAATTCTTTGGCGGCATCGCGGCGGCGGGGCTCAACGGCGATTACATCCCGCTCGGGCAGGACTTCGCCTTCACCAAGCGCGTGCCGCTCGGCGTGTGCGTGGGCATCGGCGCGTGGAACTATCCACAGCAGATCGCCTGCTGGAAGGGCGCGCCGGCGCTCGCCTGCGGCAATGCCATGGTGTTCAAGCCCTCGGAGAACACGCCGCTCGGCGCGCTGAAGATTGCGGAAATCCTCATCGAGGCCGGGCTGCCGAAGGGGCTCTACAACGTCATCCAAGGGGATCGCGCGACCGGGCCGCTGCTCGTCAACCACCCCGATGTCGCCAAGGTCTCGCTGACCGGCTCGGTGCCGACCGGTAAAAAGGTGGCGGGCGCGGCGGCCGCCGACCTCAAGCACGTCACCATGGAACTCGGCGGCAAGTCGCCTCTCATCGTCTTCGACGACGCCGACCTCGAAAGCGCCATCGGCGGGGCGATGCTCGGCAACTTCTATTCCACGGGGCAGGTCTGCTCCAACGGCACGCGCGTCTTCGTGCAGAAGGGCATCAAGGAGAAGTTCCTGTCGCGCCTCAAGGAGCGGACGGAGAAGATCGTCATCGGCGATCCGATGGACGAGGCGACGCAGCTCGGGCCGATGGTCTCGAAGGCGCAGCGCGACAAGGTTCTCGACTATATCGAAAAGGGCAAGGCCGAGGGCGCGACGCTCGTCACCGGCGGCGGCATCCCGAACGACGTGTCGGGCGACGGCTACTACATCCAGCCGACCGTCTTTGCCGACGTCATCGACGGCATGACCATCGCACGCGAAGAGATCTTCGGACCGGTCATGTGCGTGCTCGACTTCGACCATGAGGACGAGGTGATCGAACGCGGCAACGCCACGGAGTTCGGCCTCTCCGGCGGCGTCTTCACGTCGGACATCACCCGCGCGCACCGCGTCGTCGACCAGCTCGAAGCCGGCACGCTCTGGATCAACACCTACAACCTCTGCCCCGTGGAAATCCCCTTCGGCGGTTCCAAGCAATCCGGCTTCGGGCGGGAGAACTCGCTTGCCGCGCTGGAGCACTATTCGGAGCTGAAGACGGTCTATGTGTCCATGGGCAAGGTCGAGGCGCCGTATTGACGGGCTTTTCTTGTCCCGCGGCTGCCAATCCGATGCCCGTGCCGGTCGGATGCTTTCACCAGGTGCCTTCCCGCTATCAACGGCAAACCTGCGGTCGGGGGCTCGCATCGGTTCAACGCGTTGCGGAAGATAGCGTTGGAGCGTGAGCGCCATCATCCCTTGCAACACCCTGGGGCGCCTTGTGCTCTTGTGAGCGGTTTCCTATTGTGACCGCATCTGGTGCTGGACTGTCGGGAGGATCGCAGGTGCCGAATGAAGCCGTGCGCGCATTGCGCGACACGTCCGCCGATCCGGAATTCGGCCCCTGGCTGGCGCAGGCGTCCATTCTCGTCGTCGACGACGAGCCTGGAATGCGCAACTTCCTGATGCGCACGCTCGGGCCGCGCTGCAAGCGGCTGGAACTGGCGGTCGATACGCAGGAGGCGTCGAGGAAGCTCGACGAGCACCATTTCGACGTCGTCATCCTCGACAACATCATGCCGCGCAAGAACGGCGTGGAATGGCTGGCCGAGCAGCGCGCCATCGGCTTCTTCTCCGATGCGATCCTGATGACCGCCTATGCCGACCTCGAAACGGCGATCCAGGCGCTGCGGGCCGGCGCGGTCGATTTCATCCTGAAGCCCTTCCGCTCGAACCAACTGCTCAATGCCGTGGCGCGCTGTCTCGACCGCATCCGCCTGCAGCGCGAGAACTACGTGCTGCGCTACGAGCTGAAGACGACGTCCGACCATATCCTGCTGCGCGACCGGCTGATCGGGGAATCGGCCGCCATCGCCGGGGTGCGCGAGACGATCGCGCGGGTCGCGCCGCTGCCGACCTCCGTGCTGCTGACCGGCCAGTCCGGGACCGGCAAGGAGGTGGCGGCGCGCTCGCTGCATGCGCTCTCCGACCGGGCGGAAAAACCCTTCGTTCCCGTCAATTGCGGCGCGATCCCGCCCGACATGATCGAAAGCGAGCTGTTCGGCCACCTGAAGGGGGCCTTTACGGGCGCCGAGCGGGCGCGCGAGGGCCTGTTCCTGCATGCGCAGGGCGGCACGCTGTTCCTCGACGAGATCAGCGAGATGCCGCCGGCCACGCAAAGCAAGCTGCTGCGCGTACTGGAGGATCGCAAGGTCCGGCCGGTGGGCTCCGAACGCGAGGTGCCGGTGGACCTGCGTTTCGTCTTCGCCACCAATGCGGAACTGGAGAAGGAGGTGCAGGCCGGGCGCTTCCGCGCCGATCTCTTCTTCCGCATCAACGTGATGCGGATCCATCTGCCGCCGCTGAAGGAGCGCGACGGCGATGCTGTGGAACTCGCCGCGCTCTTCATGAAGAAGCTTTCCGCGCAGCTCGCCATGCCGGCCGTGCCCATCGACGCGGCGGCGCGGCGGGCGCTTGCGGCCTACGACTGGCCGGGCAATGTGCGCGAATTGCGCAACCTCATTGAGCGCACGCTGATCCTCGGCCATTTTCCCGAGGGCTTCGGGCCGGGCGAGGTGGCACCGGCGCAAGGCGAGGATGGCTCGCTGGCGGATGTCGAGCGCCGGCATATCCTTTCCGTGCTCGCCGCCTGCAACGGGCAGCGCGACGCGGCGGCGCGCCGGCTCGGCATTTCGCGCAAGACCATCGACCGGAAACTGGCCGCCTGGGATGGCTGACCGCGGGCATAGCATCCGCCCGGCGCGGTCCGTCCGCTACCGGCTGCTGGCCATCGCGCTCCTGCCCATGCTGGTCATCCTGCCGCTGCTGCTCGGCGTCACGGTCTATCGCTGGAACGCGAAGTTCGATGCGGCGCTGATCTCGAAGGTCAACGGCGACCTCACCATCGCACATCAGTATCTTGCCCATATCCTCGACAATACCGGCGAGCATGTCACCGCGCTCGGCGGCTCGGTACGCTTCCGGGAGGCCGCCGGCGACGGGGCCGCGCTCGACGCCCTCCTCGACGAGGCGCGGGCGCGGCTGGAGCTCGATTTCCTCTATGTGATCGACAGGGAGGGCCGGCTCATGGCGTCCGTCACGGGACAGACCGCAGGCGCGCTTCGCACCGACTGGCCCGTCATCCGCGATGCGCTTGCGGGCCGGCCCTCGACGGGCATCGACATTTTCGACAATGCCGACCTGCAGACACTCTCCCTCGACCTTGCCGCGCGCGCGCGCGTGCCGCTCGTCCCGACGCCGAACGCCGTTCCGACCGAGCGAACCGAGGAGACGCGCGGCATGGTCGTGCAGAGCGCCAGCCCGGTGAACCTTGGAGATGGGCGCGAGGCCGTGCTTGTCGGCGGCATCCTGCTCAACCAGAACCTCGTTTTCATCGATACGATCAACGATCTCGTCTACCGCGAGGCGAGCCTGCCGGAGGGCAGCCAGGGCACGGCGACGCTGTTTCTCGACGACGTGCGCATCAGCACGAATGTACGCCTCTTCGAGGGGCGCCGGGCACTCGGCACGCGCGTGTCGGCGGCCGTCCGCTCGGCCGTGCTCGGCGAGGGGCAGACCTGGCTCGACAGCGCCTTCGTGGTCAACGACTGGTACATCTCCGCCTACGAGCCTATCGAGGACAGCCGCGGCAAGCGGGTCGGCATGCTCTATGTCGGGTTCCTGGAGGCGCCCTTCACCGCGGCCAAGCACCAGACGGTGCTGACCATCGTCGCCGCGTTCCTCGCGATCACGGCGGCGAGCGTGCCGATCTTCCTGCGCTGGGCGCGTGGCATCTTCGAGCCGCTGGAGCGCGTCGATGCGACCATCGCCAAGGTGGAGAGCGGCGATCTTGGCGCCCGCACCGGCGCGGTCGGCAGCCGGGACGAGATCGGCCGCGTCGCCGTGCATCTCGACGATCTCCTCGACCAGCTCGAACGGAGCGACCGGCAGTTGCGGCGCTGGAACGAGGAGTTGAACGCTCGCGTCGACGAGCGCACCCGGGAGCTGCAGCTCGCCAACCGGCAGCTCGAGGCGACGACGAAGCAGCTCATCATGTCGGAGAAACTGGCGGCAATCGGCGAGATCACGGCAGGCGTCGCCCACGAGATCAACAATCCCATCGCCGTCATGCAGGGCAACCTGGAGGTCGTGCGCGCCGTGGTGGGTGACAGGGCGGAGCTCGCCAAGGTCGAGTTCCAGCTTCTCGACGAGCAGATCCAGCGCATCAGTCAGATCGTGACGAAGCTCCTGCAATTCGCCAAGCCGGAGGAATTCGCCGGCTTCGTCGACCGGCACGCGCCGGGCGCGGCGGTGGCCGATTGCCTGCCGCTCGTCCAGCATCTTCTCGCCCGGGCGGCCATCGAGGTGACGCTCACGGACACGGCCGGACGGCTGGTGCTGATGAACCGCACGGAGCTCCAGCAGGTGGTCGTCAACCTCGTGGTGAACGCCATCCACGCCATGCCGGACGGCGGCAGGCTCGCCATGACGACGCGCGACAGCGACCGCGACGGGCGGCCCGGCGTCGAGATCGTCGTCAGCGACACCGGCATAGGCATGGATCCCGCCGTGGCGGCGAAGGTGTTCGACCCGTTCTTCACCACCAAGCGGCAGGACGGCACGGGCCTCGGCCTCTCCATCAGCCAGACGCTGGTGCGGCGGCAGGGCGGGGCCATCGCCTGCGCCAGCCGCCCTGGCGAGGGCGCCACCTTCACGGTCTGGCTGCCGGAAGCGGAATAGCCGGACATTTTGTCTGTCGGCCGGACAAAATGTCCGGCTTTTCTTCCCGTCGTCACTCGCAACTTATTGATTTGTAAAGCCGCAGGCCCTGGCACGCGCCTTGCAATGGACCCGGCGGGAGGATTGCCGGCATTCGTCCGCACGCAGATGCGGAAGGTTCCGCGTTCGTTCCCGCAAATACCATACCGCGCATCAGAGGGGTGCGCCGCGGAGGAGACACATGACCGTATCGACCGAGACCTATGCCGGCGGCTATTCCGGCAGCATCCTCGACCGGGAGCGCATCATCGCCAAGCCCGGCTTCAACCGCTGGCTCGTTCCGCCGGCCGCGCTCGCCATCCATCTGTGCATCGGCATGGCCTACGGCTTCAGCGTGTTCTGGCTGCCGCTCTCCAGGGCCATTTCCGGTGCTGCCGATCCGGCCTGCGCCGATCTCAACCTCGTGTCCGCGCTCTTCACCACGAGCTGCAACTGGCGCGTCGCCGATCTCGGCTGGATCTACACGCTGTTCTTCGTGCTGCTCGGCTGTTCGGCGGCCATCTGGGGCGGCTGGCTGGAGCGCGTCGGCCCGCGCAAGGCCGGCTTCGTCTCTGCCTGCTGCTGGTGCGGCGGTATCGTCGTGGCGGCGATCGGCGTCATGACGCACCAGTTGTGGCTGATGTGGCTCGGCGCGGGCGTCATCGGCGGCATCGGCCTTGGCCTCGGCTATATCTCGCCAGTCTCCACGCTGATCAAGTGGTTCCCGGACCGGCGCGGCATGGCGACCGGCATGGCGATCATGGGCTTCGGCGGCGGCGCGATGATCGGTGCCCCGCTCGCCAACCTCTTGATGAACGTCTTCAAGACCGACACGTCGGTCGGCGTCTGGCAGACCTTCCTCGTGATGGCGGCGATTTATTTCTGCTTCATGATGGGTGGCGCCTTCGGCTACCGCATCCCGCCCGCCGGCTGGCGGCCGGAGGGCTGGACGCCGCCGGTCTCCAAGTCGACGATGATCACCAACCGGCATGTGCATCTGCGCGACGCGCACAAGACCGCGCAGTTCTGGCTGATCTGGCTGGTGCTCTGCCTCAACGTATCGGCCGGCATCGGCGTGATCGGCATGGCCTCGCCCATGCTGCAGGAAATCTTCGGCGGACGCCTCATCGGTCAGCCGGACCTTACCTTCAGCCAGCTCGACACGGAGCAGAAGGCGGCGATCGCGGCCATTGCGGCAGGCTTCACCGGCCTCATCTCGCTGTTCAACATCGGCGGACGCTTCTTCTGGGCCTCGCTCTCCGACAAGATCGGCCGCAAGAACACCTATTACACGTTCTTCATCCTCGGCATCGTGCTCTACATGGCCGCGCCGACGCTCGCCGACATGGGCAGCAAGGCGCTCTTCGTCTTGTCCTTCGGCATCATCCTGTCCATGTATGGCGGCGGCTTCGCCACCGTCCCGGCCTATCTTGCGGACATCTTCGGCACGCAGTTCGTGGGCGCGATCCACGGGCGCCTGCTGACGGCCTGGGCGACCGCCGGCATCGTCGGGCCGGTCGTGGTCAACTATATCCGGGAGGCGCAGATCGCCGCCGGCGTGGCGCCGGGACCGGAGCTCTACAGCGGCACGATGTACATCCTCGCCGGCATGCTGGCGCTCGGCCTCGTCGCCAATGTGCTGGTGCGGCCGCTTTCGGAGAAGTGGTTCATGTCGGACGAGGAGGTCGCCTCCCTGCAGGCGAAGACCGCGGCGGCCAATGCCGGCCCCACCGGCTCCTTCGGCATCGGCAAGGGCAGCCTCGACGGCAAGGCGGTCCTCGCCTGGGCTGCCGTGGGCCTGCCGCTGCTCTGGGGCATCTGGGTGACGCTGAAGAGCACGGCTGCACTGTTCTAAGGGCCTCGACTGCTCCTCCTGGAGCCACTCGATGCCTCCACTTTCGAGCCTCGGACGCCGGTTGCGTCCGAGGCTCATCCAATGAGCCGGTCCATTTTCGGATATTTCGACCTCGCGCCTCAGTTTTCGTCGGGCGCGGCAGCGGCCGGGCCGACAGTCCCGGTGCGCGGCATCATGGCCAGTGCCAGCGCCATGGCCACGCCGCAGAGGCCCGCGATGCCGGCCGCGAGGGCGAAACCGTGCGCGAAGCCGGCCTCGAGCAGCGCCTTGAAGGCTGCGGGATCCATGACAAGACCTTCGGGCAGGGCGTGGCTGCGGACGGCGCTGTCCGCGAGGGCGAGCGCGTCGTCCATGCCGGCGGCGGCAAGGCGCAGGGCCATGTCGCCCGAGGCCCCGGCCACCATGACCGCACCCAGCAGCGCGATGCCGATCGTCATGCCGCTCTGGCGCAGCGCGTTCATCGTCGCCGAGGCCGCACCTGTCCGCTGCCGCGGCGCCGCCTGCATTGCCGCCGCGCCGGTTGCGGGCACGGCGAGCCCCATGCCGATCCCGAGAAGGGTGAAGGCGGGAGCGATCATCCAATAGGCCGTGTCCGGGGAAAAGACCGTCATCGCCAGCATGGAGATGCCGAGCAGGAGGTAGCCGGCGACCATGAGGCGCGTCTGCCCGTACCGCTTCGCCAGGCGACCGAACTGCGCGGCGACGATCGCCATGGCGGCGAAGACCGGCGCCATGCGTCCGCCGGCCTCGGAAGCGGACCACCCCTGGGCCTGCTGCAGGAAGAGCGAGAACAGGAACAGGCTCGAATAGCCGCAGAAGCCGAGCACGAAGGAGGCGAGGTTGACGAGCGCGAAGCCCCTGTCGCGGAAGAGGTCGACCGGCAGCACCGGCCTCTCGACACGGCGCTCGACGGCGATGAACAGGATAGCGCTCGCAAGCGCGATCCCGAAGGCCGCCAGCACGTCCGCCGCCGCCCATCCGTTCCGGCCGGCGCCGATCAGCCCATAGGTGAGGCTGCCGAGGAGGGCGATGGAGAGTATCTGCCCGGCCGGGTCCAGCGCCGCATGATCGGGGTCGGCGCTTTCGTCGATCCCGGCAAGGCCCAAGCCGAGCGCCAGCAGGCCGACAGGCAGATTGACGAGAAAGATGCTGGGCCAGCCGAAATGATCGACCAGCACGCCGCCGATCATCGGCCCGAGGATCAGGGACACCCCGCTGAAGGAGGACCAGCCGCCGATGACATGGGAGCGTGCGGCAGGGTCCGGAAAGGCCTGGGTGAGAATGGACAGCGCGCCCGGAATGACAAGGGCGCCGGCAATGCCCTGAACGGCACAACCGACGATCAGCACCGCAAGCGAGGTGGCGAGCGCGCTTACCGCCGAACCCAGCACGAACAGGCCGACGCCGGCGAGCCAGGCTCGCTTGCGCCCGTAGCGGTCGCCGAGCGGCCCCGTCGAAAGCATGCAGGCCGACAGGCAGAGCGCATAGGAGCCGACCACCCATTGCAGCCCGGCAAAGTCGATATGAAGGCCCGCCTGGATGGCCGGGAGAGCAACGGTGACGATGCTGATTGCGAGCGTGGCCATGAAGGTGCCGAGATAGACGGCGACGACGGCCCTGGTTCTGCGGGAAGGAGACATGGGATGCAACCGTTCAGCTTGACGAGGGCATGCCTACACTATCGACCGACGGTCGGTCAATACGCTTGCCGCGTTGCGGTTCACGCCGGAAAATGCGATACCGACCGTCAGTCGATTGAGGAAGGAGGAACAGCATGGCCGCGTCGATCCGGTCCACCGCCAGATCCAGCGCACCCCGCGCAGGCCGAACGCGCCGTGTCCTGCCTGCCGAGGTGCGCATCGACGCGCTGATGAACGCGGCAGCCGCGCTCTTCATCGCCCGCGGCGTGGAGACGACGACGGTCGACGACATCACCGCCGCGGCGGGCGTGGGCAAGGGGACCTTCTATCATTACTTCGCGACCAAGACGGATGCGGTGCTGGCGCTGCGCGAGCGGTTCACCCGGAGGTTCCTCGACCAGGTCGGTGCAGCGGTGGAGGCTTGTCCTCCCGGCGACCATCACGCGCGGTTCGAGGCATGGCTCTCCGGCGCCGTCGGGGCCTATCTCGGCAACTTCGAGCTCCACGACGTCGTGTTCCACGACTTCCGGCATGACCGCCGGCGTTCCGACGAGAAGGACGCGGTGATCGATCAGCTCGCCGGGATCCTGTCTGACGGAATGCAAGCGGGAGCCTGGTCGCTGCCCGATGCCCGCGCCGCCGCCATCGTGCTGTTCGATGGCATGCACGGGGTGGTCGACGACGCGATCGCCGCCGGTCGGCGCGACCCCGCGCCCCTCTGCCGCCTGCTTCGCCAATTGTTCGGCCGGATTCTGAAGGGCTGAGGCTGAAAACAAGCCGTCCTTTGGAGAGCGGCGCGGCGGCATGCCGGCTGGCCAGATCGGGGGGCGGCCGTCCGAAAAGGCTCTCCCCCTATATGATTGGCGCCTTCACCAGGGGCCTTCCCCGTCCGGGGTGTGTTCATCCTTGTTCGTCAGAGGAGGTGCCTTGGCAGCGCCTGCACGAAGCCGCGACTTTGAGCCGAAATCCAGGCCTTGCAAGAAAACACTCGGTTCCTTGCCGCCCGCTGAATCCGAGGACGGTGGCCGGATGGCACGAGCGGACCACGACGGCCGCCGAACCGATGGGGCCAAAGTCTCCCAAGAACACGGGTGCTGAAACCGCCCGAGGAAGCCATCGTCGTGGCTTTCCCGCAGATGTTGTAGATGGTTTTGGCAGGGCCGTATTCGATCGGAACGTCGCGCCAGCGGCAGCCTGCTTTCAACACATGGAGAATGCCGGAAATGACGCGCCGATCATCGACGCGTCGAGCCCCCGGCTGGTTCTTCGGCAGATGCGGCTCAATGGCTGACCATGCCGCGTCCGAAAGCCAGAAAAGATCGCTCATCATGAACCTCTGCCTCTAAAACTCAAAAAGCAGAGAATCAGCCAATAAAGACAATTATTTGATCATGTCCCTATCCCAGCCTCGACGGCTTGACGCCTTATGAGTTTGCAACCCGGTTCAGACGGGACCAAAATCATTCGCTCGAGGCCGGATTGCAGGCGACCTGGCAGTTTGAAGGTCGGCCGGGTGGGATGGAGTTTCCGAGGATCGAAAGCCGCAGGAAATCCGGTCAACAGCGCTGACTCGACCTACATATGGAACCGTATAAGCATCGACAAGAAGATATTTTTTAGGAGCAGGTCCCATCGATATGCCCACCGAAACGAGAACTGCCCGCAGCTGTTGCGGCGTAAGCGAAATACTCAGCAGAGTAGGTGACAAGTGGAGCGTTCAAGTTGTGGTCGCCCTTCGCGAGCATCCTCGCCGTTTCAACGAACTGAAACGGCATATCGACGGTATCTCGCAGCAGATGCTGACGCGCACCCTTAAAAGCCTTGAACGTGACGGGATGGTTTCTCGCAAGGTTCATGACAGGACTCCTCCACAGGTCGAGTACGCTTTGACTGATCTTGGCCGCTCTCTGGCGGAGCCGGTTCGGCAACTGGCGGAATGGTCCGTCGCGCACCTCGGCACGATTTACGCCCACAGGGAGCGGTACGACGATACCCACCCCGATACATCTACGGGCCGAGGAAGATGAAGGCCAGGTAGCGAGAGAAGCGCCGTGTTTCTGGAAGGGCCTGGAGCTAAGGCGTGCGATGCGCGCCTGTTTCTCTTACCGGCCTGTGCACCCGCGACGATGTCATCGAGGAAAGTGCGCCCCCTGTGCGACAGCGCATCGCCATTAATGCGTCTTGTGATCAACCGTCTTGCCAAATATCCGCTGACCGTCAGGGCGGAAGAACGGCCAGCGACATCGAAGGATATTGAAATGGCAACGCACAACCGAGCTGCTTGGCAGAGCCGCCGGCATTCGGGCCGGCAGTCCTAGATGTCGATCCGGCCTGGATGTTGTGAGCTTCGGGCGTTAAAATCGGCCCCATGGATATCAAACCCAAAAAGGTCGACACCCATCCGGAAGCGGCGATCGCGCCGGGTTACCTGGTCAATCATGCGGCGCGTCTGTTCAACCGCGGGATGGACGTCGCCTTGCGGCCGCATGGCCTGACGCTGGCGCTGCTGGGGCCGCTCCTGCTGCTGTCGTGGAAGGGGGCGATGCTCCAGCGCGACCTCGTTCGCTCCTCGGCGGTCAAGCAGCCGGCAATGGCGGCGCTGCTCGACAAGCTGGACGCAATGGGACTGATCAAACGCACGGCCTCGATGGCGGATCGGCGCGCGGCGTTGGTCGACCTGACTGATCAAGGTCGTGAGGCGGCACGAATCGGAGGGGAGGCTCTGGTCGAGGCCAATCAAAGGGGGCTTGACGGCTTTTCAGCCGAAGACGCCGCCCATCTGGTGCTGTTGCTGCAACGCCTCGTCGCAAATTTCGAGAGGGAGTAGGGAACAATATATCACGTATGATGTTTATGAGCGAAAGGAGGCCGCGCTCATGCACCATCGTATTCTCATCTCCGGCGCCAGCATTGCGGGCACAACCACAGCCTGGTGGCTCGGGCGCTTCGGCTATGAGGTGACGGTGGTGGAGCGTGCACCCGAGTTCCGCGATGGTGGCCAGAACGTCGATGTGCGCGGGGTAGGCCGTGAAGTGCTCCGCCGAATGGGACTTGAACAGACCGCACTCGATCGGGGCACCGGGGAGAAGGGAACCGCCTGGATCGACAGCGACGGCGAGGTCGCCGCGCAGTTCGTCACCGATGACCTGGAAGGCGACGGACCGACCGCCGAAATGGAAATACTCCGCGGCGACCTTGCCCGCTTGCTTTACGATGCGGCGCGCGAGCATGTGGACTTCCGCTTTGGCGATACCATCCAGCAGGTGGATGACGCCGATGACGGCGCCACGGTCACGTTCGCCAGCGGACGCACGGCAACCTACGACCTGGTGATCGTTGCGGAGGGCGTGGGGTCGCATACCCGCGAGCTTGTGTTCGAAGGCGAGAACGATCCGCGCTGGATGGACCTCATGATCGCCTATTTCACCATTCCCCGTGTCGCTGACGATGACCAGATGTGGCGCTGGTACAATGCGACGGAGGGCCGCAGCATCTCCCTGCGTCCGGACACGCACGGCACGACGCGCGCCAATCTCACGATACAGCAGCCAGCGAACGGGGAGCAGGATTGGGATCCGGATCGTCAAAAAGCTTATATGCGCGATCGGTTTGCCGACGCCGGCTGGCAGGCATCCCGCGTCCTTTCGGGAATGGAGGCGACCGACGACTTCTACTTTGACGTCTTGCGGCAGGTCCGGATGAAACGCTGGTCGAAGGGACATGTCGTACTCACGGGCGATGCGGCCTGGTGCGCCACGCCTCTGGCCGGCATCGGCACGACGCTGGCCGTCGTGGGCGCCTATGTGCTGGCGGGCGAGTTGCAGCGCGCCGATGATGTATCTTCGGCGCTGGCTGCCTATGAAGCGGCGATGAGGCCGATGGTTGCGGAGGCTCAAGCTGTGCCGAAGATCGGTCCCCGGATGATGAACCCCCATAGCAGGCTCGGCATCCACCTGCTGCATGGGGTGCTCAACATTGCCAGCCAGCCTCTGATCCGCGACATAGCCACGAAGAGCTTCGCTCGCGAACCGACGTCCCCGGATCTGGACCGCTATGCAGCTCTTTCGGCGTCATTCGACCAGGAGGGCGCATAGCAGGCGGTTCACGTCAGTGCATCAATATTTGCGACATGCCCATTGACAACAGGTCGCACACCTCTATTCTGAGATCACAGAATAGAGGTCGACATGGAACTTCAGGGGAAAAGAGTAGTGATCACTGGTGCCGCGGGAGGCGCAGGTGTGGTTTTGTCGCAAAAGTTCTCGTCGGCCGGAGCGCGCGTGCACATATGCGATATCAATTCCGCTGCAGTGGCATCGGTCGTATCGCCTGACGCCGGGATATCGGGCAGCATCTGCGACTGCGGGAACGTGGATGACGTCGCGCGCCTTTTCGACGATGCGCTCGCAAGGCTCGGCGGGCTGGATGTTCTCATCAACAACGTTGGGATCGCCGGCCCCACGGCGCTCGCCGAGGACGTTACGACGGAGGACTGGGACAGAACGATCGCGGTCAATCTGTCTGGTTTCTTCTACTGCGTCCGGCTCGCCATTCCGCTGCTGAAGCAGGCGGGCGGCGGCACCATACTGAATGTGTCATCGACGAGCGCTCGCACCGCTCTGCCCATGCGTTTGCCTTACACGGTTTCCAAGGTGGGCGTTCTCGGCATGACGGAAACCCTTGCCCGCGAATTGGGTCCATCCAACATCCGAGTGAATTCCATATTGCCGGGTTGGATAGACAACGAGCGCGGCAATGCGGTGTTCAATCGCAAGGCGGCGGCCCTTGGCGTGGATCCGCAGGAGCTGAAGGCGGAAGGCCTGAGCTTCATCTCGATGCGCACCCAGATCCAGCCCGAGGAAATCGCCGACATGATGATCTTCCTTTGCTCCGACAGGGCACGTCATGTTTCCGGCCAGCATATCGGCGTGTGCGGCAACGCGGAGTATGAGCGATGACGTATCCGGTACATCATCCTCTTTCTGTCGATCGAAAGCTCACGGATCGCACACTCGTGTCTTTCGAGGGCGTCAGCAAGACCTATGACGGCGTCGTTCCGGTGGTCGATCGCCTCGACCTCTCTGTTCGGGAAGGGGAGTTTCTCAGTCTTCTCGGTCCATCCGGATCGGGCAAAACGACCACCTTGATGATGCTCGCCGGGTTTGAAGAGCCCACGGCAGGGGAAATCCTCCTTTCCGGGCACTCTCTTGCGAATGTGCCGCCCCATCGACGCGACATCGGCATGGTCTTTCAGGATTACGCGCTCTTCCCGCACATGACGGTGGCGCAGAACCTGGCCTATCCGTTGAAGCTGCGCCGTGTCGACGCCGGACAGATCAGGTTGCGGGTCGACCGAGCCCTGGAGATGGTCAATCTCTCGGGCCTTGGCAAACGGAGCCCGGCCGCGCTCTCGGGTGGCCAGCGACAGCGGGTTGCCGTCGCGCGGGCACTCATCTTCGAGCCTCGTCTTGTTCTCATGGATGAGCCGCTGGGCGCTCTCGACCGCCAACTGCGCGAGCAGCTTCAGGTCGAGCTGAAGCGTCTGCACAGCGATCTGGGCCTGACCATCGTCTATGTCACTCACGATCAGGGTGAGGCACTGACGCTCTCCGACAGGATCGCCTTGTTTCACAAGGGGCGTATAGAGCAACTCGGCGCTCCGCGTGACCTTTACGAAAGGCCCGACACCGCGTTTGTCGCTGGTTTCATCGGCGACAACAACCTTCTCCAGGCCAAAGTCCAGGCGTCCGGCATCTCTTCATGCTGCGTGCATCTCGCCTCGGGCCAATCGCTCGATGCAAGGCCGGTTCGCGCGTTCCAGCCGGGGGACGATGTGCTGCTGGCCATCCGTCCGGAAGCGATCAGGGTCGGAGGGGGCGATGGCAGTACCGCATTCGACGGGGTGATCGAGGAGATCTTCTACTTGGGCGACCAGACGCGCCTGCGCTGCGTGACCGAGAGCGGTGAATCGTTGCAGGTGAAGATTTCCACCTTCACGCATCCTGTCCGGTTGGAACCGGGCGAAAAAATACCGCTCGTCATCGATCGCGATGCGGTGCGCGCGTTGCCACCGGAACGTTCGGACGGGGTCAGGTCCTAGCTCTTTTCGGCAGCTTGAAAACATAGGCTTACAGAAAAAAGGCGATCCGCTCTCGGCGGGCGTCAAGCCGTACGTGCGACGGGCCACGGAAGCGGCAAGGGGAACAATGTCCGTTGTTTGAGGAGAATGGGAATGGCGTGCAAACCGATTTTGCCATTGATGTTGGCGGCATTGCTCACATCGGGACCAGCGTGGGCGGACGTTGTGCGAATTGCCAGCTGGGGCGGTGTGGTGAGCGATGCGAACCGTATCGCCTACTGGGCCCCCTACGAGAAGGAGACCGGTACCAAGATCGTCGAGGATACGTTCAACGGAGAGATCGCGAAAGCGCGGGCACAGGTGGAGGCCGGCATGTATCAGTGGGACATCGCCGAAATGGAAGATGCGGAAGCCGTCACCGGCTGCGAGGAGGGGCTTTATGAGAAGCTCGATCTATCCCGTCTTCCCATCGCCGATCTTCTGCCGAACACGTACAACGATTGCGGCATCGTTTCCCTGACATCGGGAACCGGCCTTGCCTACAACAAGGCCAAGCTTCCCAACGGTCCGCAGACATGGGCGGACTTCTTCGACACCGGGAAGTTTCCCGGAAAGCGGGGACTGCGCAAATCCGCGACGATCACGTTGGAGATTGCGCTGCTGGGCGCCGGCGTTCCGAAAGAGGACGTCTATACGACGCTGGCAACCAAGGAGGGGCAGGACAAGGCCTTCGCGATGCTGGACTCCATCAAGGATCATATCGTCTGGTGGTCCTCGGGAACCGAGCTCATTCAGGGCTTCCTCTCCGAAGAATTCGATATCGCCGTCGCCTACAACGGCCGCATCGGCGCTGCGAACAAGACGCAGGGCCAGGAACTCGAATTCGTCTGGAATGCGGACTACCTGATCGGCAACAATCAGTGGGTGATCCTCAAGGATTCTCCCAATGCGGCGGCGGCGATGAATTTCATCGCATGGGCGACCGCGCCGGAGCACCAGGCGGAATTCATGCGCCACATCGACTACGCTTCTGCAAACAGCAAGGCGTTCACGCTGCTGGAGCCGCAATACCTGACATACATGCCGAACACCGCCGAGCGCGTCAAATTCGGTATTCCTCCGAATGTCGCGGTGTGGCGCGACAATCTCGACTCGCTGACCGAACGTTTCAACTCTTGGGCAAGTGAGTGATGGAACGAGGCAATACCTCACAATCCGCGACGAGCGGGTTACACTTGGATCCCGCAGGCACTCTGCGGGATCAGCCTGCAAGAAGCGAGGACTTGAAGCGTCAGTTGAGGCGGGTCGAATGGATCCGAGAGATCAAGGCGCTCATCCTCACCGCGCCCGCACTTCTTCTTCTTGCGAGTGCGTTCGTTTTGCCGCTCCTGTTCTTCGGCTATCGGGCGGTCGATAATTCCGACATCGTCGACAATCTGCCGCGTACGGTGGCGGCGATGCCGGGGTGGCAGAACGATGAATTTCCGCCCGATGGCGTCGTGCAGGCACTTGCCAACGACATCTCGGCCCTGCGCGGCACGCCCGCACTGGCGATCCTTGCAAGGACCCTGAACTATCATCGTCCCGGCTACCGTTCCTTGATACAGAAAACGGCTTCCAGCCTGCAGGAGGCGGCCGGTGCGGACGCGCGCGCAAAACTGATCGGGTTGGACGAGCGCTGGGCGGACAAGGAGATCTGGTTTCTGCTGCGGCGGGAATCATCGCGATGGACGCCGCTGTTCGTGTTGGCTGCCGTCGACCTCGAACGAAAAGCCGACAGTTCCATTGGCATGGTCGAGGCCAACAGGGCGGTCTATCAGCGCGTCTTTGCGAGAACGCTTGTTGCAAGTGTCGCCGTGGCGGGCATCTGCCTTGTCCTCGGATATGCATCTGCATTCGCGCTGGTAAGGCTTTCCAATGTTCTGGGCCGTGTCGTCCTGCTGGTCGTGCTGGTCTCGCTCTGGACGTCCTTGCTCGTGAGGACGCTCGCCTGGATCATCATCCTGCAGAGGAACGGCGTGTTGAATGCCGCTCTGATGGGCGTCGGCCTGACGGACCAGCCGATCCAGCTGATACGGACCTGGTTTGCGGTCATCATTGCGATGGTGCACCTCCTGTTGCCGATGATGATCCTGCCTATCGCCAGCGTGATGCGCGCCATCCCGCCTTCCTACGTGCGGGCTGCGCGCTCGCTGGGGGCGTCGCCGATGCAGGCGTTCTGGTCAGTCTACGTTCCCCAGACCTTTCCGGGCGTCAGCGTCGGGGTGGTTCTGGTCGCGACTGCGGCACTCGGCTTCTTTATAACTCCGGAATTGCTTGGAGGGCCCGAGCATCAGATGGTAAGCTATTTCATCGCCTTCTTTACCAACATGAGCGTCAACTGGGGTCTGGCCGCTGCGCTGGGGGCATGGCTTCTGCTCGTAACATCGGCTCTTTTCGCCGCCGTCTACTTCTTGATCGGACGTACAAGGAGTGTGCAGTGAGAAAACGCAGGATTCGTGGACTTGCGAGCAATGTGGCACTGAACTCGGTGCTGCTGCTTTTAATCGTCTTCTTGCTGATGCCGATCCTGCTGGTCATCCCGCTCTCCTTCAGCAGTGGCGACTTCTTCATCTACCCGCTGCCAGGCCTGTCGATGCGGTGGTACCGGGAGTTTCTGAGCAGTCCTGTCTGGCTGGATGCACTCAGGAGCAGCCTGCTGGTGGCGTCGGCGACCATGGTGATGGCGACGGTGCTTGGCACACTCGCCGCGGTCGGCTTCTGGCGCTCGAAAAGCTGGATCGGAAAGGCGCTGCTGGCCCTTCTCGTCGCACCGCTAATCGTGCCCGTCGTGATACTCGCGATTGCATTGTTCTTTCTCGCCTCGCGCGTGGGGTTGGCGAGCAGTATCTGGGCGCTTGTCCTTGGGCACACCGTGATTTCGATGCCGCTTGTCATCCTGATCGTCCTGGCTACCCTCAGAGGGTACAATGCCAACCTGACGCGTGCCGCGCTCAATCTTGGAGCGACGCCCCTGCAGGCGTTTTTCCACGTAACCTTGCCGTTGATCGCTCCGGGCGTGGCAAGCGGCGCACTGCTGGCCTTCGCGACCTCCTTCGATGAATCGATCCTGTCGCTCTTCCTGGGCAGTCCCGAACACAGGACTCTGCCGCGTTTTCTGTTTTCAGGACTGCGCGAGAGTATCACGCCCGTCGTGGCTGTCGCGGCGACCATGATCGTCCTGCTGGCCGTGCTTCTGATCCTGCTTGCGGGCTATCTGAGAATGCGCGGTGCGCGCTTGCGGACGGCCTAGATTGCAAGGCAGTGCCTCGTCCGCCGTAAATCAGCGGGCGGGGGCCCTGTCACGGAGAAGCGGGATGATGGCCTCGTAGGCGGTCGTCAGGTCCTTGCGCAATGCGTCTTCGGCCATGTCCGGGTCGCGCCTGGCCACCGCATCGAGCATTTGGTTGTGGAAGACCGATATGCTGCGATCCTCAGGCGGCGGCATGTAGCGCTGCAATGTGGGGCCGACGCGCAGCCAAAGCGTCTCGATCATTTCCACCAGTTTCGCCGAGCCGGAAAGCTTGTACAGTTCGAAATGAAAGCGGAAGTTGACCTGTAGCGAGTGCGGGCTGGACGGTTCGTCGGAGAGCAGGATCTTCTGATACTCGTCATTGACGGCCACCGCTGGTGCAAGCTGTTCGGGCGTCGCCTGCAACGAGGCGCGTCGGATCGCATGGGATTCGAGCATCAGGCGGATTTCAAAAATCTCGGTGAAATCGACCCGATCGGGATCATAGACGAAAAACGCGCTTTTGCTCCGGCTGACAAGAGCGCCGTCGGCGTCGAGACGCTTCAGCGCCTCGCGCACAGGTGTCGGGCTGACGCCAAGCGCTTCGGAAAGCGAGCGAGAGGTCAAGCCCTCGCCCGGGCGCACTGATCCCCCCATCAACGCCACGCGCAGAGCCTGGTAGACCTGCCGCTCGATGGAGATCCCGTCGATCGCGGCGATCGTCGGCAAGGGAGGAGGGGTGGCCTTTCGTCGTCCGGCTCCCGATTGGCGAGTGCGTTTGGCCGTCATCCCATGCTCCTTCATGTCAGCCCCCATGCGTTAATTGTGAGATGGCAGATTGACAGGCCTCTGTCCACATGCGAGATATCTGCGATCGCAAAATTAGCACTCCTGTTTTGACGTGAATCACTGGAAAGGCTGCAGCCAATGTCAAGGAAGGTCATTCTTACCTGTGCTGTCGTGGGTGAGAACAAGTTCAATCCCGCCCACGCGCGCTTCCCCATTACCCCGCAGCAGATCGCCGACGCTGCGCTGGAGGCCGAGCAGGCTGGCGCGTCCGCGGTTCATCTCCATATCCGCAACCCCGTCACGGGAGAGGGCAGCAGGGATCCGGACCTCTTCCTGGACATGGCCACGCGCGTGCGTGACAACGGTGTCAAAGCCGTCATGAACGTCACATGCGGCGGCGGCGGCCTTTACTGCCCGGATCCGCAAGATGAAAGCCGGGCAGGGCCGGGTTCCGACGTGGCTTCCGCCGAAGAGCGGGTGCGCCATATCGCGATGATTCGCCCCGAGATGTGCTCGATCGACGTGAGCACGCAAAACCAGATGGACGGGGACAAGGAGTACATCTACCTCAACAGCCAGTCCACGTTGCGGAAAATGGCGAAGGCATTCCAGCAGCTCGGCGTGAAGCCCGAGATCGAGGTTTTCGCACCTGGCGATATCCTCCTGGCAAACCAGATGCTTGCTGAAGGCTTGTTCGATGAGCCTCCCATGTACCAGATCGTGACGGGAACGAAGTGGGGCCTGCCGTCGACGGCGGAGACGCTGATCTATATGCGCGGCCTGCTCCCGCCGAAGGCGCTGTGGGCGGCGTTCGGAATAGCGCGCATGCAGATGCCGATGGTGGCGCAGGCGGCGCTGCTCGGCGGCAATGTGCGTGTAGGGCTTGAAGACAACCTTTATCTCTCGCGTGGGGTCTTCGCAACCAATGGCGAGCTGGTTGCGCGAGCCCGGACGATCATCGAGTGCCTGGGCCTCGAGGTCGCAACGCCAGACGAAGCGCGTGCGATGCTCGGACTACGCAAGGGATGACCGCCATGGGACAGAATTTTCGCATCGGGGTCATTGGCCTGGGGGGCGTGGCGGACGCGCATCTCAGCGCATATCGCGCGCTGCAGCATGTTCGTGTGGTATCCGTATGCGACTTGCGGGAAGACGTCGCCCGATCGACGGCGCTTCGCCTGTCGGCGAACGCCTATACCGACTATCGTGCTTTGCTTTCGGACGGAGGTCTTGACCTCGCACTTGTCCTTACGCCGGCGTCCACGCATCGCGAGATCGTCGAGGCGGCCGCGCAGGCCGGGATTCATGTGCTCTGCGAGAAACCGCTCGCGCTTTCGCTCGCTGATGGGCATGCGATGGCGGATGCATGCCGGCTTGCCGGCGTGAAGCTCTTCTACGGCTCCTGCTATCGCTACCTGCCCGCAGTTCGAACGGCCTTTGAACTGATCCGCGCCGGTGCGATCGGCCGCCTGATATTGATGAGCGAGCAAATCGTCGGAGGCGGTGGGGCGGCTGCCTACAAGGAACTCGGGCCTGTCCACTATCCCGTGGGCGGGCTCGGCGGCCACGGGATGGGCCTCGTCGATCACGGCGTCCACCTGATCGACGTGTTTTCCTGGCTGGCCGGCGCGCCGCCGCAGCGTGTTGTCGGTTCCGGACAAATAGCCGGAGCGGCGGCGCAGACGGAATACATGATCATGTCGTTTCCGAACGGCGCGATCGGGCAGCTGCTCTATAACGGCGCCACGTTCTCCACCACATTGCCGAACGAGGGCCTGTTCAGCGGCGGACAGGGATGGCTTGTCGATGGCACGCTCTCGCAGTCGGGAGAGTGGGAAGCCGAACCAGGCTCGATATCGATCTATGGCACGGAAGGATCCATGCGGGTCTTTCACTATGCGAATGCCCTCTATCTCAAGGACCGAGACGGGCAGCGGCGCATCGAGCTCGAAGGCAGGGCTGCTTTTGGGCACTTCGCATCACAGCTTGAAGACTGCATGGACTCCATATCCGGGGATCGGGAGCCAACCGTCGGCGCCCGAGAGGGGCTGGAGGCGCTCCGTGTCGTCGCCTCCGTGTATGCCGATGACATATCGGCGGCCAAGACCAGCTGATCAAAAGGAGTTGTGATGGTTGCGAGCAATAACCCTGGCGCATGTCGAGCATTTGCAGGGCGCACGCCGAAGATACACCCGTCGGTTTTTGTGGCGGACAATGCCGTGATCGTAGGCGACGTGGAAATCGCGGAGGGCTCCAGTGTCTGGTATGGCGCGGTGCTGCGTGGCGATGTCTGCCCCATTCGCATCGGCAAGAGCTCCAACGTCCAGGACGGGGTCATCATCCACGGCGATGAGGGCAGAAAAACAGTCGTTGGCGATAATGTGACTGTTGGACACCGTGCGATAGTGCACGGATGCAGGATCGAAGATGGTGCTTTGATAGGAATGGGCGCTATCATCCTCGACGGCGCCACTGTTGGCGCGTCCGCGATCGTCGGCGCGGGATCGCTTGTTGCCGTAGGGAAGCAAATGCCGCCCCGAACGCTCTGGGTTGGAAGCCCAGCGCGCCTCATCCGCGATCTAGACGAACATGCAGTTCAAAGTCTTCTTGAGAGCGCTCTTCACTATCGACGCCTTGCTCAAACTTATGTGTCCCTGCCGGCATGAAATTATAAAATCTTATGGCCGCGTTTCCCGTTCGTCGTGAATTCGTCAACACGGCCGAAAGCGCCTCGACCAGGCGACCGTTTCGCCGAGATGATGGACGGGTCTTGCTCGGATGCGCATCTCGTCAAGGGGCTTGGAAACGGCTGGCTTTCGGGCGGCTCCGGCGCCGACTGTCTGGAAGGAAGTTCAGGAACGGATATCGCTGATTATTCCGATTCGACGGGCAAAGCGACAATCAGTCTCAGCGGCCACTATGGAGCCGGAGCCGAGGCAGAAGGCGATACACTCTATAACATCGAGAACGTGATTGGCGGCGCCTATGGAGACACCTTGATCGGCAGCACGGCCGGCAACGTGTTGACTGGCGGCGGTGGCGCAGCCTTCATCGCCGGGGGTGGCAGCGGGAAACCGATTTGGCCCTTCAAACTGGATCGCCCGATGGGGCGGACCACTTGGCGGGCGGATGGCTGTGTTCGATTTCTGCAGAAACTATTCGCTTTCTTTTTCGACGTCACTTGCATGGAAGCGTGGGATCGGACGGCGGGCTTCCTGCCTCGCGCCGGCCGGGTCAGCGGGCCGTTCCAGTACATAGAGGCCGACATCTATGGTTCCGGCCTGGAAGCCGGCCGCGCAGTAACAAAGATAATAGTCCCACAAACGGTGGAACTGTTCGGAGTAGCCCAATGCGCTGATCCTGGGCCACGCGGCGCGGAATCGCTTCCGCCATTCGAGGAGCGTGCGCGCATAATCCGGGCCGAAATATTCGCATTGCACCAACTGAAGTCCCGCGCGCGCAGCCTGCTCCTGAATTATACCCTTGGTCGGAAGCATGCCGCCGGGGAAGACATGCCGCTGAATGAAATCCGCCGCGCCTCGATATGCGGCAAAACGGCTCTCGTCGATCGTGATGACCTGAAGGACGGCGTGTCCGCCCGCGCGAAGCCTTTGCTGCAGCGCACTGAAAAACAGCGGCCAATAGGCCTCGCCAACCGCTTCCAGCATCTCGATGGAAACGATCCGATCATAGGTTCCCGTGATATCCCTGTAGTCCTTCAACTGCAGACGGACCGCTTCCTGCAGGCCGTTGGCGTGGATGCACTGCGCCGCATAGTCCAGTTGCGCGGCGGATAGCGTGACGCCATCCACCATGGCGCCCGCATGGCCGAGACTTGCGGCGAGTGCTCCCCAACCGCAACCGATCTCCAGAACTCGCTCGCCACCCGCGATCGACAGGAGCTGTTTGACCCGCTCTATCTTTGCCCGTTGGGCCTCCTCCAGGCTGAGGGTCGGTTCCGTGTAGAGCGCGGAGGAATAGGTCATGCTCGTGTCGAGCCACTCCCTGTAGAAGGCATTGCCGAGGTCGTAGTGGTAGGCGATGTTCTTCCGGCTACCGGCCTTGTTGTTCGCGCGCAACGCATGGCGAAACCGATGCAGCAGCCTGGCCGCTAAGTGTCCTGAAATTCTCCCATCGAGGAGGTCGAGGTTGCGTGCGGCCAGTTCCAGGCAGGCTTCCAGATTCGGGGTCGACCAGTCGCCGTCGATATAGGCTTCAGCAAAGCCGAGATCACCGCCTGTCGCGAGCCGCCGGATGGCCCGCCATTTGTGGATACTGATTGCCACCGACGGCCCCGGACGTGTGCCGATATGCTCAACCCGTTCGCCGGAGGGCAGGACGACCGTGATTTTCCCGATATCGATCGAGGCGACAATGGCGCCCATTCCACGCGCGAGAAATCCCATCCTCGCCCTGTTCCTGTTCAGACCACGTCTGAAAATTCTTGCTAACGCGACCACGATGTCTTCCTGAAATTCCAAGAGGCTGAAGGGCAGACGGCGGCAATGCCTGTGACGCCGTGCGTTTAAAGCCGGCTCACGCGGTGTCTGTGTAACTTGCCTTCTCCGGCGGTGGGGGGCTGGTGCGGAAGCGTGCGCCTTTCAGCCAAAGCTTGAAGGCTTCCCAATGGATGCCGGCCATCACCTTCATCGTCATGAAGGGGAACCGAATCAGGCAGCGCGCCAGCATGCCGTCCGTCAGCGCCGCCGCGTCCCCATTGAACGTGGCGGCCAAGACCGGCTCTTTTCCTGCGGTCTCATGAATTCGCAGCCGGACAGTCCTGCCGGGCGGGAGGATGTGGAAGTGGTAGCGCAGCCCCATGTCCATGAATGGGGAAACATGAAAGACCTTCGTCCGCGTCTGCCGAATGCCGGCGTCGCTCATGTCGCCCTCACGGACCGGCGCAACATAGCTGTGCCGCTCACCGAAGGTATTCCTAACCGCATAGATGATGGCAACCAGCCGGTCTTCATCGTCATAGGCGAAATAGGTCGAGAGCGGGTTGAAGACATAACCGAACATGCGCGGGTAGGCGAGCAGCAGGATACGCGCCGCCGGCTTTTCGAGACCGGAGCGCGCCAGCAGACGGTCGGCGAACTGTCGCAGCGTCTCGCCGTCCTCTTCGACGTGATCTCGCTTGTGGAACGACAGGATTCCCGCGCGGTTCACGGCAAGCATACGGGTCAGCCCGGCAAGAGCGACGAGCTGGTCGACATCCACCAGGAGGGAAAAGACGCTATAGCTAAAACGATGGCCGAAAGGATGGAGCCTCTGATGCATCACCTTTCCGCGATAAAGCGTGCCGGCCGCAGAGGGCGGCGGGCCGTTGTCGGCCATGCTGGTGACCCGGATCTGCTTCATGCGCTGCTTCTTTCCGTTCATCATCGTACCGGCTGCCAGCGCACGTTCTTGCAAAGCACGCCGCCGAGAATACAGCCACGCGTTAGAAGCGAATTGTCGGAAACCTGCACCGTGATCGAATAGGTGCGTTCGCGTTTTGCATCAAAGGCGGTGCCGGTTAATGTATCCGGCGATTTGGGCTGAAGCGACATGATCAGGCGGTCGCCGGCCTCTTCGCCCTTGCTGGTATCCCGGATCCAGAGATTGGTGGCGCATATATTGCTGCCGCATGGCGCAATGCGCACACGCGCGTTCCCGTCGTCGCGCAGCCAGATGCCGCTCGGATCGGCTGACTGCTGCGCGTGGGACGCCGCGGCAGTCAGCATCAGGGCGGAAAATGCAGTCAGAACGGCTATCCTCATCGGTCCATCCTCGTTGCTTTTCGTTGAATACGCACGCGCGGGCGGATCGGTTCACCCGAAGTGATCCGTCGGAGCGACAAAGGCGTAGAAATGTCGAGAAACGTCCTGGGAGACATCGGTATGAAACCTATCGTCATCGCCTATCTGGCGACCGGCATCGCCTTTCTGATTGTCGATGCCATCTGGCTCTCCACTATGGCGGATATGCTGTATCGGCCGCTCCTGGGCGACAAGCTGGCGCCGCAGTTTCATCTGGCGCCGGCCATTGTCTTCTATCTCATCTATGTTGCCGGCATCGTGTTTTTCGCCGTGATGCCCGCGCTCGACGGGGGCGGGCTCGGCAAGGCTGCGCTGAATGGTGCGATCCTCGGTCTGGTGGCTTACGCGACCTATGACCTCACCAACCAGGCGACGCTCAGGGACTGGCCTCTTTCCGTCACGCTCGCCGATATTCCCTGGGGGTCCTTCGTTACCGCGACAGGCGCATCAGCCGGATTTCTCGTGGCGAGCCGCATCGGCTGACCGTTCAGCCTGCGCCAGAACCCCTGAGAACAGGATGGCGACGAAGGCAGTAAGCATGCCTGCGCTCACGAGGTTGAGCCGCGCCAGGGCGGCGTATTGCGCTGCGTCATACCGCGCGAGCGGCAGACCATAGGCATTGTGCAATAAAAGGAAAACGCCGAAGGCCAGCATCGCAAGCGCGAGGGCGACGACGCGCTCCCGCGGACGAAACAGCAGAAGCGCGATGACCCCGCATGGAACAAGGAAGATTTCAACCGCCGAGGCCGTGCCGAAGAGCCATGCCGAAAGCACGGTATTGCCGATCCCCGCCAGCGGCAGCAGAGCCCGCCCTGCCACATCATTCCGGCGCGCCACGGCCGGCACGGCTAGAAAGAACGGCGTTGACAGAAACGTGAACCAGGCGGCGGTGATCTCGGCGCTCACCAGCCACCAGACATAGAGCGGGTAAAAGGGCTGGTTCGACGCGACCAGCAAGGAAATCACGTTCACTGCAGCGACACGCGGGTCGGGGTGGTGCGCATAGGCCCGCACCATCGCGGCGAGGCGTTTGAGGAGGAAGATCACTGGCCCATGCCGGCAGGGCTGAGGCGGTAGTGGCTCACACCCCATTCTTCCCCATCGGCATGGCCGAAGAGCCCGGCCGTGGCGAGGAAGAACATCCGCCAGCGCCGCATCCAGATGGATGCGTCCTTGCCGTAGGTCGCCTCGAAGATGGAGCGGACCGCCTCGCGGTTTCGGTCGAAATTGTCGAGCCAGTCCCGCGCGGTGCGCTCGTAGTGCTTGCCGTTCCAACGCCAGTCCCGCTCGACAATGAAACTGTCGTCGAATTCGCGAACCAGTCCGTGGCTGGGCATGACACCGCCCGTGAAGAAGTGCTGCGCAATCCAGTCCGCCTTGTCGGTATGGTCGAAGCGGTAGGCCGCCTTGCGATGCGAAAAGACGTGCAGGAAAAGCCGGCCGTCGTCGCGGATCCAGCCGCGTGCATGCTTGAGCAGGGAGCGCCAGTTGGACATGTGCTCGAACATTTCCACCGACACGATGCGGTTGAAGGTGCCGACCGGTGAGAAAGTGTTCATGTCGGCGGTGATCACGCTCAGATTGCGAAGACCGCGGCGCTTGGCCTCCGCCTCGATATAGATCCGCTGCGACGAGGAATTCGAAACGGAGACGATGCGACCGGACGGAAAGCGCTCTGCCATGAAAAGCGAGAGGGAACCCCATCCGCAGCCGAGCTCGAGGATGTCCTGCCCGTCGGCGAGGTCCGCGTGAAGGCATGTCTCTTCCAGGGCCGCGATTTCCGCCTCCGCGAGTGTCGTGGCGGGCGAGGCATAAAGGCAGGATGAATATTTGCGGCGCGGGCCGAGCACCAGCGAGAAGAATGCCGCGGGAATTTCGTAATGCTGGGCATTGGTGTCCGCGGTGTGCACGGCGATGGGCCAGTCGCTCATGGAGCGCGCAAAGTCCCGGTCCGTCGGACCGGTCCCCTCCGCCAGTAGCCGGCGCGTGCGGCCGACGAGCCGGCTGATACCGAAGCGCAGGGCATGATCGGGTAAGGGCAGCCGCTCGGCGGCGGTGATGGCGGTCACGGCAAGGTTCATGTCGTCTGCTCCCGTTTTTGCGCGCCCGGCCAGAAGGCGTTGACGCGCCTGGTATAAGCGGTGAAGGCGGCGCCGCGCGAACGCATCATGTGCGCTTCAAGCGGCGGAATCCCTGAAACATGCACCAGCAGCCAATACATCAGGGCGGGGCCTGCAAGCCCCAGCCAACCCCAGCCCCAACCGCCGGCAGGGCCGATAGCCACGACTGCATAACCAACCCATCCGAGCCACTGGAAGAAATAGTTGGGATGACGCGACAGGCCCCAGAGCCCGATATCGCAAACTTTGTCCCTGTTGACGTCGTCACCGCGAAACCGCGCCAGCTGAGCATCGGCGATGCCCTCCCCGACGACGGCGATGAGCATGATCGCAATGCCGGCAATATCGCTCCATTGCCAGCCCGTGGCGGGGTTGCGTGCCGCGGCGAAGATCGTCGTGGTGAGGAGAAGCGCGGCGGCGGCCTGGATCTGCAGAAACAGAAAGAGACGCCAGCGCCAGCGTTCGCCCCATTCCTCCTTGAGTTTCGCGTAGCGAGGATCCTCACCGCCCTTCAGCGTGCGCCGCAGAATATGGAGGCCAAGACGACAAGACCAGAGCGCGGCCACCGCTGCCAGGAGAAGGCGCCGCTGCCAATCGCCCTCCCAGCCTGAAACCGGAACAAGTGCTGCGGCGAGGCCGGCCAAGCCCGCGAGAAAGGACCATACGGTATCGACCCAGCCGGATTCTGCCCCCTTCATGACCGCGAACCAGACGGCTGTCATGCCCAGCGAGACAGCGGCGGCCAGAAGAAGGAAGAGCGCCGCCGCCGACATGGTTCAGATCCCGAAGATCGGCTGAAGCATGCGGCCGATGACGTTCTTGAAGCGCATCTTGCCTTCCAGGGCGGCGAGGCAGATGCACTCGCCGTCTTTATCGACGATCGGCTGGTGCTCGACGTCCTCGTTCATTTCAGCAAGATCGCCTGGACGGAACGTTCCAAACCGGTCGGAAAACGATCCCGACACGATGTAGGTGAACTCGGTGCCGACATGCCCGTGGTCGGGGAGCGCGCGGCCAGGGCCGACCTTGAGAAGGATGAGATTGGCGTCCGGATCCTGCGGCACGCCGACCCGGCTCATCTTCATGCCAGGCCCGATCCAGCGCCAGCGTCCGATTTCGCAGCCGCGCAAGGCGTCCGGCAGGCGAATGCCTTCAATCTCCGCCGGTGCCAGCGGCGGCGGTGCGAGGAGGGTGGGGGCGGCATCCTCGTCATCGAGCATGGCGAGTACGTCGTTCAGTGCGGTTGCCGACATCTGTGTCGGTTCCGTTTCCTCCAGGAGCGCTCCGCCCAGCGCTTCATATTCGCCGATGCGGACGCGACAGGCCGGGCAGCTTGCCAGATGCGCCTTGACGACGATGGCGGGCGCGGCGGCAAGCGTGCCGGCGGCATAGCGCATCAAGGTCTCGTCGGTTGCGTGATGTGTGGTGGTCATGATTTGTCTTCCAGCAGCCCGCGAAGCCGGTTCATGGCGAGGCGTGTTCTAGATTTCACGGTGCCGAGCGGGATACCCAATTCATCGGCGATTTCAGTCTGCGATTTCTCAACGAAATACGAGAGGCGGATGATCGTCTGTTGTTCGGGCGAGAGCGCGGTCAGTGCGTCGCGTACCCGCGCATCGCGCTCGGCGCCGAGTATTCCGTCCTCGACCGTATCCGCCGCGTTTTCAGGATCCGGGGGCAGGGCCGACGGATCCCTCTGCCGTCGCAGATGGTCAATGCGAATGTTGCGCGCGACCGTAAAGATCCAGGTCGCGACCCCCGCGCGTTCCGCATCAAAATATGATGCCTTGCGCCAGACGGTCAGCATCGTCTCCTGAACGAGATCCTCCGCGGCTGCGGACGACATCGTCCAGCGCAGGAAGAAGGTCTTCAGCTTCGGCCCGAAGTAGCGGAACAGAAGGGCGAAAGCCTGACGATCCCGACCTTGCGCGACCTTCAGCATCATTTCAACAAGTGCACCGGGCGAGGGGGGGCTTTGTGTGTCCCTTGAACTCACCACGGCAAGCCGCCGTCCTGTCGGCACATCTGGTTTGCGATCAATCTGTATCGGGCTGAAAACTTCATTCATGCGTCCTTCTACGCGGCAGTTTCGTAAGCGGATCACACTCCAAGAAATCGGTCCTTCGCAGTGATCCGTCAGATTCCCGCGCTCGTAGAGGATACAGATAGTTGTCCAGAGTTCGAAAGCCGCAAAAGGATCGTCATGCGCCATTTTCCTCAATCGGGTCGGCCACTCAAAATCGCGGTTGTCGGTACGGGCATCGCCGGTCTGTCTGCGGCGTGGCTGCTGTCGCAGCGCCACGATGTGACCGTTTTCGAGGCGGACAACCGCATCGGTGGCCACTCTCACACGGTGGATGCCGGCGGCGCTCCGGTCGATACGGGCTTCATCGTCTACAATGAAATGACCTATCCCAATCTCACGGCTCTATTTGCACATCTCGATGTGCCGACCAAGGCGTCGGAGATGTCCTTTGCCGTGTCGATGGACGGCGGGCAGCTGGAATATGCGGGCACGAACCTTGTCGGTCTTTTCGCCCAGCGCAGCAATCTGGCGAGCCCGCGCTTCTGGTCGATGCTGCGCGACCTCGTGCGCTTCTACCGCCAGGCACCAAGCGGCGTGCGCGAACTCGATCCTTCGGTAAGCCTCGACGACTATCTCGACAGCGCCGGCTTCGGGCAGGCATTTCGAGAAGATCACCTCTATCCGATGGCGGCTGCGATCTGGTCGACACCGGCACTTGAGATCGGCAACTATCCGGCGCTTTCCTTCGTGCGCTTCTGCGAGAACCACGGCTTGTTGAAATTCGTACGCCGGCCGATCTGGCGAACGGTCGATGGCGGCAGCCGTGCCTATATCGAGCGTCTTACGGCGCCATTCCGCGACAGGATTCGGACCAACGCGCCGGTCAGGGCCATTCGCCGCGTCAACGGCGCGGTTGAGATTTCTGTGGGCGGCGCCGAGGCCGAATGGTTCGATCACGCCGTGATCGGCGCTCATGCCGACCAGGCGCTGGCGATGCTTGCCGACCGCTCCCCACGCGAGGCCGAGCTGTTGAGTGCGTTCGCCTATGGCGACAATGAGACGGTCCTCCACCGCGATGAAACCTTGATGCCGAGCCGCAGGCGTGTCTGGGCAAGTTGGAATTACCTCGCCCAATCCGGACGTGACCGCGCGGTAATGCGCAAGCCCTGTGTCACCTACTGGATGAACCGGTTGCAGGGGATTTCAGATCCTCGTCCGTGCTTCGTCACGCTTAGCCCGTTACACGCCCCCGCCGAGGACAAGGTGATCTGGCGCGGAATTTACCAGCATCCTCTCTTCAACGCCGCGACGCTTGCTGCGCAAAGGCAGCTATGGTCGCTGCAGGGGGAAGCCAATACCTGGTTCTGCGGGTCCTATTTCGGATCCGGTTTCCACGAGGATGCGATTCAGGCGGGCCTGGCCGTTGGCGAAAGCCTTGGCGGAGTTATGCGGCCATGGTCCGTCCAAGGAGAATCCGATCGAATATTCCGAAACTTGCAAAGCGCCTGATCGTCTGCGCTTTCAAGGTATTTTTTCGACCGCAAACGTAGTCTCGGAAGCTGAATGCTATGATCCTGCAAAGAGATTTCTTCCTGTCGCCCGGTTCGAATTTCTGCTTGCCGAGCCCATGATCTTGCCAAGATCGAGATCGCCGAAGGAGCCTGCCGGGCTAGCACGACGCTGCTGCCGATCTCGCCGATGTCACTTCTCGAAAAGCCGCGCCACGGCATTCTGCTCGGTTTCCTCTGCATTGACAGAAAGGGATGCTGATATCGCGACGTACCGACCAGCCAGGCCGTGGACGCGATTTGGCCTGTTTTCACGATCGTCTTGTTTGCTCACATTCCCACTTGTCACACGGTTCTCAGCCGGTTACGTCGACGACCATTAACATGACTATTTAAGTCATGTTAATGGTCGTCGACTTGGGCTGTGATTTGGCGAGGGAGGGTGAGCCGTGGCAGAAATCGCTTCGTGCGGAGGCGAGCCTTCCGCTGCCGCGACAATCGCGGAGCCGGCGGAAATGCAGGTCGATTCGCGACGCTGGCGCGAAGTCGGCCCCGGCATGTTCCTCGGCGTTACCGATCTCTCGCTGGAGCAGCCGCTTGCCTACCAGAGCCGGACCTTTCCCGCGATCTGCCTGTCGGTCGTGCTCGAAGGCTATGCGACCAACACGACCGAGGGCATCGAGGGCGGTTTCTGCCCGGACGAGGTATGGATCACCTCCACCGGCGAGAGCCAGTCGACTAGCATGACCATCCACCCCGACCAGCCCGTGCGCGTCGTGGAGTTGCTCCTGACCCCCACCTGGGCAGAGCATAACCTTTCTTCCATGAAGGATGATCCGACCTTCGAGGCCATGCAGCGTGCCATGCGCCAGCCCGTCATGATCCGTCGGCATCCGCTGGACGCGCGGCTTCGGCAGATCGCGTGGTCGGTGCTCAATCCATCCGCCGTCGGCGCCTTCGTCAACGTGCATCTCGATGCCAGCGCAATGAGCCTGCTCGGCTTCCTTGCCGAGGCATTCCGCCCGTCCGACGTTGCCGTGACGGCTGGCCTCACGGCGAAATCGCTGGAGCGCATGCTGGAAATCCGGCGGCATATCGACGCCAATGCCGCGGCAATCGATTCCCTTGCCGCGCTCGCCACCCGCTTCGCCATCAGCCAGAGCAAGCTCAAGCAGGATTTCCAGCGCGCCTTTGGCGCCAGTGCGCGGGAATATCTTCTCGAACGGAGACTCCTGATCGGTCGCAATGCCATCCTGCGTGATGGATTGAGCATTGCCGAAGCGGCCTACAAGGCCGGCTACCAACACCCGGCGAACTTCACCGCCGCCTTTACGAAGCATTTCAGCTACCCGCCTAGCCGATTGAAATCTTGAACGATTTTAAACTGGATAAAAATCGTAAGCTTTTTGTCGAAACGCATAAGCCGATCGCCTCGACCCTCCCGCCCGCCATGATGATAATCCGCGCCAAATCGGGTTCGAGGATTAATCAATGAAGACCGCCATCGGCCTTGCCGCGCTTCTGGCTGGCGTCAGCCTGCCTGTTCTTGCTCTTGCTCAGGAGGCCACCCAGGCAACGGCCCTGGAGCCGATCATCGTGACAGCGCAAAAACGCAAGGCCGAAAGCAAGGACGTGCCGGCCAGCATCGCGGTGAAGACGGGCGAAACGCTCTCGCTGCGCAAGACGAAGCGCCGCGAGGATGCAATCGCCGCCGAGCCGAATGCCCAGACAGGGGCGGTCACGGCGAAGCTCTACACCTCCTTCACGGCCATCCGCGGTGTCGGTTCCGCCCTCATCGAGAGCGACCCGTCCGTCGGCATCTATGTTGACGGCGTGGGTATCGGCAATGCGCAGGCCCATAGCGGCACGCTGCTCGATGTCGATCGCATCGAAATCCTGCGTGGTCCTCAGGGAACGCTCTATGGCCGCAACAACATTGCCGGCTCCGTCAACATCATCTCCAACCTTCCCGATCCGGATCATACCGGCGGCGAAATCGGCGTGGACTTTGGCCGGTTCGGCACGCTTGGAACGACGGGCATCTTCAACACGCCGATCGGTGACAATGGCTGGGCGGTGCGCGGTGCTCTCTCGACCTCCAAGACGGACGGCTTCCTTCATTCGACGGTGGATGGCAGCGATCTCGGCGGCGGCAAGGACGTGCATGGCCGCCTGAGCATCGCCGGGGGCATCACCGACAATCTGGAATTTCTCGGCATCGTCGATATCGAACGCCAGGTGCTGGACGGCGAGATGTTCGGCATGCCGGAGGCGGATTTCCTGAAGGGCAGACGCGGTGTCGCTGTCGATGACCCGACCCGCATCGATAGCGACCTCGCCACCGCTTCGGGCCAGATGACCTATCGGCTCGACAATGGTGACAAGATCGTCTCGATCACCGGCTTCCAGAAAAGCGCTGTGGAGGTAGGCGGCAATGGCTTCCCGCTCGGTTATTTCGCCGCCTATGACGCGCTTTTCCAGTCCATGGGCTTCACGGATTTCCGTTACCGCGCGGACAACCCGTTCGATGGCCGCTATCGCCAGTGGTCGCAGGAGGTGCGCTACGTCTCCGAGGACAACGAACGCTTGAACTGGGTCGCCGGTCTCTACGGCGAATTTTCCCAGGCCTCGCGTGTCTATGGTGCCAACAGCACCTTCACGGGTGGCGAGGCGACGCTTTCGACCCGCGGCGATACGGATACGGTTTCGCTCTCCGCCTTCGCGGACGGCACCTATGCCCTGAACGACCAGTGGAAACTGTTTGGCGGCCTGCGTGTTGGCCATGATCGAAAGACCTTCGATTATGACTTCAACGCCAATGCCACGGCGCAGCTTCTCGGCCTGACGGGGGCCTTTGCGCCGGGATACAGCGCGAAGCTGTCCGAAGCCTATGTCACGCCGCGCATTGGCCTGCAGTTCGAGCCGATGGATGGGCTGGATCTCTATGGCGGCATTTCCAGCGGCTACAAGTCGGGCGGCTTCAACTCGGGCTTCGTCGGTCTCGGAGACGAGGGGGCCTACGATTCCGAGCGCATCGTCAGCTACGAGCTCGGCCTGAAGTCGGCAGCGCTCGACGACCGGCTTAAGGTGGAGGCGTCCATATTCTACATCGATTGGCGCGACCAACAGGTTCAAGGCTTTAATGCGCTGACCGGTGCAACGCCGATTTCCAATGCTCCACGCAGCGAATCCCGGGGTGGCGAACTGTCGGTCGCCTACGATCTCGACGATCACTGGACGCTTACGGCTGGAGCCGGATATGCGGATGCGACCTACAAGGACTATCGCAACGCGCGGGCGCTCAACGGTTCCGGCACGGTTGATGTCAGCGGCAACCAGCAGCAGTTCGTTTCGCGCTTCACCGCCGCAGCGGGTGTCACCTATCAATGGGATACCGGATGGGACGACCTCGTCGGCAAGGTCGGCGTGAACTATCGCTATCGTTCCAGCTATTATTTCGATGTCCAGAACACGATCAGCCAGAAGGGCTACGGCCTCGTGGACGCCTATGCCGGGCTAGAGAACGACCGTTATGCGGCCTATGTCTTCGCCAAGAATATCGGCGATGTCGACTATCGTATCGTCGCCACCGATCTCGGCACCGGAAAGCTAGTCTCTCCTGGCGATCCGCTGACTTTCGGCGGCAGCTTCAAGGTCAAGTTCTGAGCGTCCGATGAGCGGGACTGAGGCAGGCGTGCCGGGCGCGGCAGGACAGGAGATCGACGCGGCGGGAAAGGGCGCTGCCGGTCGGCTCTGGTCGCTCACACAGGGGCGGCGTGGCCGAATGGGGATCATCATGGCGCTCGCGACCATCTCCACGGCCCTGGAAACGGGTGGTGCGGCGCTGGTCGCGCTCGCCGTGGGCGCACTGGTCGCCGTGGATCGGAGTGGGGCGCTGTTCTGGTCCGCCGGCCTTTTGGGCTCGGTATTCCTGTCCTGCATTCTGCAAACGGCCTCCAACCTTCTTGCGCATCGCGCGGCGATCGATATCCAGGCGGAAACGAGGCTTGCCATCGGCCGGAAGCTATGGTCCGCGCCCCTTGGCGCCATCCAGCGCGTTGATGCAGCCGAGCTTCGCCGCACGCTTATGGAGGATGTCGAGCGCATCGAGGACGGCATCGCTCATCTGATCCCTGATCTGGTTACCGCCCTCGTGGCGCCGCTCTTCATCCTCCTCGCCATGCTGGCTGTTGACTGGCGTCTGGCGCTGGCCGTTTCCTTGCCGGTCCTTGCCGGCTTCCTCATCTTCTCATTCATTCTGCGCAGTGACGGTGGTCTGTCGGCACGCTTCGTCGCCGCGCAGGCGGGGGTGGACACAGCCCTGCAGGAAGCTGTCAGCATGGTGCCCGTCATCAAGGCCTATGGCATAGCGCCTGAGAATTTGCGCCGGGCGGAGGGCGCATTTGAGGAACTGGGAGATGCCGTGGGTCGGTGGCTTGCCTTTGCTGCATCAGGGACGAACTGGTTTTTCCTAGCCACGACGTCCAGCCTCCTGCTCGTCGCCCCGCTGGGGCTCTGGCTCTATGCGTTGCCGGATGGCATCGCCGTTCTGGTATTCTTTCTGCTGGGGGCTTTCTTCCTGTCCTCCATCGGCGCTCGTCTCTTCGGCGCGATGGGGCGCCTCCGGATTCAGGAGGCATCGCTTGTCCGCGTCGACGCCTTGCTCCGATTGCCGGACCTGCCGTTGCTCGAAAGCGCGGCTGCCGGGGGCGAGAGTATTCGTTTCGATAAGGTTGGGTTTTCCTATGGCACGGGTTTCATGCTCGAAGACGTCGATCTCGACATCGAGGCCGGCCAGAAGATCGCCTTTGTCGGGCCGAGCGGCTCCGGCAAGTCGACACTCGCCCGGCTTCTTCTGCGTTTCTTCGATCCCGATACCGGGCGTATCACGCTTGGCGGACGCGATATCCGCTCTTTTCCGCAAGCCGATCTTGCCGAGAGGTTCACCGCGGTATTTCAGGAAAACTTCCTGTTCTCCCAAACGATCCGCGCCAACATAGCGATCGGGCGTCCTGGGGCAAGCGACGCGGAGATTGCCGAGGCCGCGCGCCTTTCCCGGGCGGACGACTTCATCCGCGCGCTGCCGGCTGGCTATGACACGGTGTTGCATCGGGCAGAGGGCTTGTCCGGAGGACAGAGGCAGCGGATCGCGATTGCCCGCGCTTTTCTCAAGAATGCGCCCATCCTCGTTCTCGACGAGGCGGCAGCCTATCTGGACCCTGACGGGCAATACGAGATCCAGCAGGCCCTGAATGCGCTGGCTACGGGTCGGACGGTGATCGCCATCGCCCACCGCCTGTCTTCCGTGCGCCACTTCGATCGTATCGTCTATCTGGAGGGCGGGCGGATCACCGAATGCGGCTCGCACGATACCCTTATGGCCTTGGACGGGGCCTATGCGCGGCAATGGCGCTCGCATGCCGCCGCTCGATCCTTCACTCTTCGAATGCCTGGAGCTGTTTGATGGGCGTGCACGACAGCCTTCCTGATTTCGGTTCCGTGGGTGATGCAGGGCTGGTCGGCCGTGTGGCCGATGGCATTCTGCTCGGTGCCCAGCCGGTCGTCGCGGCATTTTTCCTGTGGCAGGCGATCGACGCAGATCCAGCCCCTGCGGCCTTTTGGTGCATCGTCGCTCTTCTCGGAATTGCCCTTCTGCGCCGCCTTTTGCTGTGGCCCGCCTCACGCCGGCTTTATGCGCTTGCCTATGACGGCGGGGTGGGCATGAGGCGCACCATTCTGGGCCACCTTGTGCGCATGCCACTCGGTGCATTTCGTGCCGTCGGCGGCGCAAAGGTCATGCAGGCCGTCTCCGAGGACGTTCTCTGGCTGGAAAACCATGCGTCCCATACGCGCCCGGAAATCGCCGCCAACGCCGCTGCACTTGCCATTTGTCTCGCTGGCGCAGTTGTCGTATGGCCGATTACCGGATTGTCGGCCGTCCTCGGCATGGCAGTGGGCTTGGCGCTTCTTCTCCTTGCCCGGCGCAGGCTTGCCGTGGGGCTGGAACGCCGGGCGCGCAGCCTGGCGGAGGTGTCGCTGGTGCTGCAGGAGCAGGCCGAAGGGGTTACCGTGCTGCGGGCTTTTGCCGATGGCGCGGATGCCAGCGGCGTTTTCGGCCGCGCCGTCGAGCGCCTGCGGGATGGCGCATGGCGCGGCGTGCGCAAGGTCACACCGCTTGCCGTGCTGTTTCGCATGGTGATCGACCTCGCGGCAGCGTTTGCGATTTTCCTGGCGGTTCTTACCTTCGGCGATGCATCGGGCGTTGACGCTGTCCGGCTCGCAATCTCGGCGCTTCTGGTGGTCTGTGCGACAGTTCCGGCGCGAAACTTTGCCAGTCTTTCGGCCATGATGGAGCTTGCGCGGATCGGCCGCGAGAATGTCGGTGCGCTTCTCGCCGTTCCGCTACCTCCGGTAGGCCGGGAGGTTCGCCCCGGGACCTTCGACGTACGCTATGAAAATATCACCTTCACGCATCGGGGACGAACGGCGCCCGCTCTGGCGGACATCTCGTTCACGGCGACGCAGGGAGACATGACGGCTTTCATCGGTGCCAATGGCAGCGGAAAGACCACTTGCATGCAACTCCTCATGCGATTCTGGGAGCCGGATCGCGGCAGAATCCTGATCGGCGGTCAGGATATCCGCGATATGGACAGCCGGGCGCTCGCCGCAGTGATCGCCCCGGTCTTCCAGGAGGCCCTGCTGTTTGATGAAACCATTGCGGACAATATCCGCGTCGGCAGGCCGTTTGCTACCGATGTAGAGGTGGAGGCCGCCGCCAGAGCTGCTGCGATACACGACGCGATCATGGGCTTCGAGCTCGGTTACCGGACCCGCGTTGGTGCGCTCGGTGCCCGGCTTTCCGGCGGCGAGCGCCAGCGGATCTGCATCGCCCGGGCGATCCTGAAGGACGCGCCGATCGTCATTCTAGACGAGGCGACGTCAGCGCTCGATCCGGAAAACGAAGAGGCGATCCAGCGCGCCATATCAGCCCTTGCCGTCGGCCGTAGTCTTTTCGTCATCGCCCACGATCTTCCTTCGATCGTTGCGGCGGATCGGATCGTGCTTCTCGACGGCGGAAGGATTGAGGCCAGCGGCAGCCACGAAGCCCTGCTGGCCTCGTCGCGGACCTACCAGCGGCTGTGGATGCGTTCGGCCGAAATGCGCCGCTGGAAGATAGCGCAGGGCTGATTTTCAGCCCTGCTGTTTTGATATGCGCTTTCAGCAAGCGCTCGAAGGTGGTTATCGCTCCACGTCTCGTGCCAGCGTGCTTGTGACTGAGGTGGCGGAGGGCTCAGTCAAGTTCCACCGGGGGTGCCGCCAGCCGGCTCGACGTGAACCGGATAAGGAGCGGCGACAGCATGATCGGCAGGATCCACGACTGCATACGCATGCCGAAGGTGCTCTGCGGAATGTAGTGGCCACCGATCTTGCGCGAGACCGCCTGCATCCTCGTTACCAGCGGCCGCATGCGCGCCTCGTAGCTATCGAGCGCTTCCGGAAGGCTTTTTCTCGCGAGTTCCGATGCGAGAATGTACGCGCCGGCCATAGCCGTCGACGTTCCCTGTCCCGCCAGAAAGGTCAGACACCAGGCGGAATCGCCCAGCAGCGCTATACGACCCTTCGACCATTTCGGGACCTCGATTTGTGAGACCGTGTCGAAAAAGGCGTCGTCCCAGTCGATTGCGGAGGTGAGGGCGGAGGCGACAGGTTCGGGCCAATCGCCGAATTCCTTTTGGAGAATGGCGCGGCGTGCCTCTGGATCGAGGCGATCCGTCCGCTCGTCCCGCCAGCAGAACAAGGTGGCCGCCGTGCCGTCGCCGACAGCGTAGAGACCGCCCTGGTGGTCGATATCCATCATGCCGACGAAGCTCGCACCGAGTGGCTTGGCCAGCGGCACACGCCAGGCGCTGGCGCGGTAGCCGAGCGGTCGGAGAAAATCCTTGTGCGGGCCGAAGGCCAGGGCGCGGACGGCGCTGCGATAGCCGTCTGCGCCGATGACGAGGTCGAAGCGGTCGCGATTACCGTTGGAGAATGTGGCGGTTACACCGGTGCCGTCATCTTCGAGCGCCGTAACCGTGGTCTCGTAGTGGACAGGGCATTGCCCCTCGACCGCATCATTCAGGATCTCCTGGAAGTCGTTGCGCATGACGGCGAGGAGGCGGCCCTCCGCCGCCTTCGCCAGCACGCGGTAGTCGTAGGAGAAGAGCTTGCGTCCGCGTTTGTCCAGGTGGTGTGCGGGACCGAGCGGCATGGCCTTCGCGCGAAACGCCTCGACAAGACCAAGCTTCTCCGCGACGCGCCAGCCGTTGACATGGAGGCCGATGGAATAACCGCCAGTGCGGCCGCGCGGGGCCTTTTCCACAATGACGGGCTCGATGCCATGGCGCAGCAGGCAGGCGGCAAAGGTCAGGCCCGCAGGCCCGCCGCCGACAATGAGGATACGCATGGGGCCTCCTCAGAACGTCATGTTGATGCGGCCGCCGATCGTGCGACCCTGACCGAGCTGGTAGAGATTGCCGAGGCCGGGATACTGGAAGCCATAGGTCGTGTAGGTCTTGTCGAAGACATTCGTGACGAAGGCTTCGGCCGTGACCTTTTCGTCGATTTCCCACTTCACGCCGACATCCGCCAGCGCATAGCCCTTCTGCCCGATCGTGTTGGTCTCGTCGAAATAGTGCTTGCCGACATAGGTGAGACCGACATAGGGAACGAGCGCTCCGCGACCGTTGGACATCTCGACGCGATAGTCCAACATGAGGTTTGCCGTGAACTCAGGAGCATAGGGCACAGTGTTGCCGGTCAGGTCGGTGCCGGGTGTTGCCGGGTTCTTGTAGTCGGTAAAGCGCGTGTGGTTGTAGGCAAGGCCCACGGTGATGCCGAGTTCTTCGGTGGGCTTAGCGCGTACCTTCAGGTCGATGCCCTTGGACATGACCTCGCCGACATTCTGCAGGTATTGCCACGGCTGCACATCGACAAACATCTGATAGTCTTTGGTGATGTTGTAGTAGGCGGAGAGCTGCGCCTCCAGCGTGCCGGCTTCGTCGCGATACTTCAGCCCCACTTCGCCGTTGTAGGTGTGCTGGGGGTCGTAGGTGAAGGCGTTGTTGGTGGAGGTGACATTGCGCGTGAAGCCGCCCGCCTTGAAGCCGGTGCTGAGAAGGCCATAGGCGCGCCATTCGTCGCTCAAGCCATAGCTGACGCCCAGCTTCGGCGAAAGGGCGGTAAAGCTGTTGTCGTCGTTGAAATTCACGCCGCCGGCCGCTTCGGCCGCCGCATGTTCATAATCCAGGCGCAGACCGGGCGAGATGTCGAGCCGGTCGGTGGGATGCCAGGTCAGATCGCCAAACAGCGCATAGGAATCGATCTTTTGCTGCGACGTCTGGCTCGCAACCGGCACGCTCCGCGTAAAATCGAGATGCTGGTAGTAGAGGCCGGCCACATAGTCGATCGGGCTGCCCTGGTCTGGATTGGAGGCGATGCGCAGTTCCTGGCTCAACGTCCACTGCCGTTCCGGCGTGTAGGTGCCGAAGACCGTGCGGTCGAGATCGCTTTTCTGGTAGCCCGTCAAAGCCGTAACCGTGGCGAACCCGAGATCGTAAGCGGCGTTTATACCGAAGTTCCAGGTGTCGAGATCATATTGCGACGGTGCGGGGTAGGCGATGCGATCTTTCAGCATCGATTCCAGGACGAAGTACTCCTCCGTCGAGGACACATGGCCTCGGCCCGCCGAGACGGTCACGTCCCAGGGGCTGTCCGTCGGCGCATAACGCAGGCGGACCTGGCCGTTGACGTCCCGCGTGCCGCCGACATCTTCGCCGGTCATTGTTGTGTAGGTATCGTTTCCGTTCAGGAAGGAAAAGTTCGCGTCACCATAGAGAACGTCGTCGATAATCGGCGTGCTGGCATGGAAAGTGCCGCCGGCGCCCTGATCCGTGAGGTCGGCATCAAAGCCGATGCGTGCCTCGCTATCGGGTTTGCGGGTGACGATATTGATGACGCCGCCGATTGCACCGCGGCCATAGAGCGATCCCTGCGGACCATAGAGCAACTCGACGCTTTCGAGTTCGCCCGGCAGGGAGCGGGTCAGGTTGAAGCTGTCCTGCGGCAGGCCATCGACATAGACCTGCGTGCTCGGATTATAGAAATCGAGCGAGGCCTGGCCACGAATGGTGAAGTTGGCATAGGTGCGGCTGGAGCGCGAACGGATGTTCACGTCGGGGAAGATACGGTCTAGATCGGCCACCGTATCGATATCGCGCGTCAGTAACTCGTCGGCATTGGCAATGTCCGTCGCGGACGGCAGCAGGAAATAGTCCTCGCTGCGCTTCGTTGCGGTGATGATGATCGGTTCGAGCGTCGAGGTCTCGGCGGTGTCTTGCGCCGCGGAGATCTGCGGGGAGAGGCTGGCGGCAAGGGCGAGGAGGAAAACGCCGGGCAAGCGGTGACGCATCATGGTTCCGATACCTTTTCTGGAAGTGCAAAATTCTGTGACGCCTTCGCGGAGGCGCCGAGTGTGCGGGGCGCGAGGACGATGGCGGCGAGGATGAAGAGGGCCGAGGCGGCAAACAGCCAGCCATAGCCGAAGGCATTGCCGAGCACGCCGGCCACGGAGGAAGCCCCAATGGCGAGGATCGCATCGATGCTCTGGAGTGCTGCAAAGTCCGTCGCCGTCTGCTCGGGGTTGCACCAGTTCATCATGGCCGCGTAGAGTGCGACGAAGGAGAAGGCGGCAGCACCGACCTGCACCAGGAGGATGCCGAGCGCGAGCGTCGGCGTGGCCACGCCGGTAAATTCTGTAGCGGCAAGGGCGAGAAGCAGCAGGGCATTGAGGATCGCGGCGATGACGATCGACCGTGTACTCCCTGCCGCCTGTACAAGGAGTGCACCGAGCGAGGAGGCGATGAAGCCTGCGACAGCGCCGCCGGCGCCGCGCAGCAGGCCGATCGTATCCAGTGCGATGCCCTTGTCGACCAGATAGGGGCCGGTCAGCGCCGAGCCCATGCGAAGGCCAATCTGGTAGACGACGAGGAAGGCGAGGCCATACATCAGGGCACGATTTCGGATCGTTTTCCTGAAGCCGACCGCCTGTGCGGTGGACGCGGCCCGCATGCGCGGACCGGCGAGGTTGCTGCAAAGGAAAACCGGAATGGTGAGCAGGCAGACGAAACCGGCCATCGCAGCCATGGAAACCGTCCATCCTGCATGCTGGTAGACGACGAGCCAGAGCCCGCCGCCGATCAGGAAGCCGAGATAGGCGCCGGCCGTCGAGGCACCGCTGGCAAGCCCACGCGTTTCTGCGTCGGAAGCCCGGACGGCGAGGGAGTCCGTGGCGATATCCTGCGTGGCGGCGAAAACGCCCATGACAAGCAGTACAGCGGCGAGTGCTGCCATATGGGTTTGCGGCGGAAGGGCAGTGGCGGCGAGGAAGCAAAGGATGATGCCGGACTGGCAGAGCAGGATCCAGCTGCGTTCGCTGAGGAACCGGTCGATCAGCGGCGCCCAGAGGAATTTCAGCGCCCAGGGCAGGAAGAGCACGGCAAGATAGCCGATCTGGTCGAGCGGCATGCTGGCATCGCGCAGCACGACGGGCAGGGCCGTCTGCACCATGGAGCCCGTGACGGACTGGGCGGCATAGAGCCCGGCCAGCAGGCCGAGCACGGCCCAGCTTGCCGAGCGTCCGGCAAAATTCGTAAAAGCAGTCGACATGACCCCTCGCAATGCAATTCGCGACCTCACTAGGCTGATGTATAAAACTTGACTATTGTAATCAGGTTCAGGGATATTGCGATCGGGTCTATTATTTGGTGAGCAGATGAATCTCCGTGTGGAACAGCGCGCTCTGGCGCAGTCCGATCAGGACGATGTGGTCGTGCTTGGCCCGAGCCCGGCCGACTCGAGTTTCTCCGCGACATCGACCGAGGGCGCCTACAAGATCCTCGGCGTGCGACCGGGCCTCACCATTTCGGTGTTCGACATGGTGATCGGTGCCGATTTTGTCGGCCGCTTCGCGACGGAGCCCTGTGTTGCCATCGACTTTCTGTTCGAAGCTTCGGGTCAGGGATGGCTTTTGGGCAGCGACGCCGAGCAGCGGCTGTCATCGATCCCCTACCGGCCGGGCCGCATCTATATGATGGCGGCGCCGCAGGGTTCCGTCGGGCTTTACGATGTGCCGGTCGGCACCCGCTTCAAGGGGATGGACATCCGGGTCGATATCGGGCTCTGGCAGAAGCTTGGCGCAGGTGATCTCCTCGCCAATCTTGACGAGCATCATGCGCTGCACATGGCGTCCGGCAATGGCACCTGGGTCGGCGTGCTGCCGGTGCCGCCGGATCTTCTGGCCGTTGCACGCGCGCTGTTTGACAGTGCCATGGTGGACAGCGACGATCTCGCCTTCGAGGCGCGCGCCCTCGACATCATCAATGCGTCCATCGCCGCGATGCGCCGCACCCCGCCAGCGCAGACTGTCCCGCCGCGCGACCGCCGTCCGCTTCAGCGCGCCCGCGACCTGCTGATCGCGGAGCTAGCACGTCCGTGGACGCTGGACGATCTCGCCGGCGAGGTGGGGCTGACGCAGAAGCGGCTGAAATGCGGCTTCAAGAGCCTCTATGGCTTTGCCGTCTATGCTTTCCTTAAAGAGCAGCGACTGCTGGAAGCCCGTCGTGTTATCGAGAGCGGCGAGATGAACGTAACGCAGGCTGCGAATGCCGTCGGTTACAGCAATCCAAGCCATTTCTCCCAGTTGTTCCTGCGTCGCTTCGGCATGCAGCCTTCACGCGTTCTGGCATTGCGATCGGCTGATGAGGAGTTTTTTTAACCAGGTCCAGCTCCATCGTGAGCTGGCCGACCTTGCGTTCGAGCGCCGCAATGTGGGCCTCGTACTCGGCGATGACGCTGGCCTCAGCCTCCTCATCGTTCAGTTCGCCGCGATCAAACTGCGTCAGCCACAATTGGATGAGGTTGTCCGAAACGCCATACGTGCGCTGTGCGTCGCGCCGCCCGATAACGCCGTTTCGGATATCTTGGCAAAGCTGCAACTTGAACGGCGTCGAATGCCGTCGATATGACCTCGGGACTTCATGAGCCTTCTCCCATTGAGGCCCACAGAGCGTATCAGTTTTTCGTTTCCTGCGGTCCAGCCCGAGGGGGTCACTCCACGTGGCCTGATATTTCCATTGAGAATTGCCTCTGACGAACTTTTGCTGAAGTAGAATGGCTAGATCGCGCCGATCAATCGAGCCTGCGGCAGATCGAGTTTTGCGCGTCCATACATCTGGTGTTTGATCAGTTTCAGCCGCGTGATCTGCCCCTCGGTCTGCCCATTTGACCATGGCGAAACGATTGCGTTCCGAACCGCGGCAATGTCCTTCTCGACACCGCCCGCAAACGACCCAACCAGGCTGATCTTTGCCACCTGGAGCCATTCATCAAGCTTGGCTGCGGCCTTCGCACGGATCATGGACTGGAAGTCTCCAATAGCTGTACGGGCGACCACGAGTTCCGGGACGTCCACTTCGATCGCTGCCACCAAAATCGCTTCGGTTTTCGCCAGATCATCACGCGCCGCCGTCATCAGGCGGGCAATGACCCGCGCCGACGGCGTTGGTGCAAGCCCGCTCTGGTTCGCTCTCTCTGCCAACCGTCGACTTTGAGCCCACTGTGAGACGACACCGCTTTGTCCAGCAAAACCTTTTGTTGGTATCTCGTGGCAGAGCGCTAGGGCGTTGCGAGCGCCTTCTTCCCACCGGCCATTGAGCCAAGGCAGCCGGCTATCCAATGAATTGGGTCGCGTAAGGAAGACGTCGAAGCGCTGGCCCCGCAGAACATCGCGAACGAGCATTCGGCTGTGACCGGTTTGCCGAACAATTTGGCGAATGGAGGTCCCCTTCTTTGACAGCTCCGGGATCGCCTCATTCGTTTCCTGCCGACGGAGGTATCCTTCGTATTGGAGCTTTTCGGCGTAGGTTAGAAGCTCGGGGTCGATGACATTGCTGCCGACCGCCTGCCTGATCTGACGCATGGACTTGCCGACAGCATCCAGAAACGCTCGGTTCGAGCTCTCCATGAGGTGCCAGCCATCAGCTACCCGATCGGTGTCGGGCGGCGCCTTTGCGATTGCTTCGCCATACCCACCGCCACGGTCGCGGGCGACCTTCGATATCGGAGAGTGTGCAGCGAGCCAGGCTAGAGAGGTATCCAGAGCTCGATACGGCAGAAGGGTGACGGGTCGCCTGCGCTCCAGGTCACAAACGATCGTTCCATAGGTTTGGCTGCGCCGAAAGGCAAAGTCATCGATGCCGACGATGGACAGCTCATCTTTAGGTTCAACGATGCGACGACGAACCACGCGCAATAGCGTATCATTGCTAACTGGCACCATGAGACGGTTTGCGAAGGCTGCAGCAGGTCGGCCGCCGAGCGCCAGACCAAGATGATGCACGATCGTATCGAGCTGCTGGGTGCGCCGAGCGCAACGAGCTAGAACGCAGTCCTCGAACCGTTCGCAGAAGATGGGACAGCGTCGCACCAAAAGCGGCGCGCTACGATCGTCAGTTCCACTCGGCGGCCACCAATTAGCAGGCCGGCAGGCCGGCGCAAATATCGGCTTTGGACGCGTCGGCTCTGCCGCCCGCAGTCCGGGCAAGCCCCCATCGGTGAGCGCGATCTCAAGAGAATATGGACGATCTCACCGACAATCTTGACTGACTTCGCTACGAAGCCGTCCGGCGCGAGGCTTGCACGCTGAAACCGATGACGGAACGCTCGGCACGACAGTCGCTCGTTCACAAGGCCGGGACCTGTGTCCCGGCCTGCCTCCGGAGATGTACGTTCATCTTCAGCGACTTAGCGGCCGGGGTGCGCGTGTGCTCATCCGCCGACCATATGGTGCCGTTGACTGCTGCGCGGCCTGGGGCACTTGCCAGATAGGAGACGTTCGATGAGCGGAGCGGAAACGGCATCGAAAGAAGAGAGCACACCGACGGGCGAGGAGGAGGGCCATGATTTCTGCCTCTGTAGGACGGCGGAGATCGTCACTGCCTATGTCTCGTGCCACGTCGTTATGCGAAGTGAGTTGCCTGGTCTCATCGAAAGCACCTACAGGGAGCTTTCGAGGATCGCCAAGGGCGGGAAAGCGGGCGGGGATGGCGTATCCATGCCTCCAACGCCCGCCGTGCCGATCCGCTCGTCGGTCACTGCGGATGCCATTATCTGCCTGGAAGACGGCAAGTCCTTCAAGTCTCTACGGCGCCATATCAAGACGAGCTTCAACCTGACGCCGGACGAATATCGCCGGAAATGGGGATTGCCTTCCAACTATCCCATGGTGGCGCCGAACTACTCGTTGCAGCTTCGCGCCTTGCCAGGCGCATCGGACTTGGACGCATGGCAAAGGGCCGGAAGAGGCCGTGACCCGCGCGCCGCTCAAACTGGAGTTGCCTTTGCAAGGGCTCGCGATGCGCGGACACTTTGATCTTTCGGTGCTTGCGGAGCGTATATCGCTTAGCGAAAGAGGACGGGTGAAAGCTCGGGGCGACAGCCGGCTTCGTTGTCCAGATGGCTTTCCCGCGCCGGGTGCGCGCATGTCGGCAGCGGGATCGCAAGCCGGGACGTTCCATGTCGCTTCTGTCGAATACCAACGGGACATGCATCGGCTTCGTCTTTCCACCGGGCCTAGTTAAACTCCCTTTCCAGAGCATCGGCGAATTCGAATACATCGATTGCCGCTCCATAGGTCGCGACGGTGTAGATCGGCGCATTCCGGTCGGTGTTGATGGCGATGATGGTCTCCACATGCTTCATGCCGTGCAGGTGCTGCACGGCACCGGAAATGCCGAGCGCGACGTAAAGCTTGCAATTCTGTGCCACCTTGCCGGAAAGGCCCACCTGATGCGCCTTTGGCAGCCAGCCGGAATCGGCGATCGGCCGCGAGCAGCCGAAGGCCGCTCCCAGGCGTTCGGCCAGCGCGCGAAAGCGCTCGATGTTCTTCTCGTCCTGGATGCCGCGGCCGACCGAGAGGATGAACTCGGCCCTGGTGATGTCGACGTCCGCGGGAGGCGGATCGACATAGCCTTTGTGCTCCGCCGTATGTGCGGCCGCCGGCTGGAGGTCGAGCGGCACGATGCGCAGCAGCGCGCTGCCGGACGGCGGCGGCTTGCCGCTGCCGCCGCGCAGCATCAGCGTCGTCACGCAGGGATCGGTGATGTCGATCTTCGTCACCACCTTGTTGCCGTAGCCGCCGCGCAGCGCCAGAAGCCGTCCGCCGTCGGCCTCGATTCCGAAGGCGTCGCTGACGAAACTGCCGCCAAGCCTGACGGCGAGCGCCGGGCCGAAGCCCATACCGTTCACGCTGTGGCCGAGCATGACGAGCCTTGGCTTTTCCGCCAGCGCCAGGCGATGGGCCGCCTCCTCGTAGACGGCCGGGTCGAAATGCGCGCCGGCCTCCACCGCCAGCACCTCGTCGACCCCGTCGAGCGCCAGGTCCGCATGGTAGCGCACGGGATCGTCCGCAATCACCGCCACCACGAGCGGTCCGCCGACCGTCGCCTTCAACTCGCGCGCCAGGCCGATCACCTCGCCGGTCTGCGGGCTCAGATTGCCGCGCAGATGCTCGGCGAGGACCAGAATTCCACCCATTTCACCCTCCCTTCCTCTCGCGGACGATGGCCGCGATGCGTGCGGCGACCTCGGCCGCGGACCCTTCCAGCATTGACGCCTGGCCGGCCGGCGGCCGATCCATCGCGGCGACCCGGCGGCCGGTCGCCTCCGCGCCGATCGCCTCCACGGCGGCCTCCGCCACGGGCTTCGACCGCGCTTCCTTGATCATGCGCATGGTGGCGTAACGCGGCACGTTGGCGCCCGACTGGATCGACAGCACCGCCGGCGCCGGCAGGCTCTGGCGGTGGCGAACGCCGCCCTCCAGTTCACGGGTGATGTCGAGGCGACCCCTGCCATCCCATTGCATCTCCACCACCACCGCGGCATGCGACCAGCCGAGGACGCCGCCGAGTGCGGCGGCGGTCGCACCGTTGGCGAAGTCGCTCGACTGGACGCCGGTAAGAACGAGATCGGCGGCTTCCTGCAACGCTACCCCGGCGAGCAAGGCGGCGACCGCGATCGGATCGGCCGGGGAGGCGGCCTCGCTCCAGACGCGGACGCCGCGATGCGCCCCCTTGGCAAGCGCCTTGCGCAGCGACGGTTCGGCTTCTTCCGGGCCGATGGTCACGGCGACCACCTCTCCTGCGCCCAAGCCTTCGACAAGCTGCAGCGCCGCCTCGATCGCGGTCTCGTCGAACTCGTTCAACTGATGGTCGAGATCCTCGGGCATGACGTCGAGGCCATCGGGGCGGAAGCGGAACTCGTCGCCGAGCTTGCCGACATGCTTGACGGCAACGAGGACGCGGACCCCGGTCCTGGCCGGGCGATCGTAGTCGGCAATCAATGCCGGCGCGACGGGCACGACCGACCATCCGCCGGCAACGCTCGGCTCGGCGTCCGCCGTCCGAGGGTGCGGGGCCGGGGTGGTGAAGCCTTCGGCCGGAAGGGCGGGCGGGGCCGCCAACAGCCGGCCCGAGTGGCCGGCAAGCGCCTGGATGAGCTCCGGCACGACGCGCGCGGTCACCTTCTCGGCCAGGCTTTCGGCGATGCGGTTCACCAGCTCCGGCAGGTGGCTTGCGGGGATCGCCCGCAACTCGACCGCCTCGGCCACCAGTTCGGCGATGTCGGCGACCAGGAAGTCGTCCTCGTGGCCGCTTGCCTTTCGTGCATCTTCAAACATCGTCAGATCCTTCGGGCAGCAGGTTACGAATATGTCGATATTTTCGAGCGCGGCCGCCTCGTGCATACGGCCGTGCGACGGTTTTTCCACGCCCGGCGGATCGGGTGTCCAAATCCGCCCGCCGCCTGCGCCGCAACAGAAGGAATTGTCGCGCGAGCGCGGCATTTCCACGAGCTCGCAGCCGATGGCGCGCAGCACCCGTCGCGGTGCGTCGTATTCCTTGTTGAGCCGTCCGAGATGGCAGGGGTCGTGATAGGTCACGCGCTTGCCGAGCGGTTTCGTCACCTTCAGGCGCCCGCTTTCCAGCCAGTCGGCGAGCACGTTGGTATAGTGCAGCACCTTGCGGTCCCTGACGGCCCCGCCATATTCGTTGCGCAGCGTATTCAGCGAATGCGGATCGGTGGTGACGATCCAGTCGAAGGACGACTGCGCCATCTGCGCGCCGTTGTGGGATAACAGTGCCTCGAACAGTCCTTCCTCGCCCACGCGGCGAATGTCGTTGCCGGCCGTGCGCTCGCTGTCGAACAGGATACCGAAATCGAGGCCGCCCGCGTTGAACAGCCGTGCGACGAGGCGCGAGATCGTCTGCGAGCGCGGATCGAACGAGGCGAAGTCGCCGACGAACCACAGCGCCTCGACCGGTTCCTTGCGCGCATCCTTGACGGGAAACGAGAGCTCGCGCGTCCACGCGCCGCGTTTGCGGGCGGGCTCGCCGAAGCTGTTGCCGACATTGGCGACCGTCTCCAGAACGCCGCGCAGCGTCGGGTCCATCTCACCCCTGTCGACGAGCGCGCGGCGCATCTTCAGGATCTTGACGGGCTGCTCGATGCCGACGGGACAGATTTCGGCACATGCGCCGCAGCCAAGGCAGGCCCAGAGCGTTTCCGGCGGGATCACCTGATGCGGATCGGCGCCGCCGCCGCCCGCCTGCGCCAGCAGGCGCAGGTCGAGGATGACGTCGCGCGGGCTCAGCGGGTAGTTGCTGCCCCGCGCCGGGCATGCATCGTGGCAGCGGCCGCATTTGGTGCAGGCATCGAAATGCAGGAGATCGCGCCAGGAAAAATCGTCCATGCGCGTGACGCCGACCGGCTCGCCCTCGGCGACGTCGGGAAGGCGGGCGACGCTGCGGCTGTCGCGCACGGCGAGCGAGCCGAAGGCGGCGACCATGTGCTTGCCCTTTGTCCAGGTGACGCCGGCAATGAAGGCAAGCGCCAGCACGCCGTGGACCCACCAGTTGGCCCGGCGCACCGCCGCGGCGCCCGCCGCATCGAGTCCGAGGCCGGAGAGCAGCCTGCCGAGCGCGGCGCCGGCTGGCGAAAGATCGGAAAGCGGCGGTCTTTCGACGATCAGGCGGACAGCCTCCTGCAAGAAGCCGGAGAGCGCGATCAGGAGCAGCGTGACCAGGAATATCCAGTCCTCGATCTTCCAGGCCGTCGCCCGTGGCAGCGGCGCGGTGTCACCGCGGTAGCGGCGCACGTAATCGAGTTTCGCAAGGCCGAACCAGGCGCGGCGCGCGATCATCATCACAAGGCCGGCGATCAGCATCAGCCCGGCGATGTCCATCACCAGGCTGAAGCCGAGGTAGAACCAGCCCTTCCAGAAGGTCAGGCCGGTGAGTGGCTTCACGATGTCGTATTCGAGCGTGATGGTCGAGGTGCCGATGAACAGCGTGGCGAAGCTGAAGAAGATCAGCTTGTGCGCGGTTCCCGCATAAGGATCGCGGCGGCTCAGCGTGCGGTGCGTGACGACGTCGTCGAGCATCCGCCGCAGGCCGCCCCGCCAGTCGACGGGCACGCCCGCCGGCCGGCCGCGACGATAGCGCAGCATGTGCCGCGCCAGTCCGGCGACGAAGGCTGCGATGGCGGCGATCGCGATCAGGTAGAATATCCCGAAGGCGAACGGGGAGAATTGCGAGAACAGTTCGCGCGTTTGCATGGTGCGGGCTCCGAAGGGGGGGCGGCGCCACAATCGCGGGGCGCCGCCCTGCCGGTCAGACGGCAGGCTCGACGACCGGGCGGCGGTCGCCGAGGGCGGGCACGGTCTCCGAACCCCAGAGCTGCCGTTCGCGGATCCACGGCAGCGGGTATTGCGGGTGTTCGCTGTCGAATTCGCGCGCCAGGCGGTGGCCATCGAACACGGCGTCGGAAATTTGCCTTGGTGCATGGCAGTCGCCGACCCTGTAGACGGCCTGCAGTCCGTTCGCCTCCCATTCGCCGCGCCGCTGCTTCAGTTCGGCGAAGAGCCCCTGGTCCGGCACGCGGGAGGTGACGAGGATGACGGCGTCCGCATCCAGCAAGGTGACGTCGGTGCCTTCGCGGCGCGGCATCCTGCCGTTTTCAGGGTCGGTGAGGGCCCAGCCGTGGCGGTAGAGGTAGAACAGCGTGAGCTTGCCGTCCTCGTAGGATTCGACCCAATGGTTGCGCAGGATGGCGATGCCCTTCTCGTGCATCATGCGCTTGTTGTTCTGCACTTCCATGGTGAACTGGCTGTATTCGGCCGGGTCCGACATATTGGTGACGAGCGTCACCTTCTTGCCGAGATCGGCGGCGAATTCCGCCATGCTGACGCCGGTGAAATGGCCGTCGCCGTCGAGCACCACCACACGTTCGCCGGGGATCGGCTTGCCGGCCATGATCTGCTCGGGGGTGAGACAGGTCGGTAGCGAGGCGTCGCAGCCGGGCAGCGTGCCGTGGCCTTCGGCGCCGAGGCCGTCGGTCGCCCAGTGCGAGCCGGTGGCGATCACCACCTTGTCGGCGCCGTAGGCCAGCACGTCGTCTGCCGTCATCTTGCCGACACCGAGATGCACCTCGACATTCTTCATCTTGGCAAGCTGGATCTGGCGATATGTGGTGACACGGCCCCATTCGTTCATGCGCGGATAGCGGATGACGTTGCGCAGGTGCCCGCCGAGCTCGGCCTCCGCCTCGCGCAGGTGCACGTCGTAGCCGCGCTCGCCGAGCACGCGGGCGCATTCCATGCCGGCCGGGCCGCCGCCGACCACCAGCACGGAACAGCTGTCGTTCGTCCTGGTGAAGCGTTCCGGATGCCAGCCGCGGCGGTATTCCTCCATGGCGGTGGCATTCTGGGTACAGTTGAGCAGGCCGGACTGGTTGAACTTGGAGACGCACTGGTTGCAGCCGATGCACTCGCGGATGTCTTCGGGCCGCCCCTCTTCGATCTTCTTCGGCAGGAAGGGATCGGCGATCGACGGGCGGGCGGCGCCGATGATGTCGGCGATGCCGCCGCGGATGACGGCGACCATGTCGTCGGGGCTGGTGTAGCGGCCGTTGACGACGACCGGCGTGTCGCCGACGACGCCCTTGGTTTCCCGGACGAAGGGCAGCATCCAGCCCGACTTGCGGAAGCGCGAGGTGCCGGCATCCTCGCCCCATTCCTCGTAGTCGCCGATCTTCACCGCCCAGAGATCGCACACGCCTTCCCTGTGCATCAGTTCGACGAAGCGGATGCCCTCGTCCTTGGCCTGCAGGCCGTGTGGGCCCTGCAGGGTATCGAGCTCGAAGCGGGTGGTGATGGCGCTGGTGTCGCCGCAGGCCTTCTTGAGCGCGGTCATGATCTCGATATAGAGGCGGGCGCGGTTTTCCAGCGAACCGCCGTACTTGTCCGTGCGCTTGTTGTAGCGGCGCTCGAGGAACTGGATCGGGACCGTGCTGTCGCCGCCGGTGACCTCGAGCAGGTCGAAGCCGGCGTCCTGCGCCCGCCTGGCCGCCAGCACGTACATGTTGATGATCGCCTTGATGTCGTCCTCGTCGCATTCGGCGGCATAGATGGTGCGTGCCGGGAGCAGGTTGGACGGCAGGCAGGAGGCCGACCGGGGGACTTCGCGCGATTCGAGCCGCGGCGAATGGATGCCGCCGTACCAGAGCTGCACCCCGGAAAGACAGCCGTGCTTGTGGATCTCGTCGCACATGGCGCCGAGGTTGCGGACGTCGCCTTCGTCCCACAGGCGGGCGGAGGTGTAGGGGAATTCGTCGGATTCCGGGTGGATCGAACAGAATTCGGTGAAGACGACACCCCAGCCGCCTTCGGCCTTGGTGCCGCGGAACAGGGCCTGCGTCCCGGGCCGCTCCGAGCCGACCCCGGCACAGTGCGACGTCTGGAAGAACCGGTTCGGCGACACTTTCGGGCCGATCTTCACCTTGTCGAACAGGATATCGTATTTCTGGTCACGCGCCATTTCCCAAACCTCCTCCGTTAGGGGAACTCTTTGCTGTCGTTCGCCGGAAACTTTGCAAAGCGCGTGCCAATTTTATTTATTGATATATTTTCAATGGCTTGATTTCATTCCAGTTGCTTTCGGAGTCTGCTTGGATCGGGATTTGCTTCACATTCGCAGCGCCGTGATGCTTTTTGGCATCGCCGGGTGGCGAGAAGAGACTATGCCGGAAAGATCGGTGGAGGCTATTCCTGCAGCTTGCGCAGGAGCGAGGCTATATCGATGCCCAGCGCCCGGGCGGCCTGGCGCTTGGAAGGCGCGGCCCTGAGCGCGTTCTCGATGAGGCGGCGTTCATAGGCCTTCACCCGCGTCTTCAAAGGCTGCCCGACGACAGCATCCTCGTCATCATCGAGCGAGGGTGGGGCCTGAAGCGGCTCGCCCCGCAAGCCCGACACCATTTGCGGCGGGAGGTGCTCGACGCCGGCGACCTCGTCCGCCAGCAGGTCAAGGCGGCCGATGATGCCGATCAGTTCCCGCATGTTGCCGGGGTAACTGTGTTCGACCATCAGCCGGCGACAGTCCTGCGACAGGACCAGCCGACACCGGCGCGTGAGGTTGAGGTTCGCGACCATCGTGTCGATGAGCCCCGGCAACTCTTCCCGATATTCCCGAAGAGGCGGAACCGTGAGGGGAATCATCGCGATGCGATAGTAGAGATCCTCGCGAAAGCACCGTTCGCGGACATCCTCGGCCAGATCGCGATTGGTCGCGCAGACGACGAACACGTCGACCGCCTTCTGCCGGACGCCCCCGACAGGCTGGATGCAACCATCCTCCAGGAACTTCAACAGCTTGGCCTGCTGGGAGCGCGGCATGTCGCCAATCTCATCGAGAAACAGGGTGCCGCCGCTGGCGGCCTCGATGAAGCCGGGCTTGCCGCTTGCAAGTGCCCCGGTGAAGGCGCCGCGCTCATAGCCGAACATCTCCGCCTCGAACAGCGTCTCGCTGATACTGGAACAGTTGACGTGAACGAAAGGACGGTCGACGCCGATGGCCTGCCGGTGCATCTGCATGACCAGCGTTGTCTTGCCGACACCCGTTTCGCCGAGAAGCAAGATGCGGCGACGCGCCTGGAAGGCGCGCACGCCAAGCTCGATCAGCGGCTCGAGCCGGCTCTGGTAGAGCGGCAGCGTATCGCTGCGCAGGAGCGGCCGCGTCTCGGCCGTCTTCGGCCGGGCGGTGCCCGTTGCGGGCAGATGGAGCAGCGCAAGGCTGATGCAGGGCATACCGGCCCTGGCCAGAACATGAAGCGATGCCGGAACCTCGCCGGACTCGTCGCGCAATCGCAGCATGAGGCTGCGATGGCCGATGGTATGTCCGCTCGCCAGCGGCTTCAGGTCGACCCGGCTCCTGGCCGACATGACCTCCACCGAAACGCCGCAGGCAACGGATCGGTGGATGCCGGTCGTCGCTTCGGCGGCCTTGTTGAGCGCAAGGATACGGTGTTCCTCGTCCAGGACGATCACGGCCCTGTCCAGGACATCGATGAATTGCTGGAACCCGTCCTCGCTGCAAAGCTTGAGCAACGCGTCGGGATCGATGCTGTTCGGGTTGGGATCGAGGCGAAACGGGGCGATCTTGCTGCGCTTCATGTCCCGGCTCCGGTCTCGGTTTCCAACTGCCGGGCGGTGACGGTGAGGTAGGCGGTGCCGGCGGCAAAGGCTCCCTGTTCGGTGACGGACTGCCAGCGGCAGGCGACGAGGTGATGCTGCGTATGACCGGACGCAAGCGGAAGTGGCAGCACGATCTCCCGGGGCTCGCCGGTTCCGGCGGACCGGAAGGCCATGCGCGCCGCGACGTGGGCGAGCGGCCCGAAGGCGAGCCGCCAGGCGATGTTTTCCGTGATCACCGTTCCGTCGGAACGGATAAGACAGGCCGGCATCGGCAGCAGCTCGAAGGCGAGCGCCGCGTAGTCGGCACGTTCGGCCTGGGCGCCGAAGCCGCCCGACTTGACCTCGCGCAGCGTGCCCCAGAGGCGGTGCAGTTTCCCGTCCGCGATATCGGCACGCACGTCGTTTTCCATCAGGACCGGCGTGCCGTCGTGCCGGATATCCTCCGAAATCGCGCCTTCGACCTGGAAACCGTTGGCGATCACCTCACGGATGAAAGCCTCGTTCACGGTGTTGCGAGGCCAATGGAACCGGACATCGTGGTCGTTGAGGCTTCTTTCATCGCGCAGGCCGTAAGCGCGCGCCATGGCGGTGTTGCACATGCACCAGACAGCCGGATGCTCGAAGATCTGGTCGACGATCTCGTCGACGCCCAGCTTGACGTTGACCGGCCGGTCGAAACGGATGCACCAGATTGCCTCCCGGGCTTTCTGGATGATCGACCAGAGAATCTCGTTGCTCTCCACCAGCCCCCTGAAGGCGGTCTCCGTGTCGAGGCCTGGCGCCTTGAACACGTCCAGAACCGGCTGCTCCTGCGTGCCGCCCCTGACGGCGATGGCCATCAGCTCGATTCGCACGCCGTCGGCGCGCAGCATCGTCACCGGAAAGGCAGAGGGACCGCCCGACCCCTCTTCGGAGAGCATTGCCAGCAAGCGGCGCAGCGAGGCCGCGTCGTAGAGCCGGTCGGCTGCGAGCCCGGTCAGCACGCCGTCGGAATGGCCCAGAAGCCCGGCTTCAGCAGGGCTGACCGAAATGAGCACGGCACGGGAATCGAGACGATCGCAAAGAAGAGTTTCGGCGAAGCCGTAGGGCCCGACCGCCGCCTTCCGCATGTTCATTTAGCGTCCCCCCAGCGCTATCCAACTGCTGCACAATCTCACCAGAAACGCTGCAACAACGCAACATGCCTTCACCGGGCCGAAGCGGCCCCTTTTCTAACGGTTTGAAACATAGACGTTTTTGAGAGTGGCACGGTTCATGCTTTTTGGAGGACGTGACGGGGATGAGGGAAGACGACGGCCACTGCATGTGGATCCGTCCATGCTGGACAGCATGCCCTGCTTGCAGGATCTCGACACCATCTTCCCTGGATCGGCGGAGGGCGATCCGGTGCGGACGGTGCCGTGAGTTCACGATCATGCGGATACATAATGGAGGAGCATATGACCGCAGCCAAACAAATGAACGACCGGGCGGATGACGCCCAGTTGGAAGCACTGGGCTATACGGCCTCGTTCGATCGAAAGATGTCGTTGTGGGGAAACTTCGCCCTCGGCTTCACCTACCTGTCGCCGGTCGTCGGCGTCTACACTCTCTTCGCCTTCGCACTGGCGACGGGCGGCGCGCCGATGTTCTGGAGCTATCTCCTCGTCGGCATCGGCCAGTTCCTCGTCTGTCTGGTCTTTGCGGAGATCGTTTCGCAATATCCGATAGCGGGAGGCGTCTATCCCTGGGCACGCCGCCTGATCGGCGACCGCTGGGGATGGATGACAGGTTGGGTATACCTCTGGGCGCTCGCCACCACCGTCGCAGCCGTCGCCATGGGCGCCGGTCCCTATCTTGCCGCACTGGCGGGTTTCGAACCCTCGCCCTTCGTCAATACCGTGACGGCGATCCTGATCATCGCGGTCTCGACACTCTTCAACCTCGCCGGCACGAAGGTGCTCGCCCGCGTCGCGATGATGGGTTTCCTGTGTGAACTCGGCGGGGCGCTGATCGTTGGCGCGTGGTTGCTGGCATTCGGCCGCGAACAGCCCTTCTCCGTGCTGTTCGATACCTTTTCCGTCACGGGCGAGGGCAGCTATCTGCCCGCGTTCCTGGCGGCGGGGCTCGCGGGGATATTCCAATACTACGGCTTCGAGGCGTGCGGGGACGTCGCCGAGGAGGTTCCGAACCCCAGCCGGGCAATCCCGCGCGCCATGCGCCTGACGATCTATGTCGGGGGTGCCGCGGCCATGTTCGTCTGTCTTGCCCTGATCCTGGCCGTCAAGGACATCGGCGCCGTGATCGCCGGGCAGGATACCGATCCGGTCTGGACGGTGCTGACCACCAATTTCGGCGAAACCGGTGCGCGGGTCGTGCTGCTTGTCGTCCTGGTGTCGTTCCTGTCCTGCGTGCTGAGCTTGCAGGCCGCCGCCAGCCGCCTCATGTTCTCCTTCGCCCGGGACGGCATGCTGCCCGCCTCCAGGGCGCTGGCAAGGCTGTCGTCCACGCATGTCCCGAATGTCGCCCTGGTGATCTGCGGGATCGTTCCGGCAATCATCACCGTGGGCGGCTATTTCCTCAGCAACGCCGTTGCCGTGGTGGTCAGCTTCGCGGCCGTCGGGATCTACATTGCCTTCCAGATGGTGGTGTTTGCGGCGATATCGGCGCGGCTGCGCGGCTGGAAGCCATCGGGTCCGTTCAACCTTCGGGGATGGGGCGTTCCCGTCACGCTGCTCTCCTTCGCCTATGGGGTTTCGGCGATCATAAACCTCGCATGGCCACGCATGCCCGATGCCAACTGGTACGAGAACTATGCCGTGCTGCTGACCAGTGCGGTCGTCGTGGCGGCCGGGCTGTTCGTTCTGCCGTTCATGCGGCGCGCTGCCGGAGGCCCGGCCGTCGCCGGCGAGTAAGAAGCGGACCGGGGTGGCGGGCGCGGGAGGCGCCCGCCCCAAGGCCGATAATTCCCAGGAGTTATGCAATGGATAGCCAGATGCTCATCGGCGGTGACTTTCTCGATGGAGAAGGCGCCGAACAGGAAATCGTCAACCCGAAAACAGGCGCGGTCATCACGCGCCTCGCCGAGGCCGGTACAGCGCAGGTGGAGAAGGCGGTGGCGGCGGCCGCACGGGTCTTTCCCGCATGGTCGGCGACGACGCCGGCGGAACGTTCGTCCTGCCTTCTCAAGATCGCCGACGCCATCGAGAAGGAGGCGGAGGCCTTTGCCTCACTGGAAGCGCTCAATTGCGGCAAGCCCATCAACGCCGTCCGCAACGATGAAATGCCGGCGATCGTCGATTGCTGGCGCTTCTTCGCCGGCGCCGTCCGGTCCATGCAGGCTCCCGTGGCGGCGGAGTATCTGCCGAACCACACCTCCATGATCCGCCGCGATGCTCTCGGCATCGTGGGCTCCATCGCGCCATGGAATTATCCGCTGATGATGATGACGTGGAAGCTTGCTCCTGCGCTTGCCGGCGGCAACACCGTCGTCTTCAAGCCTTCTGAACTGACGCCGCTGACGGCCCTCAAGATGGCGCATCTTCTCTCGGCCATCCTGCCGGAGGGTGTCGTCAACATCGTGTTCGGCCGCGGCGAGACGATCGGCAATGCGATCATACATCATCCCGGGGTCGACATGGTTTCGATCACGGGGGATGTCGCGACCGGAAAGAAGGTGCTCAGCGCAGCGGCTGGCACCGTGAAGCGGACCCATCTCGAACTTGGCGGCAAAGCGCCGGTCGTTGTCTTCAACGATGCCGATATGGACGCCGTCGTCCGTGGGGTCCGGACGTTCGGCTATTACAATGCCGGACAGGACTGTACCGCTGCCTGCCGTATCTATGCGCAGGACGGTATCTACGAGAAGCTCGTAGCCGATCTTGCCGGCGCCGTTTCCACGCTGGCTTTTGACAGGCCCGACGACACGGAGAACGAACTCGGTCCCCTGATCTCGAGACGGCAGCGTGACCGGGTGGAGAGCTTCGTGACGCGCGCGGCCGAACAAAGGCATATCGAGATCGTGACCGGCGGCGGCGTTGCGGGCGAACGCGGCTTCTTCTTCCGGCCGACCGTCGTCGCCGGCGCATTGCAGGACGACGAGATCGTGCGTCGCGAGGTTTTCGGTCCGGTGGTTACCGTGACGCGCTTTTCCGATGCCGAGCAGGCGATGCAATGGGCGAACGACAGCGACTATGGCCTTGCCTCGTCGATCTGGACGAAGGATATCGGCAAGGCCATGCGCCTTGCCGCACGGCTTCGGTACGGCTGCACATGGATCAACACGCATTTCATGCTTTGCAGCGAGATGCCGCACGGAGGCATGAAGCAGTCCGGATATGGCAAGGACATGTCGATCTATGCGCTGGAGGATTACACGGTGCCCCGGCATGTGATGATCTCGTTCGCCGACTGACAGGCAGGAAAAAGATCCGGCCTGCCTTGCCATGTCGGGCGGCAGGCCGGACTCGGTTCGCCGGCTGTCCCCACAGCTTGCCTTACGATTCAAGCGGCTACGCGCCTGCTGCGGGCCGTGCGCACCATGGGTACGCACGAGGAACCTTCCGTCCCGCCGATACCGGAGATTCGGGCATTGGCGCGTAAGGCCGTCGTCGTCGCATATTTCGATCCTTGCGGCGGCCTGCCGGTTCACTTCGTCGATGCAGCGGCACAGCCTTCATCGGTCTCGGGCTTTTTGGCAATTGATCACACACGGTCCTTTGCGCATGATCTCCAGAGGCGATGGCGGCAAGGCCGCGTTCAACAAGAGTGAAAAACCCATGCAGGCTCGGCAGCTTGAAGTCTTCTGTATGCTCATGCGATGCGGCACCGTGACGGGAGCGGCCTCGATGCTGAACATCTCGCAGCCCGCGCTCAGCCAGATCCTGCTCCATGCGGAAGACCAACTCGGCTTCAAGCTGTTCAACCGCGTGCGCGGAAAACTCGTGCCGACCCGGGAGGCCGAGGAGCTCTATCCAGAATGCGAGCGTATCTTCGCCGAGCTCGGCGCATTGCGGCGGCGCACGACGGACATGCGGTTCGGGCGGACGGGCCTGATCCGGGTCGCGGCCTCCGCGCCGCCGGCCATGTCGGTCGTTCCGAAAGCCCTGCTGGCGTTTCGCGCCACCCATCCCGATGTCGTGGTGCGCTCTCTCATCGCCCCCCTCATCAACATCGTCGACATGATCCAGAACGGCGACGCGCCGCTCGGCGTGGTCATGAACAACATGGCGCGGCCGGGCATCGAGGTGGAGACGCTCGGCCATGCCGAGCTGGTCTGCATCATGCCGGAGAACCATCGGCTGGCGGAGAGGGAGGAGATCGGCTTTGCCGAGCTTCAGGACGAGACGCTGATCTCCTATCGGGCCAGCACGCTTCCCGGGCGCCTTCTGCTGAGCGCTGCCGCTACCGAAAAGCAGATGTTCAATCCGGTGATCGAGATCGACATATCCATCACCGCTCTTCCCTTCGTCCGGGACGGCTTCGGCGTCGCGATCGTCGACGGGCTGCTGCCATGGGAGCAGTTCCCCGGCCTCGTGCGCCGGCCCTTGAAGCAGCGCACCACCGTGCCGATCGCGCTGCTGACGAGCAAGGATCGCCCACTGACGGGCAGTCACAGCGATATGCGGGACAATCTCCGGGAGGCCTGCGCCGCCGTGTTGCGTGCAAAGGGACGCGAATCCTGAAGGCAGCCGCCGCGATCGGCAGCCGTTTCACGCGTCCCGTATCCACGCCCCGATCGGCAGGGGGCGAACGGGCGCCTGGTCCCGCAGGCGCCCTGCCTCGGCGGGATCGATCGCCGCGTCGGCGGCGATGATTTCCGCAGCCGCGAGTTGGCAGAACCGCCCCTGGCAGCGGCCCATGCCCACCCGGGCGAGCGATTTCACCCGGTTGACCTCAGTCCCGCCCAGTGCGGCGCCCTCCCGGAGCCCGGCAGCAGTCACCCCCTCACACCGGCAGACGACCGTTTCGTCCGGAAGCTGCCGGACCATCTGCGCGGGCCAGGGAAAGGCCCGGGCCATTGCCCGCGCGAAGCGTTCGCAGCGGGCAAGCCGGCGAAGATCGCCAGCGCTGTCCGGGGCGGGCAAGTCCATATCCGAAAGGCAGGCGCATGCCGCAAGACGGCCGGCGATCTCCGCCCCGTCAGCGCCCAGGATGCGCAGGCCGTCGCCGGCAAGGTAGAGGTTGCCGCCCGCACGGCCCATGCGGTCGGCGCGCGGCAGCCATTGCAACCAGTCGGCATCGTAATCGAACCGGCAGCCCGCAAGGGCGGCCAGTTGCGTCTCGGCCCGCAGGTGCCATCCGAGGGCAACCATGTCGCAGGCCGTTTCGCGGGCCTTGCCGCCCGCGTCGCACCATCGGATGGCGACCGGCCCGGTGCTGTCGGTGTCGATGCCGGTGATGGTCACCCCGGCATGGTAAAGCTTCCCGAGCCGTGCGCGCATCGCCAGGCCGCGCAGGACGAGCCGCGGCCGGCTCAGCATCCCGAACAGGCCGGCAAGCTGGTTTCGCAGGCCGGACGTATCGAGGACGGCGACGACGCCCGCGCCGGCTTCGAGAAGCTGGTAGGCGACGAGCGTCAGAAGCGGGCCGGATCCTGCGAGCACGATCGACCTGCCGAGCGCGACGCCCTGCGCCTTCAGTGCGATCTGCGCGGCACCGAGGCTGTAGACGCCGGGCGCCTGCCAGCCGGGCACGGGCGCCACGCGATCCGTGGCGCCGGTCGCGATGATCAGCCGGTCATAGCCAATTTCGCGGCGTCCTGCCGGTGTCAGCGCGTGAAGCACGTTTTCGGCGTGGGAGAGCACGGATGTCGCCGGGAGATAATCGATAGTGCCGGACGCGACCATGCCGTCGAAAACCGCATGAAGGTCGACCGCTTTGCTTGCTTCGGAGCCGTAGAGAGCTTCGGCCCGGCGCTTGAATGCCGGCGGGGGGCGGCGATAGCTCTGGCCGCCCGCCCGGGCGCCCTCGTCGATCACCACCGGCTTCACTCCGGCTGCAACCAGCGTCTGCGCCGCGCGGATGCCGGCGGGGCCGGCACCGACGATCACGACGCGCACGGCATTCGGCCTCACCGCAACCATCCTTCCGGCTCCGTCGTCGTGAGCCGCATGCCTTCGACCAGATGGGTGGAGCAAGCGCGCAGCCGCGTGCCGTCTTCCTGCCAGATCCAGCAGTCCTGGCAGGCACCCATGAGGCAGAAGCCCGCCCGGTTCTCCGGCCCGAACTCCGACCGCCTGACGCTCGTCCTGACGGAGAGGACCGCGGTCAGCACGGTATCGCCGGCAAGAGCCTCGCAGTCGGTTCCGTCGAGGCGGAAGCCGACATGCGGTCTTTCGAGCTCCGACAGGCGGACGAGCCTGCCGACACCCTGGCCATGTCGCCGCGCCTGCGTCACTCCGCGGCCCCCTTCGCCGTGGCCTTCGTTTCCGGCATTTCCCTGAAGCGCGTCCTGACATCGTCGAAGGCCGCCGCCACGCCCTCGGGCCCGGAGCGCCCCTCCATGCGACGGAAGATCTCCGTCTTGGCGAAGAAGCGCCAGTGGATGGGAAGGCCTGCAAGAATATCGGTGAGCAGGTCGTAGGCGGCGCGGGTCCACTGTGCCTCGTAGCCCTCTCGCTCCGGGCCGTAGTGGAACTGTCCGGTGGCCGGCTTCCGCATCTTCGCCCTCAGCACCTCTGTCGCGGCGTCGTCGGCCGCGCCATCGCGGATCACGACGCCATAGTCGTTCGCGGCGGCCGCCGGCGAGACGTAACCGCGCGCCACGTCCCGGGCGACGCGCCAGACTTCGCGCTCCAGCGGATCGCCGCGGCCTCCGCCTCCGGCGGAGCGGATCTCGAGCACGTCGCCCGGCTGCAGGGTCGCCGTATCGATATTGCCGAGCCGGCGATAGTCGTCACGCCCGGGATTGAGGACCATGTCGGAGAGCCCGGCGGCACGGCCGCCGAGGAAGCCCCAGGGGCGGAAGAAGCTGCGATCGCGATTGCGCGCGGTGATGCGGCTGTCGGGAGTGAAGACGCGGAACGCCATTTCCGTCGCAAGGCCGCCGCGCCAGCGCCCCGCCCCGCCGCTATCCCTGGCAAGGCCGTATTTGACGAACTCGATCGGCACTTCGGTCTCGGTGATCTCGATCGGCGTGTTCTTGAGATACGCGGCATCGGCGCCGGAACCATTGGTGCCGTCGCGATGCGGCATCCCGCCGCCGCCGCCGACCACCGGATTGACGGCGGCGATGACCGTGCGTCCCGTCCGCTCGTCCGTCGTCATGACGTTGACGATGCAATTGTTGCCGGCCGGGGCCGCCGGCAGCCTGTCGGGCACGGCCTGGCAGAAAGCGCCGAAGACAACGGAGCGCAGGCGTGCGCAGGTCAGCGAGCGCATGCCGACGGCGGCGGGCGAGACCGGGTTGAGGACGCTGCCTTTCGGCGTGATGCAGGTGAACGGCCGTGTCAGGCCGGTGTTGAGGAGAATCCGGGGGTTGAGCGTGTAGAGCACATAGTAGACGCCGACGAGCAGCATCGTGTGGCGGGGATCGCCGCCGGACGGCACGTTGAGCGACGAGCCGAGCTGCGGGTCGGAGCCGGTGAAATCGAGGATCGCCTCGTCGCCCCGGATCGTCAGCGTCAGCTTCAGCCGGCATGGATTGGCCTCGACGGAGTCCTCGTCGGCATAGTCCACGAATTCCCATGTGCCGTCCGGCATGGCGCGAAGCAGGGTGCGGGCCTGGGCCTCCGCATGGTCCAGCAGCATCTCGGTTCCGGCGAGGAAGGCGCCCTTGCCGAACTTCTCCACCATGGCGAGGATCTTGCGCTCGCCGGTGTTCAGCGCGCCGACGAGCGCCTTCATGTCGCCGATGTTCAGGTCGGGCTTGCGGACATTGGTCGTGATGACCTTGAGGATGGCCTCGTCGAAGACGCCTTCGTTGACGAGCTTCATCGGCGGGAAGCGGATGCCTTCCTGATGGATCTCGGTGAGGGCCCGCGACAGCGATGCCGGCACGGCGCCCCCCATGTCCGTGTTGTGGATGTGCCCGGCCGTCCAGGCGATGATCTCGCCGTCGTAAAAAACGGGCTTCCAGAGATGGGTGTCGGGGGCATGCGTCGCGACGAAGCAGGAATAGGGATCGTTCGTGAAGGCGACGTCACCCGGCTTGTAGCCATCGATCATCTCGATGGCCCGGGTATAGGTGAGGCCCGGATACCAGGTCGCCCCCAGCCCCATCGGCACCCCGAACGTATCGCCCCGACGGTTGACCAGCATGACCGTGAAATCCTCCGTCTCCTTGACGAAGGCCGAATGCGCCGTCCTCTGCAGGGTATAGGCCATGTTCTCGGCGGCCGCACGGGTGTGGTTGGCGAACACCTGAAGGTTCACGGGATCGAACATGGACTGTCACTCCGGAAAAGTCAGTTGCAGATTGAGGTGCCGGTCGACCGCCACTTCCGTGCCTGGCGGTATCGCGAAGGTCGTGTCTTCCTGGGCCACGATGGCAGGTCCTGAAAAGCGCCCGCCCGGGCGCAGCAGGTCGCGCCGGTAGAGCCCGATCTCCTCGGTGGCGGTTCCGATGAAGACGGGTATGTAGCGTTCAGGCCGCATCCTCGCCCCCTCTTCAGAGGCCTCGACCGCGAGCTCCACGGCAGGCCCTTCGCCGATCGCGGCAAGGCGCAGGTTGACGATCTCGATCTCGCCGTCCGGATCGTGAAAATCGTACAACCTTGCATGCATGGCATGGAAAGCCTGCTCGATCGCTTCGAGATCCGTTTCGGAAAGCCATTTGGCCAGGAGGGGAACCTCGATCTCGAAGCTCTGGCCGACATAGCGCATGTCGGCGGACAGGTTGAGCGTGGCAGGTCCCCCATGCCCCTGCTCGGCGAGCCAGCCGCCACCCTCGGTCGTCAGCGAATCGAGGGCGCTTTGCAGCGAGGGCAGGGCCGCGGGCGTCAGCTCGGTAAAGACGGTGCGGATGAAGTCGCCGCGCAGGTCCGCCACGAGGCCGCCGAGCGCGGAGACGACCCCCGGCCGCGGCGGGCCGATCACCTTCGCCATCCGGAATTCACGGGCAAGGAAGGCGCCGAGCATCGGGCCGCCGCCGCCGAAGGGCATCAGGGTGAATTCGCGAAGATCGACGCCGGCCCGGGAGGCGAGCTTTTCCACTTCGACGAACATTTCGGAGATGGCCACGTCGAGGATGTTCTGGGCCGCCTGTTCGGGCGTCCTGCCGATCCGCTCGGCGAGCCTTGCGATCGCGGCACGGGCGAGCGAGACGTCGATCTGTAGCTGCCCGTAGGCCATCTGGCTGTGGCCGAGCCAGCCGCAGACAGCCATGGCGTCGGTGACGGTCGCGTCCGTGCCGCCCCTTCCGTAGCAGGCGGGTCCCGGCGAGGAGCCTGCCGATTCGGGGCCGACGCGCAGCACGCCATGGGAATCGATGCTGGCGATCGAGCCGCCGCCGATCCCCATGGAACTGACCGCCACCGAAGGGATGTGCAGCGGGAACTCGCCGATCAGCTCGCCCGTGCCGAACTGCGGCTCGCCGTCGATGATGAGCGCGAAGTCGGCGGACGTGCCGCCGATATCGAGCGTCAGGACATGTTTTTCACCGGCGCGGCGGGCAAGCCAGGCAGCGCCGATCACGCCTGAAGCGGTTCCCGACAGCAGCATATGGACACAGGAACGCTTGCCCTCGGCCGCGTTCATGACGCCGCCGTTCGATCGGGTCAGCAGCGCCGGCGCCTTCATGCCGCGCGAGGCCAGCCGGTCCTCGAGGGCGGTCAGGTATCCGGCAACCCGCGGATGGACATAACCGTTCAGGATGGCCGTCGTGGTCCGTTCGTATTCGCGGATGACCGGCCAGACCTCCGAGGAGGTGAAGACGAAGAGTTCGGGCGCCGCTCTCTCGATCTCCGCCCGCACGGCCGCCTCCTGCGCGCCGTTGCGCCAGGAGTGGAGGAAGGAGACGATGATCCCGGCCGCGCCCTTGGCCCTGGCATTCGCGGCGGCGCGGGCGACGGCCGCAAGATCGGGCGCCAATGCCTCGCTTCCGTCCGCCCTCATGCGGGCCGGGATGCCGAAGATCATGTCGCGCGCGATCAGATGGTCGGGGCGGGAGCAGAAGAGCGAGTAGACGTCGGGCATGCGCAGCCGCGCGAGCTCCAGGACGTCCTCGAAGCCGGCATTCGTCATGAGGGCGAGCGATGCGCCGCGCCGCTGGATCACCGTGTTGATGCCGACGGTGGTGCCGTGCACGAACCGGCTTACCAATGCTGGATCGAGCCCCTCGCGCTCGGCGAGGAGGGAGAGCCCCGTCATCAGCTCGGCGCCCGGATCGTCCGGCGTCGTCAGGACCTTGAGCGAGGCAACGCGCCCGGTGATCGTTTCCAGCGCGCAGAAGTCGATGAACGTGCCACCTATATCGACGCCGATCTTCCAGTCCTGCCGTTCGCGCCCCTGCTCCTCAAGCGCCGCCGCACATGCCATGTCGCATCCTTTCATTCGATTGCGGCAAGGCTGGCACGAGTGCGGTTGCAACGTCCAAGAGCGAAAAACCCGTCCCCCATAAGGTTCGCTTATGTCCCCGCGCCGCCGCTTTTCCATAGGTCGGACTTATGGGGGTGGACGAAACCCGACTTTGACACCCGCCTTCGAAATCGGGGAGGCTGTGCGAGCGACAGAGCGCAGGACTGGATATGTAGGATGGATGCAATCGTTCTGGGCGGCGGGCTGATGGGAGCCGCGTCGACCTTTTTCCTCGCCCGGCGCGGGGTCCGGGTCACGCTGATCGAGCGCAACCGTGTCGGCACGGGCGCGACCGTCGCCTCCTTCGGCAACATCCGGCGCAGCGGCCGCTACCTGCCCCAGCTTCCGCTCGCCGCCCGTTCCCTGCAATTGTGGGGACAGGCGGCCAAGCTGCTCGGCCGCGACGTCGAGTTTCGTGCGACGGGCCACCTCCGTTTCGCCTTCACGCAGAAGGCCGTCGACGAGATGCGCGCGTTTGCAAAAGCCGCCAGGCCGTGGGGGCTCGATCTGGAAGAACTGGAGCCGAGGGACTTCAGGAGGCGGTTTCCGGGCCTTGGAACGGACGCGGTCGCTGCATCCTTCTCCCCGCGGGACGGCAGCGCCAATCCACGTCTCATTGCTCCGGCCTTCGCCGATGCGGCATGCCGCCTCGGAGCTAAGATCGTCGAAGAGGTCGGCGTCGGCGCGATAAACAGGACCGGCTCGGGCTTCGAGGTCGTCACGTCGAAGGGGCGTTACTCAGCGCAGGTCCTGCTGAACGCGGCCGGCGCCTGGGGCGCGCGGATCGCCGAGCAGTTCGGCGAAAGCGTGCCCATCGTCGCCAGGGGCCCGCAGATGGGCGTGACCGAGCCGTTGCCCTATCGCGTCGTCCCCGTCGTCGGTGTCTGGGCCCATGACCATGGCGGAGGCTACCTCCGGCAGGTGGAGCGCGGCAACATCGTCTTCGGCGGGGGCGCGGGGCGCACAGAGGCCTGCATCGAGACGGGCTACGCCAGGGCCGATCCCGCCCGATTGCCCGGGCAGTTGCGCTCCCTGCTTCCGATCCTGCCGGCGCTTGAAAACGTCTGCGTCATCCGCACCTGGTCGGGCTGCGAAGGCTATATCGGCGACGGGCTTCCGGTCATGGGCCGATCGGCCACGACGCCGGGACTTTTCCATGCCTTCGGATTCTGCGGCCACGGTTTCCAGCTCGGGCCGGGCGTGGGAGACGTCATGGCGGAGATGATCGATACCGGCAGGACCGATCTGTCGCTGGACGAGTTCAGGGTCGGACGATTTGCCGGCCGCCGGGATGGGGCTTGCGATGGCGCGCAGGGAATGGAACGATAGGACAGGGTGATGAGCAAGAGTTTCAATCCGGACGACGTGTCGCCGACAATCGGGCATTATATCGGAGGCGCCTATGCGCCCGCCGACGGGGTCATCGACGTCACGCGGCCCTCCGACGGCAAGGTGGCCGCCGCCTGTCCGGTCGCGGATGCCGGCATGGTCGACAGGGCCGTCCAGACGGCGAAGGCGGCGCTCAAGACCTCCAACTGGGGCGGCATCCGGCCGCGCGAGCGATCGAAGGTCCTGCAGCGCTGGGCCGACCTGATCGAGGCGGAGGCCGGGACGCTGGCCATGCTGGAAGCGGCCTATTCGACGCGCCCGGTGGGGCAGCTCGGGCAGGGGGACATTGCGATCACCGCGGAGCAGATCCGTTTCTTCGCGGAGTTCGCCGACAAGGAAGACGGTACGGTCGTGCCGACCGACGATGCCAGCTTCGGCATGATCCTCACGGAACCCTATGGCGTCGTCGGTGCCATCACGCCCTGGAATTTTCCGATCAACATGGCGGGGTGGAAGATCGGCCCGGCTCTGGCGGCCGGCAATGCCGTCGTGCTGAAGCCGTCGGAAATGACGCCGTTCTCCACGCTCTACATGGCGGAACTCGCCACACGGGCCGGCCTGCCCGACGGCCTCCTCAACATCGTGCTCGGGGACGGCGAGACGACGGGCAACGCCATCACCGCGCATCCCGACATCGCGAAAGTGAGCTTCACGGGATCCACCGCAGCCGGATCGGCGATCATGGCCAATATCGCCCGAACCGGCGTCAAGCCGATGACGCTGGAGCTTGGCGGAAAGAGCCCGCAGATCGTGTTTGCCGACGCCGATCTCGAAGGGGCCGCATCCGCGATCGCCAACGGCATTCTCAGCAATGCCGGGCAGGCCTGCGTCGCCGGCTCGCGCCTGATCGTGGAACGGACGATCGCGGAGCGCCTCGGCGATGCGATCGCCTCGCATATGCGGGCGGTGATGCCCGGCCCCACATGGGACGCGGCATCGAAGTACTCCCCCATAATCTCGCAGCGACAGATCGAGCGGATCGACCGTATCGTCAAGGCAGCCATTGCCGGCGGCGGCGAGTGCATGCTCGGCGGCGGCAGGCTGGAGCAAGCCGGCTATTTCTATGCGCCGACCCTGCTCTCCAGCATCGGTTCCTCGTCACCGGCGATCGTCGAGGAAATCTTCGGCCCCGTGCTGACGATGCAGACCTTCGACACGGAGGAAGAGGCGGTGGCCCTCGCCGATCATCCGCAATATGGCCTTGCGGCGGGCCTCTATACGAAGGACCTGTCGCGGGCGCTGCGGCTGAGCCGGTCGCTGCAGGCCGGCACCGTCTGGATCAACCGCTACAATCGCTCGCGCGACCATATTCTGCCGACCGGAGGCTACAAGAAGTCGGGGTTCGGCAAGGATCTCGGCCGCGATGCCTACCTCGCCAACCGGAAAAGCAAGAGCGTTCTCATCGCTCTCCAATAGAAGATCGCAGTGCCGGAAACGCCATGGCGGGCCTCGCATTTCCGGCAGCGTCCGCAGGTCATAAGTCCAAGCTATAGGTTTGCACCAAATTACTATTGGCCCGCCCGGCACAGTACACGTCACAAATTACCCATGCCGAATTTCTCGGCACACCACACAAGGGGAACAAAATGACCAGGAAAATCAGGGTCACGTCGCTCAGCGCAGCGCTTCTTCTCGTATCGGCAGGCTTTGTGCTTGCAGCCGACCTCACCCGTTCGGACAAGATCCACGAAGCACTTCCGGACAATTTCAAGCAGGCCGGCGTCATCAATGCCGCGACGGCGACGGACTACCCGCCGTTCGAATTCCTCGACGAGAACAACGCGCTGGTCGGGGCGGACATCGAAATCTCCGCCGCGCTCGGGACGATCCTGGGCGTGAAGATCGTCAACAATGCCACCGAGTTCTCGAACATCATGCCGGGCCTGCAGTCGAAGCGCTACGACATCGGCGTCTCGTCGATCGGCGACTACGCCAAGCGCCAGGAAACGGTCGATTTCATCGACTACTACCGCGGCGGCACGTCCTTCCTCATCAAGGCAGGCGGCAAGGCTCCGGAAAAGCTGGAAGACATCTGCGGCACGAAGGTCGGCGCGCTGAAGGGCACGGCATCGGAAAGCCAGGCCGAAGAGAGCAGCAAGGCCTGCGTCGACATGGGCAAGCCGGCAATCCAGGTCAGCGCCTACCCGACGCAGAACGATGCCGTTCTGGCGCTGACTTCCGGCCGCGTCGATTCCGTTTCGGGCGACGGCGCGACCAATGGCTACTCGGCGCAGCAGCTCGGCGGGCAGCTCAGCAATGTCGGCTTCACGGTCTATAACGACCGGCCCTACTACGGCATCGCCGTGCCGAAGAACTCGCCGCTCTACCAGCCGCTTTTCGACGCGATGGCCGTCCTCATGGAAAGCGGAAAATACAAGGAAATCCTCGAGAAGTGGGGCATCGTCGACGGCGGGATCGACAAGCCGCTGAAAAACCAGGCCTCCTGACGTCATCCATACAGCCCGTCCCGGCGTTTCGCCGGGACACCATCTTTCGTCCAGCATCGAGGATCGTCCCATGTTTCATCTTTCCCCGGCTCTTCAGCAGGCCACGCCGCTCGAGGTGTCACGCGCGAAGGGGTGCGAGGTTTTCGACCGGAACGGGGATGCCTATCTCGACATGACGTCCGGCATCGGCGTCACCGCGACGGGACACTGCCATCCCAGGGTGGTCGCCGCGGCGCAGGCGCAGCTCGGCCAGATGATGCACGGCCAGTACGGCATCTTCCGCCATGACAAGCTCCAACCCCTCATGGACAGGCTCGGCAGGACGATGCCGCGGGGCCTGGACGCCTTCTTCTTCGCCAATTCCGGCGCGGAAGCCGTTGAATCAGCCGTCCGTCTCGCGCGCAACCATACGAACCGGCAGAATGTCATCGTCTTCCAGAACGGATTCCACGGCCGCACGCTCGGTTCGGCCGCGCTGACGACATCGGGCGCACGGTTCCGCTCGGCCCGCTCTGGCGCGCTTCCGCCCGGCGTCGTCATCGCGCCGTTCCCGCATCCCTACCGGTACGGCTGGGATCAGGAGACGGCGGACGCCTTCTGCCTCAGCGAGCTCGACCATATCCTCGCGACTGTGACCTCGCCGGAGGATACGGCGGCCATTCTCGTCGAACCCGTCCAGGGCGAGGCCGGCTACATGCCCGGATCGACGGCATTCTTCTCCGGTCTCAGGGAGCGCGCCAGCCGCCACGGCATCGTGCTCATCGCGGACGAGGTGCAGTGCGGCGTGGCCCGCACCGGCACGTTCTGGGCCTGCGAGCATTTCGGCCTGGAGCCGGACATCCTCGTCTTCGCCAAGGGGATCGCAAGCGGCCTGCCGCTGTCGGGCATCGCCGCGCGCAGCGAGATCATGGCGTCCGCCCTGCCGGGCTCGCAGGGCGGAACCTATTCCGCGAATGTCGTCGCCTGTGCCGCGGCGATCGCCACGCTCGACGTCATCGAGGAGGAGGGTCTCGTCACGCGTGCCGCCGAGATGGGGCGCCGTCTGCGGACGGGGCTGGAAGCCGCGGGCCAGCGTTACCAGGCGATCGGCGAAGTCCGCGGCCTAGGCCTGATGCAGGCGACGGAGTTCTCCGGACGAGACCGCGCGCCCGCGCCCGAACTGGCCCAGGCGGTCCGGGCCGCCGCGCTCAAGCGGAACATGATCCTTCTGACCTGTGGCCCGTATGGCCACATCATCCGAATGATCCCGCCGCTCGTCATTACCGAGGGCGAGATCGACCGGGCCATCCGGATATGGGACGAATGTCTCGCCGACGTGTTGAACTGAACGATCGAAAGGCCGCAGAAGCGAATGACAGACCATCAGGATGACATTGTCCCGGCCCGGTATCCCGGCCGCTGGATCGCGGCGCTGATCTGCATCGCCATCGCAGGCTTCATCGTCGCCTCCATGCTGCAGAACCCGGGTTATCAGTGGCCTGTCGTGCTGAAATACATGACGGCCGCGACGATCCTGAAAGGGTTTGCCTGGACCATCGGCCTGACGGCCGCCGCGATGACGATCGGCATCGTGCTCGGGATCATCGCCGCCTTGATGCGCCAGTCCGCGAACCCGGTGCTGGCGACCGTGGCCGCGCTCTACATCTGGCTCTTCCGGGGCGTTCCGCTGCTGGTCCAGTTGATCTTCTGGTACAATCTCGCCGCGCTCTACCCCACCATCGACATCGGCCTGCCGTTCTTCGGGTCGATTCTCAGCATTCCGACGAACGACATCATCACGCCGCTGGCCGCCGCGCTGCTGGGCCTCGGGCTCAACGAAGGGGCCTATATGGCGGAAATCGTGCGCGGCGGTCTTATTTCGGTCGATCCGGGGCAGCGCGAGGCGGCACAATCGCTTGGAATGTCGCCCGCCCACACGCTGCGCCGTATCATCATTCCCCAGGCGCTGCGCGTCATCGTTCCGCCGACCGGGAACGAGGTCATCGGCATGCTGAAGGCGACCTCGCTGGTCAGCGTGCTGTCGATCTCGGACCTGCTCTATTCCGTGCAGGGCATCTATGGCCGGACGCTGCAGACCATTCCGCTGCTGATCGTCGCATCGATCTGGTATCTCGCGGCGGCGACGATCCTGACCTCCATCCAGAGGCTGATCGAGAAGCACTACGGTCGTGGCCACCGCTCCAACCAGCCGGATGCGCTGTTCGGCCTCCTGCGCGCCAGAAGAAAGGAGACGACGTGACAGCACTCGATCCAGGCAAAGCGGTCTCCGGCACCGAGCCGATGGTCCGCATCGAGAACGTCCACAAGCGTTACGGCACCCTGGAGGTGCTGAGCGGCATAAACCTCGTCGTCGATCCCGGAAAGGTCTGCTGCCTGATCGGCCCGTCGGGCGCGGGCAAGAGCACGCTGATCCGGTGCATCAACTATCTGGAAAAGGTCCAGAAGGGCCGCATCTACGTGAACGGGCAACTGGTCGGCTACCGCGAGCATAACGGCAGGCTGTATGAGCTGCACGACCGCCAGGCCTCGGCCACGCGCGCCGATACCGCGATGGTTTTCCAGCATTTCAATCTCTTTCCGCACATGTCCGTCCTGGAGAACATCACGGAAGCGCCGATCCATGTGAAGAAGGAGCCGCGCGCGAAGGCCGAGGCCCATGCGCGCGAACTGCTCGAACGCGTCGGCCTTTCCGGCAAGGAAGGAGCCTATCCGCAGCAGCTCTCCGGCGGGCAGAAGCAGCGCGTGGCGATTGCCCGCGCACTCGCCGTCCGTCCGCGCCTTCTGCTTTTCGACGAGCCGACGTCCGCACTCGACCCGGAGCTCGTCGACGAGGTGCTCGAGGTCATGATCTCACTTGCAAGCGAGGGCCAGACAATGGTCGTCGTGACCCATGAAATGGAATTCGCGCGCGACGTCGCCGATACCGTGGTCTTCATGGACCGCGGCCAGATCGTCGAGGCCGGCGCGCCCGACGTGGTGCTTTCCAATCCGCTGCAGGAGCGCACACGCGCCTTCATCGCCCGCGTCAATCGCAATCGGGAAAGGGCATGACGGAGGGGTGCCGCCTGCGGTGAGAACCGCGGCCTGCCGGCGTCCGCGCATGGCGCGCCAGGTCGGCGGGCTTGATGCCGGAGCCCCCCGGGTCGAGGGCGAAAAGTCAGATCACGAAGCCCGGTTGCACGGCCTGCTTCACAGAGGCCGGGTCAGATCGACGATCCCGGGTCTCTCCTTGTCGCCGGCAAACCGCTGCAGGATCAGGGGGTCATGCCCGGGGACGATGAGCCGGGGAGCGCTTGCGAGCCTCCTCATGCGCTCGACGCCCATGATCACGTCGCTCAGGCGGTCGAAAACGGGGAACGGCTTTTCCTTCTCCATGTTCGCATAGAAATGCGCCGCATCGGACGCCAGGACCAGCGCGCCGTTTTCCGTCTCGACGCGTACGACCTGAAGGCCGCGGGAATGGCCGCCGACCTTGTGAAGGGTGATGCCCGGCGCGACCTCGGATTCCGGATCGTGGAAGCAGACCTTGCCGTCGAAGACGCGGCGGACCATTTTCGTCACGTCTTCCGCCTCGAAGGGATGGCGCATCGCGTGGTGGCACATGCAGCGTCCCGTGGCGAACTCCATCTCCGCGTCCTGGAGATGGAAGGTCGCGTTCGGGAAGAGGTGGTGGTTTCCGCAATGATCGTAGTGCATGTGCGATATGATGACGTCGGAGACCGTCGCATGATCGATGCCGAGCATTGCCAGCCCCTCGTCGACCGGGCGCACGACCGAGCGGCCGCGCCTGTCGCCCGTCGGCTTGTCGAAACCCGTATCGACGATGAAGGTGCGCTCCTGACCGACGATCGCCCAGACGAAATAGTCGAGCGGCATCGGTACGTCGTGGGTGTCGCCGCCGAGAAAGTTCTCCGGCGAGCGCCGCTCGAAATGCCCGTAGCGGATGGCATAGACCTTGTACTGGTGCGGGTCCTTCATGGATCAGCTCGCCTCCGCGACGGGATCGCGGCGTGAACCGACCTCGACATGTGCCCAGCCTTCGACGACCCGCACCATCGAGGTGAAGTCGGAGTCCGGTCCATAGAGCTAGTTGGTCACGCTCAGCATCTGGCGGACGGCGCTGCCGACCACCATCGGAACGCCCATGGCCTCGGCCTCCTCCAGGCACAGGCGCACGTCCTTGAACGACAGGCCGGTGGCAAAGCCGAAATCGAAGGTACGCGGGAGCACGGATTTCGGGAACTTGTCCTCCGTCGCACTGTTGCGGCCGCTGCTGGCGTTGATGACGTCGAGCATCACCTTAGGGTCGAGGCCCGCCTTGACGCCCATGACGACCGCCTCGGAGGAAACGGCCAGCGCGGCGGCGGCCAGGAGATTGTTGGCGAGCTTCATCGTCTGGGCCGCGCCCTGCACCTCGCCCATGAAGAACAGCTTGCCGAAATTCTCGAGGATCGGGCGGACGGTCTCGAAGACGGCCGCGGGGCCTGATGTCATGACCGCGAGCGTGCCGTTGCGCGCGCCCTTCAGGCCGCCGCTGACCGGCGCGTCGATCATGGCGATGCCGCGCGGCTTCAATCCGTCGGCGATCTTCGCGGCGGTGCGCGGGCCGGTGGTGGAGATGTCGATGAAGACCTTGACGGTGCTTCCGGCGGCGATGCCGTTGTCGCCGAGGGCGACGGCTTCCAGGATCTGCGGGCTCGGCAGGCTGGCGAAGACGACGTCGGCGGCATCGGCCACCTCCCGTGCGCTCGTTGCGGCCTTTGCCCCCGCGGCGACCAGTTCGGCCATCGCCCGCGCGTCGAGGTCATGGACGGTGACGTCGTATCCGGCCGCGATCAGGCGGCCCGCCATCGGCGCGCCCATCTTGCCGATACCGACAAATCCGATTCTAGAATAAGACATGTGCTTGCTCCCAAATGCGGGGCGCCGCCCCGTTTTTAACCGCGGCACCCGCCGCATGTTGCAGGCCGGCCCTGGCGGGCCGGTCGTTCTTATGGCCGGACGCCCGCGGGCGCTTCGGCCGGAATGAGCAGTTCGGCGACATCCATGACCTTCAGCCGATCCGAAGCGCCGAGGGCGTCGATCGCGGCCGTGTACATGACCTTGTCCTTCGGGCAGGCGACGACGAAGAGTTCCACGTCGCCGAGGCCCAGTGCCTCGCGGATACGGTTTTCGCTGGGGCGTTCCGTGACGCCGTCGTCGCCCTGCCAGATGCGTCCGCCGCCGGCGCCGCAGCAGAAGGATTTTTCGCGACATCGCGGCATTTCGTGCAGGCTGTATCCGGCGGCGGCGATGAGATCGCGCGGGGCGTCGAAGCCGCCGTTGTAGCGCCCGAGATAGCAGGGGTCGTGATAGGTCACGCGGCCGCCGGCGGCCGGCGGCGCGAGCTTCAGCCGGCCGTCGTTCAGCAGTTCGGCAAGGAATGCCGTGTGGTGCAGCACCTCGAAGCCCGTGCCGAAATGCCGGTAGTCGTTCTTCAGCGCGTTGAGGCTGTGCGGATCGCTCGTCATGATGCGGCTGAAGCTGCATCCATTGATGGCGTCGATGTTGGACTGCGCCAGGGTTTCGAAGAGGCCTTCCTCTCCGGCGCGGCGGACGTCGTTGCCGCTGTTGCGCTCGGCGTCGAACAGGATGCCGAAATCGACGCCGGCGACCGTCAGCAATTCTGCGACCTTGCGGGTTATCTCCTGCACGCGCGGATCATAGGAGGCATAGTCGCCGACGAACCACAGGATGTCGACCGGCTCGCTGCGCGCGTCCTTGACGGGAAAGCCGAGCTCGCGCGTCCAGCGGGCGCGCATCTTCGAGGGTTTGCCCATCGAGTTGCCGACACGGCCGATATTCGACAGCGTATCCTGCAGTCCGCCGCTGACATTACCCTCGTCGACGAGATGGCGGCGCATGTCGATGATCTTCGGCAGGTGCTCGATCTCGACGGGGCATTCCTCCATGCAGGCCCGGCAGGTCGTGCAGGCCCACAGCGTCTCCTCGCTGATGACGCCGCCGACGAGCGGGCCGGCCGCAGGTCCGGCCACCAGCGCGTCGCGCATGTCGGTGATCAGCATCTTGGGGCTGAGCGGCAGGCCGGCGGCATAGGCGGGACAGACGGCCTGGCAGCGGCCGCACTCGGTGCAGGTGAGGAGGTCGAGCTGCTGCTTCCAGTCGAAGGCGGCAAGATCGCTGACGCCCGTCGTGCTGCGTGCCTCCGGCACCGCAGGGACCGTCCCGCGCGGATCGAGGCTGCGGAAATACACGTTCGGTGCGGCGAGGAACATGTGCCGGTGCTTCGAGCCGGGAATGTAGACGAGGAAGCCGAGGATCGCCGCGACGTGGACCCAGTAGAACACGGTTTCCGCCGCCTCTGAGACAGGGGCGGCCGGGGAGAGCAGCGCCGCGAGCGCCACGCTCACCGGCCGCCAGCCCGCCGCGCCGCCGGCGAGGATGCGGAAAGCGGATTCCAGCAGGAGCGAACCGACGATGGCGAGGATGAGGCCGTAGATGACGGCCGCATCACGTCCGCTCGATCCCTCGAAGCGTGCGGGCTTCAGCACGTAGCGCTGGTACATCGCAAGCCCCACGCCGACGAGCATGACGACGGCGGCCCAGTCCTGAAGCAGCGCGATCCATGTCTCGCCGCCGACCGGCGCCAGCGAGAAGCCCGGGAAGAGCCGGGAGCCGAAGGCCTCCACGGTGACGGTGAACAGAACGAAGAAGCACACGAGGATAAGGGCGTGCAGGACGCCGGAGAGGGGCCGGCGCAGGAGCCGCCGGTGCAGGCCGACCGCGACCGCGACACCCTTCAGCCGTTCGACCGGCCTGTCGAACCGGGCGGCGGCCGGTGCGGCGGCGAGCGCGCGGACGTAATGCCTGCACCGCCATGCGGTCAATAGCGCCGCCGCGAGCGTCACGGCCCAGAGGGTGTACGTGGCCGACATTTCAGGTGTCCGACGGGTGCAGCCGTTCGGAAAGGCTCGACATGAGCTCGAACAGGTCGCAGGTCGCCCCGTAATGGGCGACATTGAAGATCGGCGCCTTCGGATCCGTGTTGACCGCGATGATCATGTCCGACTGCCCCATGCCTTCGAGATGTTCCGGGGCGCCGGAGACGCCGAGCGCCATGTAGAGCTTCGGCTTGACCTTCTGGCCCGATTTGCCGACCTGGCGCAGCTTGGGCAGCCAGCCATTGTCCACGACGGGCCGACTGCCGGCGATCTCCGCGCCGAGCAGCGCCGCGAGGTCGCGGGCAAGGTCGATGCTGGCCTCGTCGCCGATGCCGCGGCCGACGCAGACGATCCGTTCGGCGGCCTTGAGATCGACATCGCTGAAATCCGGCAGGTCGATGGAAATCGGTCGTACCCGGCTTGCGGCGACGAGTTCCGCGATGTCGATTGTGTCGATGCGGTCCGGCGAAAGCGGTGTGGCCGTCGCCTCGGCGAAGGCGCCGGGATTGACCATCAGCACCGCCGGAAGCGGGACGCTGCAGTCGGCCAGCACCTTGCCGCCGTACAACTGCGCGACAACGGAGAGCGATTGGCCGTCGCGCGCGATCTTCTCGACATAGCTGACGAGCGGCCAGTCGAGCCGGGCGGCGACGGACGAGGCGACGTCGAGCCCGTTGGCGGAATAGGGCACAACGACGATGCCGGCGCCCTCGGCCGCGATAACGTCGCAAAGTTGGCGCGCATAGGTGCCGGCCACGACGATATCGCCCTCGGGGGCGATCGCGGCGACGAGGCGGTCGGCCGCACCGACCTTGCCGGCGGCGTCTGCGGTGGCGCTTCCGGCGAAGAAGGCGATCACGTCGTCGCCATCCCTTGCCAGGCTGTGGGCCGCCGCGATCATTTCGAGAGAAACGGCATCGACCTGGCCGGATCGGCCCTCGGTGCAGGCATAGATCTTCATGGTTCAGCGTCTCCCGATGCCGTTGCTTTCGAGGATTGCGACGATGCGCTCGGCGACAGTCTCGGCGTCATCGCCGAGCTGCTGCGCCGAACCGGTCTCTTCGGGGATGCGCAGGCCCTCGATGGAGGCCGACAAGGTGAAGGACGACGCCTGCCGCTCGCCCCTGCCGATCGGTGTCTTCGAGGCTTCCCGCAGCTTGCTGCCGGAGACATAGCGCGGCGCCTTCGTCGCCGTCTGGACGCCGAGCACGGCCGGCAGCACGACTTCGTAGGTCACGGAGACGCCAGCCCCCCGCTCCTGGGTGACATGGAGCCCGCCGCCGCTTGCCTCGATGCGGTTGGTGCCGGAAATATGCGGCCAGTCCAGCATGGCGCCGACATAGGGGGCGAGTTGGCCGAACAGATCCTCGCTCGACTGCACGCCGCAGACCACGAGGTCCGCCGACCTGGCGCGCGCGAGATCGACGACCGTCGCCGCAAGGTCGCGCGAGGAGAGGAGTTCGTCCTCCTCGCAAGGCAGCGCGATCACCTCGTCCGCCCCGCGGGCGGCCGCCATCTGGAGGATGCGGTTCGTGCCTTCGCCGATGGCGATAACCGTGACCTTCGCGCCGGTGGCTTCCTTCAGGAGGATCGCGTCTTCGAGGGCGTGGTCGTCGAAGTCGTTGAGCTGGAAATCAAGCCATTCGCGATCGATACCGAGCCCGTCGCCGGTCAGCAGCAATTCACCGGCCGCATCCGGCACCATGCGCAAGATAACAAGTATGTTCACAGATCCTCCTCCGGCGAGATGCCCTGCTGAGCCCCCTCACACGCTGAAGACGATAGATTGATTTTTGCCGTTCGCCCAAGTTTAAATGGGTAATATCAGCTATTACATCCCAGACAATTGACCCGAAGGCTGCGGCAAAACATAGTTATGTCACGCCGAAAGCATCCACCTGATCTTTGTGCATTGCAAAATGCACTATATAAATCTGGATAATCGGCAGATGGAGGAATTCAGCCGGAGTTATATTCGAGTTGTGTTTGACAATATGGGATTTCCGGCAAGGCATGAAAGAATAATCAGGGGTTCAGGAGGAGGAGCCAATGTCCTTGAAGAATATTCTCGACACGAAGATTTCCCGAAAGTCGTTTCTGCGGGGCGTGCCCGGTGCCGCGGCCATGGCGGCCCTGCCGGGTATGCAGCTTGCTAGCGCGACGCGCGCCGCCGCCGAAACCACGACGGGCAAGAAGGCCGGCTACTACGGTGCGCCGCGCACCTGGATGTGGAACCCGAACCCCAACACCATGATCGACACGTCCAAGTGGAAGAAGGACGGTCCCTATGTCATCGGCTTTTCCAACGCCTCGATCTCCAATGCCTGGCGCGTCGCCTTCCAGCATGGCGTGCTGTGGGCGGCAGGCGAGCACCGCGACGACATTTCCCGTCTTCTCGTGACGGACGCCAATGACGATCCGTCCAAGCAGATCGCGGACATCCAGGACCTCATCAGCCAGGGCGTGGACCTGCTGCTGATTGCCGCGGCGACGGAGGATGCGCTCGATTCCGTCGTCGGTCGTGCGACCGAACAGGGAATCCCGGTCGTTATGGTGGACCGGAAGGTCAAGACGCCCGAGAACTACATCACCTATGTGACGGCATCCGACTGGGCGCTCGGCCGCCTGGAGGCGCAGTGGCTCTGTGAGACGCTCGGCGGCAAGGGCAACATCGTCATGCTGCCGGGCATTGCGGGCTCCAGCGTCGCGGAAATCCGCATCAAGGCGAACGAGGAGGTCTTCTCCAAGTTCCCCGATATCAAGGTGCTGGAAAAGCAGTATTGCGACTGGAACCCGGCGACCGGCAAATCGGTGATGGCCGCGCTCATCCAGAAATACGGCAAGGACATCGACGGCGTGCTCGCCGACAGCGCTCTGCAGGGCTACGGCGCGATCGAGGCCTATCTCGATGCCGGCTACAAGGCGGGCGAGATTCCGCCGATGACCGGCGGCGACGTGGCGCGCATGTACCAGCTCGCCAACCAGCACGACATCAAGATGTGCGGCATCGACTATCCGACGTCGATGGGCATCACCGGCATCGAGACCGCGCTCGACGTGCTCAAGGGCATCCCGGTTCCGGACAAGGTGGAGGTGAGCTTCCAGGTCGTGACGTCGCCGGACGGCGATACCGTTTCCGTCAGGGGCGACCGGCATATCCTCGACCATGTCAGCATGGACGATCCGGGTGACCTGTCGCCGAGCCACGGCCTGCCGGACGGGTACAATCCGAGCACGTTCAATCCCGACTATCCGAAATAAGCCCTCCCAGGCGTTTTCCGGCGCGCAGGAATGCGCGCCGGCTTTTCACAGGAGCGGGATCGAGTGCGGGACATGTCATCAACGGTTATCGAGCTGCGTCAGATCGAGAAGTCATATCCGGGCGTCAAGCCGCTCGACCGGGTGGACTTCACGGTTCGCCCCGGCGAGGTCCACGCGCTTCTCGGGGAAAACGGCGCGGGCAAATCAACGCTCACGCGGGTCATCGGCGGTGCCGTGCGGCCGGACGCGGGCACGATCACCTATCTCGGCAGGACCGTCGCCTGGAAGAACCCGCGGCAAGCCCGCGAAGCCGGCATCCATATCATCCATCAGGAACTCGCCCTCTTCCCGGAGCTCTGCGTGGCGGAGAACATCCTCGTCGATGCGCAGCCGCGCGGCGTCCTCGGTTTCATCTCCGACAAGGCCCGCCACGCGCGTGCCGCCGAAATCCTGGCGCAGCTCGGTGTCGATATTCCGACGCGGGCCCATATCGACGAGCTTCCGCTCGCCGACCAGCAGATGGTCGAGATCGCCAAGGCCCTGGTCGGCGACCTGAAGCTGCTCATCCTCGACGAGCCGACGGCGGTCATCTCCGGCAAGGAGGTCGATCTGCTCTTCGCCAACATGCGCCGTCTGCGCGGCCAGGGCGTCGGGATCGTCTATATCTCGCACCGGCTCGAGGAGATCTTCGAGATCGCCGACCACGTCACCATCCTCAAGGACGGTCAGGTGGTCGATTCCAGGCCCGTCGGCGCGATGACGCGCACCGAGATGATCACCGGCATGGTCGGCCGCCAGCTCGAGCAGATCTATCCCGCCCGCCGGACGGTCGCGCCTTCCGGCGACACGGTGCTTTCCATTCGCGGCCTGGCGGCGGGGCCGCGCGTGCGCGACGTCTCGCTCGACGTCCGGCCCGGCGAAATCGTCGGCGTCGCGGGCATGGTGGGCTCGGGCCGCACGGAGGTCGCCGAGGCCGTGTTCGGCATGCGCGGCATCGACAGCGGCACGATCGAGCTGGACGGCAAGCCGCTCGGGGACCATCGCCCGCGGGCTGCCATCGATCGCGGCGTCGGCTTCCTGACGGAGAACCGCAAGGACGAAGGCCTTTTTCTCAACCTGCCCATTTCAAGCAACATCGTGGCGCCGGACCTTGGCCGCGTCACGCGTCGCGGACTGGTCGACCGCTCGCGCGAGCGGGAGATCGCCAGACGCCAGATCGCCGATTTCGCCGTCGCGACGCCATCGCCCGAAGTCAAGGTCGGGAGCCTGTCGGGCGGCAACCAGCAGAAGGTGCTGTTCAGCCGCTGGTCCCGCATCTCGGACCGGTTGCTGATCCTCGACGAGCCGACGCGCGGCGTCGATATCGGCGCGAAGGTCGAGATCTACCGGCTCATCCGCAAGCTGGCGGATTCGGGGGTCGGCGTCCTGATGATCAGTTCCGAACTGCCTGAGGTGGTCGGCCTGTCGGACCGCGTGGTCGTCATGGCGCAGGGCCATGTCGTCGGCGAGGTGCCGGGCGAGGCGCTCTCCGAAGAGGCGATCATGGCGCTCGCCGTGAAGACCGTCGACCGGCGCAATGCCGCGGCACGGCTGGGAGAGGTGGCATGAGCGCCCTGTTGATGGACCTGCGGCGCAACCGCCTGATGATGTCCTATCTCATCGTCGGCGGGCTCATCCTGCTCATTCTCGTGGCGGGCGGCGTGCTGTCGGACCGGTTCCTCACCTGGCGCAACGTCACGAACGTGCTCCAGCAACTGATCGTGCTGGGCCTCGTCAGCCTCGGGCAGACCTTCGTCGTGCTGATGGGCGGCATTGACCTTGCCATAGGCTCGCTGGTCAGCGCCGTCACCGTCTTTCTCGCCAATTTCCTCGACTGGCGGCCGGACCTGGTCTGGCTGGCCGTTCCGCTGGCGCTCGCCGCCGCCGCGGCCGTCGGTGCGGTGAACGGCATCCTGACGGTGGTCCTGCGCGTCCATCCGCTGATCGTGACGCTCGGCATGTCGTCGGTGATCTTCGGCGGAACGCTGATGTACCGCAAGGAACCCGGCGGTTCGATCCCGCGTGCCCTCGAAGACATCGCCTACCGAAATGTCGGCGGCATTCCCGTCAGTGCCATCGTCCTCGTCGTCGTCTTCGCCATTGCCGGGCTCTGGCTTCAGCGCACGCGCGCCGGGCGGAACATCTATTTCGTCGGAGGCGATGCGGAAGCGGCACGGCTCAACGGCCTGGCCGTCGGGCGCATCACGGTCATGGCCTATGCGCTTTCCGGCCTTTGCGCCGGCATTGCGGGGCTCTTCCTCACGGCCCGCACCGGTGTTGGCGATCCGCGCATCGGCGCCGCGCTGACATTGCAGTCGATCACGCCCGTCGTGGTCGGCGGGACCATCCTTGCCGGCGGGCGCGGCGGCGTGTTCGGCACCTTCCTCGGGGTGCTTCTCGTGACGATGCTCAACAGCCTGCTGAACTTCGTCGGTGTCTCGTCCTACTACCAGTGGATCATCCAGGGCGTGATCATCATCGTTGCAGTCGGTTTCCATACCGTGCGGAGGAAGTGACATGGCGCCCCTAGAAGCCACCTTGCCGAAATCCAGAAGGAGCTTCTCGATGGCCGCGCTGTTCGAGCGGTTCGGGCTCGCCATCTTCCTCGGCGTGCTGCTCGTCGCCGCCGCGCTGCTGTCGCCGACATTCCTGCGGCCCGCCAACCTCGTCAACGTCCTGACCATCGCCGCGCCGCTCGGCATGGTGGTCGTCGGCCAGGCCTTCGTCATCATGGTGCGCGGGCTGGACCTGTCCGTCGCCTCGCTGATGGCGACCGTTGCCGTGCTCGCCACGGCCTTCAAGGCGACGAGCAACGACGCGATCCCGGTGATCTTCCTCGCCGCCATCGTCCTCTCGGCCCTTGTCGGCTTCGTCAACGGCTGGCTGGTCGCGAAACGGAATGTCAGCCCGTTCCTGGCGACGCTGGCGATGATGATCATCCTGCAGGGCGTGCGCTTCGCCTATACCGGCGGCGCGCCGATCAGCACGCTGCCGCCGGGCATGTCGTTCCTGGCGTCCGGCCGCATCTGGGGCATTCCGGTCAACCTGACGACGCTTGCCGTCATGGCGGTGGTGCTGTCCATCGTGCTGCACCGCTCGCGGCTCGGGCGCGAGATCTTCATGGTCGGCAGCAATCCGAAGGCGGCGTTCCTCAACGGCATCGCGCCCGACCGGGTCACCATCGCCTGCTACGTCATCTGTTCCGTCTGCGCGGGCATCGGCGGGCTGTTCCTGCTCGGCTATGTCGGCACCGTGTCCAACTGGGTCGGCCAGGGCTACGAGCTCGATTCCATCGTCGCGGCGGTCATGGGGGGCGTCGCGCTGTCGGGCGGGCGCGGCACCATCCTGGGGGCGCTACTGGGTGTCGCCGTCCTCGTCGTCATCAACAATCTCGTGCTGCTGCTCGGGTTTCCGATCGAAATGCAGCTCATCATCAAGGGCATCATCATCATCGGCGCGGCGGCCTTCTATCGCACGCGGCTAGTTTGAGGCGCCAAGGCGCCGGGAATGGAGGAACATATGGCAATCGAGAACCTTGCCGACAGGGGCGCGCGTCCGCGGCGCGACGAGGAGGTGGATGTCGTCATCGTCGGGGCCGGCCCGTCCGGCTCCGTGGCGGCCTTGCACCTGGCGCGCGCCGGCGTTTCCGTCGTCGTGCTGGAGCAGGGCGACTGGCCGGAATACAACGACTATACCGGCGCCCGGCCCGAGCATGAGCTGGTCAGCACCAAGCTCTGGCATCCCAATCCCAATGTCCGCGACAATCCGAACGACTATCCTGTCGACACGTCCACGACGGACATCAACCCGCTGATGTTCGCCGGGGTCGGCGGCAGCGCCACGCTCTACGGCGCGCAGTGGATGCATTTCCTGCCGTCGGATTTCCGGGTGCGCTCGATGGACGGCGTCGCGGAGGACTGGCCGTTCAGCTACGAGGACCTTCTGCCCTACCAGCTGGAGATCGAGCGGGAGGTCGGCGTGTCCGGGCTTGCCGGCGATCCCGCCTTCCCGCCGCGCCCGGCCTATCCCTTCGCCGCCCTGCCGATGGGCTCCGTCGGCCGCCGGGGCGCGCTCGGCATGGAGAATATGGGCTGGCACTGGTGGCCGGGCAGCAACGCCATCCCGTCCGAGAAATTCGGCGAGCTCAACGCCTGCGTTCGGCGCGGCACCTGCCTGACCGGCTGTCCCGAGGGGGCGAAGTCGACGACGGACCGCTCGCACTGGCCGCTCGCCCTCAAGGCCGGCGCGCGTCTCGTGACCCGCGCGCGCGTCAAGGAGATCGAGACCAACGACCAGGGGCTTGCCACCGGCGTCGTCTATGTCGATGCCAATGGCCGGGATCGCCGGCAGCGCGCCAAGGTGGTCATCGTGTGCGCAAACGGCGTCGGCACGCCGCGCCTGCTGCTGATGTCCGGCGGCAGCCGCAATCCGGACGGTCTTGCCAATTCTTCCGGCCTCGTCGGCAAGCGCCTCATGATGCACCCCTTCGCGAGCGTTCTTGCCTCCTACGAGGATCCACTCGATTCCTGGCGCGGTCCTTTCGGCCAGCAGGTCTATTCGCTCGAATTCTACGAGACCGACGAGAGCCGGGGTTTCGTGCGCGGCTCCAAGTGGAACTGCATGCCGTCGGGCGGGCCTGTCGGTGTGTCCGGCGCCATCGGCTCGAAGGTCTATGTGGCGGAGGAGGGGCGTTTCCAAGATTTCTGGGGCGGGAACCTGCACGACAATGTCGACCGCCGCTTCGGCCATTCGCTCATCTGGGGCATCGTTGGCGAGGACCTGCCGGAGGAGAGCAACCAGGTCGTGCTGTCCAGGGACCTCGTCGATTCCGACGGGCTTCCCGCGCCGCAGATCATCTACAAGGTCAACGAGAACTCGAACCGCCTCCTGCAGTTCAACATCGACCGCTGCCTGGAATCCGTGAAGGCGGCGGGCGCGATCGAAACGCTCGTCTCGACGCCCGTGCGCGAATCCGGCTGGCACCTGATCGGCACCTGCGTGATGGGGGCCGATCCGAAGACATCGGTCGTCGACCAGTTCGGCGCCTGCCATGACGTGCCGAACCTCTACATCATGGATGCCTCGACCTTCCCGACATCCGGCGCGACCAATCCGACGGCCACCATCATGGCCGTCGCCCTTCGCAACACGCGCCGGATGATTGCCGAGCGCCGAAACCAGAAGGTGGCCTGACATGACGCGCGAGGAGATTTTTCTGGCGCTCGCGGATTTCCTGATCCCGGCCCACAAGCGCATGCCGAAATTCAGCGACGTCTGCACGTTCGCCGACGCCGGGACCGCGCTCGATTTCCGTGTCGACCTCAAGGAGGGCTTCGCGGACGCCTTGCAGATCGATCTTTCCGCCGGCCCCGAGGCGCATCTCGAAGAGATCAACCGCGACAGGCCGGCGGCGTTCAGCGCCGTCACCACGATCGCCGTCGCCACCTACTACATGAACCCGAAGGTGCGCGCGCTGATCGGCTATCCGGGCCAGGAAAACGTTCAGTACGACCCGAAGGCGACACAGGAATACATCACCGACGGTTCGCTCGGAAACGTCATTGCGCGTGGTCGCAAGTATCGGCCCACACCGGGCCTCTAACCTCCCAAGCCTGACAGAAAGGAATACCGAAATGAGCAAGGACGTGTTCGACAAGGGTCTGGAGATCCGCAAGTCGGTTCTCGGACCGGAGTTCGTCGAAAAGTCGTTCAACAGCGCGGACGACTTCAATCGTCCGCTCCAGGAGCTGGTGACCGAATATTGCTGGGGCGCCGTCTGGGGCCGTGACACGCTCGACAACAAGACGCGCAGCATGCTGAACCTTGCCATGCTCGCCTCGCTCAACCGCCCGCACGAGCTGAAGATGCACGTCAAGGGCGCGCTGCGCAACGGCGTGACGAAGGACGAGATCCGCGAGGTCCTCCTCCAGGTCGTCATCTATGCCGGCGTGCCGGCCGGCGTCGATGCCTTCCGCCTCGCCCGCGAAGCCATGCAGGAAGCCGGGGCATGATCGCGCGTCCGCCACTTGCCGAGGAAAAACTCGAAATGCTGATCGGCGGCCGCTGGACCGCCGCGGCGTCGGGCGATTACTTCGAATCCTTCGATCCCTTCACCGGCAGGCCCTGGGCGCTCGTGCCGAGGGCTGGCGTCGCCGATGCCGACCAGGCGGTCGAGGCGGCGGCGGAAGCGTTCCGCGGCGAGTGGCGGACGATGACGGCGACGGCGCGCGGGCAGCTTCTCTGCCGCTTCGCCGATCTCGTGGCGGAGGAGGCCGAGACCCTCGCCGTCCTGGAGACGCGGGACAACGGCAAGCTGATCAACGAAATGCGGATGCAATGCAGGTACATTCCGCAATGGTTCCGCTTCTTCGGCGGGCTTGCCGACAAGATCGAGGGCCGGGTCATACCGATCGACAAGCCCGGCGTGTTCAACTACACGCGCCGCGAGCCGCTCGGCGTCGTGACGGCGATCACGCCCTGGAATTCGCCGCTCATGCTGGCGACCTGGAAGCTCGCGCCGGCCCTTGCGGCGGGCAACACCGCCGTCTGGAAGCCTTCGGAATTCTCCTCCGTCTCGGCGATCGCCTTCGCGAAGCTCTTCGAGAAGGCGGGCTTTCCCAAGGGCGTGGTCAATCTCGTGACCGGGTTCGGAAGCGAGATCGGCGATCGCCTCGTCACCCATCCGGCCGTCGCCAAGGTCGCCTTCACCGGGGGCGATGCGACCGGACGGCGCGTCTACCAGTCGGCCGCCGGCGGCTTGAAGAAAGTGACGCTCGAACTCGGCGGGAAGTCGGCCAACATCGTGTTCGCCGACGCCAAAATGGCGGCGGCGGTCCCGGGCCTCGTCTCCGGCATCTTCGCCGCGACCGGGCAGACCTGCATCGCCGGCTCGCGGGCGCTCGTGCAGCGGTCGGTCTATGACGAGGTGACGGAAAAGCTGGTCGCCTTCGCGCGCACGGCCCGCATCGGCGATCCGCTCGACCCCGAGACCCAGGTGGGGCCGATCACGACCGAGCCCCAGCGAAGGAAGGTGCTCGACTATATCGACATCGCCCGCAACGAGGGGGCGAGCCAGCTTCTCGGCGGCAAGGCGCCGGACGATCCGGCGATCGCAAGCGGCTGGTTCGTCGAGCCGACCATCTTCGGCAACGTCGCCCAGTCCATGCGCATCGCCCGCGAGGAGGTGTTCGGCCCGGTCCTGTCGGTCATCCCCTTCGAGGACGAGGAGGAAGCGATCGCCATCGCCAACGACAGCATCTATGGCCTGGCCGCCGGTGTCTGGACACAGGATCTCGGCCGCGCCATCCGCATGCCGGAGCGCCTGGAGGCCGGCAGCGTCTGGGTGAACATGTACCGGGCAACCAGCTACCTTTCGCCCTTTGGCGGCTACAAGCAGTCCGGCTTCGGCCGGGAGAACGGCCGCACGGCCATCGATGAATATCTGCAGGAAAAAAGCGTGTGGATCGACGCGGGGAACTCCATTCCCGCGCCCTTCGTGCAGCGCTGACCTGAGCAACGGACCGGGAGGATGTCCATGACCGCGCATATCGACGCGTCGAAATTTCTCGACCCCAGGGTCGCCGCCTTCGTATCGGGCAGGCACGCGATGCTGATCGGCGGCCAATGGCTGCCGGCGGCCTCGGGCAGGACGCTCGATGTTCTCGATCCGTCGAGCGGCAAGGTCATCGCCGCGGTTCCGGCCGGCGAGGGCGCCGATGTCGATCTCGCGGTGAAGGCCGCGCGCAAGGCGTTCTCCGGCCCGTGGTCGTCCATGGTGCCGGCCGAGCGCGCCAAGCTGATATGGAGGCTGGCCGACCTGATCGAGCAGCATGTCGACATGCTCGGGCCGATCAACTCCTATGAATGCGGCAAACCCATCGGCGATTCCCGCAACGGCGAGGTGCCCTTCACCGCCGAGACGTTCCGCTACTATGCCGGCTGGGCGACGAAGCTCAACGGCGAGTCCATGACGATCAACGCGCCGGGCGACTGGCATGCCTATACCCGGCGGGAACCGGTCGGGGTCGTCGGGCAGATCATCCCGTGGAATTTCCCGCTCGCCATGCTCGCCTGGAAAGTGGCGCCGGCGCTTGCGACCGGCTGCACCATCGTGCTCAAGCCGGCCGAGCAGACGCCCATCGGCGCGCTCTATTTCGGCAAGCTCGTCGAGGAGGCGGGGATCCCGGAAGGCGTCGTCAACATCGTCACGGGCTTCGGCGAGGCGGCGGGCGCTGCCATGTCCGGCCATCCTGATATCGACAAGATCGCCTTCACCGGCTCGACCGAGGTCGGCAAGATGATCGCGCGGGCGGCGACCGGCAACCTGAAGAAGGTCAGCCTCGAACTCGGCGGAAAGGCGCCGACGATCGTCCTTGCCGATGCCGATGTCGAGATGGCTGTCGCGGGCGCCTCCAGCGCGGCCTTCTTCAATGCCGGCCAAAGCTGCGGCGCCGGCACGCGGTTCTTCGTGCACCGGAAGATCTACGACAAGGTCATGGCCGGGGTTGCCGAACGGGCGGAGAAGCTTCGGCTCGGGCCGGGCCTCGACCCTTCGAGCGAACTTGGACCGGTCGTCTCGCAGCAGCAGATGGAGCGTATCACGCGCCTGATTTGCGAGGGCAAATCGAGCGGCGCGGAGATCGTCACCGGCGGCGGGCGGGCGGGCGACACGGGGTATTTCGTCAAGCCGACGATCATATCGAACACGACCCGGGACATGTCCGTCATTCGCGAGGAGATCTTCGGGCCGGTGGCATGCGCCATGCCGTTCGACGACGAGGATCTCGATGCGCTCGCGCGCGATGCGAACGATACCGAATACGGGCTTGCCGCCTCGATCTGGACCAACAATCTCGGTGCGGCCCATCGGCTCGCCGCGAAGATCAAGTCTGGTACGGTGTGGATCAACTGCCACAACTTCAACGACGTGACCATGCCCTTCGGCGGCTTCAAGCAGTCCGGCTGGGGGCGCGAGCTCGGCGCGCAGGCGCTCGATCTCTATACCCAGACGAAGACGGTCGCGATCCGGTTGCCGTGACGGAGACGGGCATGTCCTGCTACGAGATACTCGATCCGCGCTTTGCCGATCTCATCGATCCGGTCGCCTTCCTCGAAACGATCCACACCGGCAACAGATGGGCCGAAGGGCCTGTCTATTTCGCCGACATGCGGTGCCTTGTCTGGAGCGACATTCCGAACGACCGCATCTTGAAATGGGACGAGGAGACCGGCGCCGTCTCGCTGCTCCGCGGCCATGTCGCCAATCCGAACGGCAGCACGCGAGACCGGCAGGGACGGCTGGTCACCTGCATGCAGGGAGAGCGGCGCGTGGTGAGGACCGAATGGGACGGGTCCATCACCGTCCTGGCGGATGCCTATGACGGACGGCGGCTCAACTCGCCGAACGACGTGGTCGTGAAGTCCGACGGCAGCATCTGGTTCACCGATCCGAACTACGGCATCATCTCGGACTATGTCGGGCGAAAGGACATCCAGGAGCAGCCGGCGTGCCATGTCTACCGCATCGATCCGGCGACCGGGAACCTTGCGATCGTCGCCGACGATTTCGCAATGCCCAACGGGCTTGCATTCTCTCCGGACGAAAAGCAGCTCTACGTTGCGGATTCCGGCTATTTGACGGATCGCAGCGCGCCGCACCATGTACGGTTGTTTGACGTCGAAAACGACCGGCTGATAAATTCCCGCGTGTTCGCGGACATTTCCCCGGGCATTCCCGACGGCCTGCGCGTCGACATTGCGGGCAACCTGTGGGTCAGTGCCTGGGATGGCGTTCAGGCCCATCATCCGGACGGCACCCTGCTCGGGAAAATCCGCGTCCCTGAAATGGTTGCCAACGTGGCGTTTGGCGGACCCCGCAACAACCGGCTGTTCATCACGGCGACGACGTCGGTCTATGCGGTTTTCCTGAACATACGCGGACTGCGCTACCCTTTCGGATTCTGAGGCACAGGCATGCGGCGTGCCGCAGCGAACGAGAAGAGCAGGGCACGCGTTGGACACGAAACAGCTTCAGGTCTTCGTTGCCGTCGGCGCTGCGGGCAGCTTTTCCAAGGCCGCACTCGACCTCAACGTGACGCAGCCGATGATCACGCGGCACATCCGGGGCCTGGAAGAAGAGCTGGGGGTCGAGCTGTTCTACAGAAACGGACGTGGCGTGGTGCTGACGGAGGCGGGCGTTCTGCTGAAGGCGCATGCCGACGAGATCGTCGAGCGCATGCGCCTGGCGCAGAATGCGGTCGCCAACCTCAAATCGTCGCCGCGCGGGCGGCTGGTGCTCGGCGTTCCGCCCTCCGTCGGAACCGTGTTGACCGTTCCCCTCGTCAAGAAGATCAAGAACGAATTCCCGCATGTGGCGCTACAGGTCATCGAGGGCTTCAGCGGGCATATCCTGGAATGGCTGATCGCCGGCCGCATCGACGCTGCCGTTCTTTACAACTCTCCCAATCATCCCTCGGTGCTGACGGAACCGCTCGCCGACGACGAGCTCTTTCTCATCGGCCCGGCGTTCGGCGACATGCGCCCGCCGCAAGGACCGGTCGATCTCGGCATCTTTGCCCGCGTGCCGATGATCCTGCCCAGCAGGCCGCACGGCCTGCGCCGGCTCATCGACAACATCCTGACGGAGCGCGGCATCTATCCGAATGTCGAGATGGAGCTGGAAGCCATGCCGTCCACCCTCCTGCTCGTCGAGGAAGGGGCCGGTTTCACGGTCCTGCCCTACGCCTCCGTTCACATCCTGGCCGAAGCCGGGCGCGTCGAGGTTTGGCCTTTCGATCCGCCGATCACGCGCAAGCTCATCCTGGCCACGTCTTCGCAGCGCCCCATGTCCTCGACCTATCGCCCGCTATTCCGAACGGTACGCACGGAGCTGCGTGACATCATGTCCACGCACATCTGGAAGCCGAACGGCCTGGATTCCTGATCGGGCTGGTGCCTATCGATGCAACGTGGCTGTCGTTGAAACTTCATGACGGTCGCGTCATGTGCAGGAGCTGCCGCGAACGTCTCGAACTGTGCACCCTGATGACCGGAAAGCACGGCGAGCGCCGGGTACGATGGTCTCCTATTCGGGGCCTGTCCCGTGAGGCTTCCAAAAAGTCATGCTTACCGGCAGATAAAGTCGTTTGCATCACCAACTCCATAGAAGGCATTGTGTCTTCAAGAACAAGAAAGCGGCGCGGAACCGACGACGCATCTGGAGGAAACGTGAAAAGAATCGGAATTGATGTCGGGGGCACGTTCACGGACGTGGTCCTGATAGATGACGGCTTGGGCCGAATGTGGTTCACGAAGGTTGCGACCACGCCACAGGATCCGGCACGCGGTGCGCTCGACGGTATCCGGAAGATCATCAGCCAGTCTGGCGCGGATTATGCCGAGATCGCACGCATCGGTCACGGCACCACGATTGCCACCAATCTGATCGTCGAGGGCAAGGGCGCCAGGACGGCGCTGCTGACGACGAAAGGGTTCAGGGACATCCTCGAGATTCGCCGCGTATCGCGACATGATCGCGCCGATCTCTATGATCTCTTCTTCAAGAACCCCGCACCGCTCGTTCCGCGCCGGCTGCGCCTCGAGGTCGACGAGCGTGTCGCCTTTGACGGAGAAGTGCTGCGGCCCCTCGACACCGCGCAGTTCCAGGAGTTGAGCGCGGTCCTGAAAAACGCGGAGATTGAAGCCGTCGCCATCTGCCTGCTTCACGCCCATGTGAACCCGGCTCACGAGAAGGCGGTCGTCTCGTTCCTGCAGGCAGAACTGCCGGACGTCTTCGTCACGTCCTCCTGCGACGTCAATCCGGAAATGTACGAATACGAGCGCACCAGCACGACAGTCATCAACGGCATGATCGGGCCGAAGTGCAAGCGATACATATCCACCTTCGAACAGGAGGTCCGCAAGCTCGGCATCGATGGCGAAGTCCTGTTCATGCAGTCGAATGGTGGGCTGGCGGGCGCGCCGCTGGTCATGGACCGCCCGGTAACGTTGCTGGAATCAGGCCCTGCAGGCGGTGTTACAGCCGCGGTCAAGCTCTGCAAGCGCATCGGCATCGAGAACGCCATCACCGGGGATATGGGCGGTACGACGTTCGACGTCTCGATGATCCACGCGGGGCGACCGCAGTTGCGCACCAGCACGGTGCTTCAGACGGTGACCGTCCGCACGCCGACGATCGACATCGAGTCGATCGGCGCGGGCGGCGGTTCCATCGCCCGGATTGACGAGGCCGGCGGTCTGCGCATCGGACCGGACAGTGCCGGCGCGGTGCCGGGACCGGCCTGCTACGGACGCGGCGGGACCGATCCGACGATCACGGACTGCAACCTGATCCTCGGCTACATCGATCCCGACGGCTTCATGGACGGCGAACTCGAACTTGATATCCAAGCGGCGCGGAAAGCCGTCGATGTCCATCTGGCAAGGCCTCTTGGCGTCAGTATCGAGGCGGCGGCGCGCATCGTCCGTTCGATCGGAAGCTCGCTCATGGCGCAGGCCATCCGCCTTCTGACCGTCGAGCGAGGCTTCGACCCACGTGACTTCGCCTACATCCCCTTCGGCGGCGGCGGTCCGGTGCACGCGATCGAAATCGCCGACGAACTCGATATTGACCACGTCATCGTTCCGAACCTTCCCGGATTGCTCAGTGCCTTCGGCATGCTGATCGCAGACCAGACCTACGACCTTCAGCAGCCCGTGCTGGTAAATCTCGACGAACTGACGTCCGCAAGATTGCAAGCGTTGATGGCGGATCTGAAGCAGAAGGCGGACGAGGTGCTGGCAGCAGGCGGCGAGGGCTGGAACGGTGCGATTGCGCGCTACTCTGCCGACTGCCGTTACGCGGGTCAGGCCGAGACGCTCTCCGTCGACATCGATTCCGCGGCGGATGTGACGATGGACTCCATCGCTGAAGGCTTTGCCGTGGAGCACCAGCGGCATTGGAACTTCACTCGCAAGGGCGCTCCGGTGACGCTCGTCAATCTGCGTCTTCAGGTGACGCTGCCCACCGTTCTGAACATCCCGGCGCAAGCGTCCGGGGCGGGGGACGACGTCACGCCGTTCCGCCACCGCGCCGTCGTCATCGGGGGTGAACAGCAGCAGGTTGCTTGCTACCGGCGCGAGGCGCTGCGAGCCGGCGCCGCAATCGTCGGCCCCGGCATCATCGAGGAGCGCAGCTCCAGCCTTGTTTTCACGAAGGACTGGACAGCCGACCTCGACGGCGAGGGCAACATCCACCTGAAGAGGAATTCGTGATGCTCGATCGTATCACCTACGAGGTCTTGCGCAGCGCGCTCTACGCGACGGCGCGCGAGATGAAGGTCGCGATGATGCGGACCGCCGCAAGCCCGATCATTCACGCCGGCGGCGACGTTTCCGCGGCAATCTTCGATGCCGAAATGCGACTGGTCGCGCAGGGCAACGACATTCCGACCATGCTCGGATCCGCGGTCATATCGACGCGCGAATCCGTACTGGCCGTAGGCCGTGACAATCTTCGCCCGGGCGACGTCATCATCAGCAATGACGTCTATCTCGGCGGCGGCAATCACCAGCCCGACATCCAACTGACACGTCCCGTCTTTCTCGACGACGAGATCATCGCCTTCGTGATGACCCGCGGTCACTGGACGGACATCGGCGGCAAGAGCCCCGGCAGCTTTACGCCGGACACCTGGGACATCTTCGGCGAGGGCGTTCGCATCCCACCGGTGTTCATCTACCGCAAGGACGAGCCGGTGACGGACATCATGTCGATGATCGTTCACAACACCCGCAATCCCGATGCCTGCACACTCGACATCCTGGCGCAGTATGCCGGCACGTTCTGTGGCGACCGGCGCCTCCAGCAACTCGCGCGCAAGTACGGACCGGCTGCGCTCGCCGAGACCATGGCGGAAACACTCCTTTATTCCGAGCGCCGGATGCGCGCGCAGATCGAGGCGATTCCTGATGGGGTCTATACGGGCAGCGACTTCATAGAGCCCGTGGGTGACGCGGACCTCATTCCGATAAGAGTGAAGATCACCGTGGAAGGCGACAGCATCTGCTTCGACTACACGGGTACGGCGCCGCAGGTTCGCGGCGGCGTCAATTGCCCCCTGTCCGTCACCTGTAACAGCACCTGGTTTGCGGTGAAGGCCATCACGGACCTCAGCATTCCGATCAACCAGGGCTGCTACGAACCGGTCAAGATCATCGCCCCGGAAGGTTCGCTGGTGAACTGCGTCTACCCTGCGTCCGTGGTCAGCGGCAATACGGAGACCTCTCCGCGCATCATCGACCTGCTGCTGAGGACCTTGTCCTCGGCGCTGCCGGATCGTGTGATCGCGCAGAGCAACTGCGCGGCGTGCTGCGGCATCTTCAGCGGCGACGATCCGGATCTCGACCGTCGCAAAGCAATGCGCCGGACCTATGTGTCGACGATCGACGTTCATGCAGGCGGCATGGGCGCGCGCCCGGACAAGGATGGTGTTTCGGCCATTCGCGTCCTGGTCGGCAATGCGGGTGCGCAACCGGTGGAACTGATCGAGCACAACAGCCCGTTGACGATCGAGGAATGGGCGCTGGTGCCCGACACCGGCGGAGCAGGGCGCTGGCGTGGCGGCAACGCAGCCCGGCGAACCTACAAGGTCGGCTTCGAACAGGCGACATGCACCGTCATCGCGGAGCGCGGGCGGGTGGCGCCGAAAGGCCTCTTCAGTGGCCTCTCCGGTGCGACCTTCAACAGTTCGATCGAGCGGGGAAGCGGCGAGACGAAGATGCTCCGCGCCAAGAGCGAGCAGGAGATCATCGCGAAGGGGGATCGGGTCCGCATCCAGCCGGCAGGCGGCGGCGGCTATGGCGATCCGCTGGAGCGGCCCGCGGACGACGTATGGAGCGATGTTATCGACGGCTATGTTTCGGCGGAATCGGCCGAGCGGGACTATGGCGTGGTCGTTTCCGATGGTCGTCTCGATCCGGGCGCAACCGATGCTCTTCGCCACCAATTGCGTGCGCATCGCAGCGGCTGATCCGCATCGCGATCGGTAGCGACAATTTTCGAGAGATATGAGGATTACATGGCAAGCGTAAAGCCGCTGGAAGGCATCACAGTGATCGAGATCGGCCATAGCGTGGCCGGCCCTTATGCAGGTTTCATCCTTGCAGAACTGGGTGCGAAAGTCATCAAGCTGGAACGGCCCGGCGGCGGAGATTACGCGCGTGGCTGGGGGCCGCCCTTCTGGCGCGGCGATGCGGCCATCTTTCACGGCCTCAACCGGAATAAGCAGGCAATCTCCGTTGACCTCTCCGATCCCGCCGAGGTTGCGAAGATCAAGGCGCTGATCATCGACGATGTGGACGTCGTCATTCAGAATATGCGCTTCGGTGCCCTTGATCGCCTGGGCTTCGGTGCAGCCGATCTCAAGGCGATCAAGCCCGCTCTCATCTACTGCAACATCGGCGCGTTCGGCGCCACGGGACCGTTGCGCGAGAACCCGGGCTACGACCCACTCATGCAGGCCTTCAGCGGCATGATGAGCATCCTCGGGGAGGACGGCAGGCCGCCGATCCGCGTCGGGGTCTCCATCATCGACATGGCCTCCGGCATGTGGGCGGCCATCGGTGTGCTGGGGGCCTTGCTGGAGCGTGGGCGGACCGGCGAAGGCGGTGTCGTGGACTGCTCGCTCCTCGAAACCGCGCTCGCCTGGATGCTCAATCCGGTAACGTCCTATCTCTGCTCGGGAAAAATGCCAAAGCGGGTCGGCTCCGCATCGCCCGACATCGTCCCCTATCAGGCCTTCGAGACGCAGACCGGCTACATGATGGTGGCCGCCGGCAACGACAACCTGTTCCGCAAACTCTGCGAGGCGATCGGCCGGCCGGAGCTGGCGTCCGATCCGCGGTTTGCGACCAACAAGGACCGCGTCGTCAACCGGGCGGTCCTCGTCCCCATCCTCGGCGAGACTCTGCGCGAGCGGCCGGCGGACCATTGGTTCGGCGTCCTCGACCAGGCGGGCATCCCGAACGGCCCCATTCACACTGTCGATCAGGTTATCGCCCACCCGCAGGTCGAGGCGCTCGGCATTCTGCAGAAGGTGAATGACGATACCATGCGGCTGCTCGGACTGCCGGTGTCGTTCGACGGCGCGCGGGCAAGCCTTGACCGCGTCGCCCCGTCGGTCGGCCAGGACAACGGCGTCTATTTTCCGAGGCAATTGACGAAGGAGGTCAACTCTTGAGCACCCATAACGCGATCGACCGCGATAAATTCCAGATGCTCCGGGTGGAGGAACACAACCCGCATCTGCTTGTCGTCACCTTCAACCGGCCGCATGTCGCCAACGCCGTCAACACCGAAACGGGCCAGGAGCTTATCGATCTCTTCTCGGCTCTCCAGCATGACCCCGGCAATTACCGGGCGGTTGTCCTGACCGGTGCCGGCGAACGTCATTTCTGCGCGGGTGCGGACCTCAAGCAGCGCAAGGACATGACCACGGAGGCCTGGCGCGCGCAGCATGCGGTCTTCGAATCGATGCGTCAGGCGCTGCTCAATTGCCCCATTCCGCTTATCGGCGCCGTCAACGGCGCAGCCTATGCGGGCGGATGCGAAATGGTCCTGTGCTGCGATTTTGCCTACGCTTCGCCGAATGCGCGTTTCGCTCTGACCGAAGTGAAGATCGGCGTGATGCCGGGCGGCTCGGGCACCCAGACGATGCCGCGCGCTGTCGGGGAACGCCGGGCGAAGGAATTCATTTTCAGCGCGGTGCCCATTTCGGCGGAAACCGCACTGCAATGGGGCTTGGTCAATCGGATCGTTCCGGCAGAAGAGCTTCTCGCACAGACGAGCGCGGTGGCGGAGCGGATTTGCGCCAATGCGCCGTTGTCGATCCGCCAGGCGAAGAAGTCGATCCATTTCGGTATGCAGGCGGACCTGCGGACCGGCATGGCTTTCGAGATAGAGGCATACAACCGGCTTGTCGACACCGCTGATCGCGTGGAGGGAGTGAACGCGTTCAACGAAGGTCGCACGCCGGTATTCCAAGGCAAGTAGTCACGTCCAATCATAATCTGGGAGGATAAACGATGAAGCGTATAATAGCCATTCTTGCAGCAGCCATGGTCGCTGTGACCAATCCGGTCTTCGCCGAGCCCGGCGTCAGCGAGGATACGATCAAGATCGGTATCTTCGCGCCGCTGACGGGCAGTGCATCGATCTTCGGACGTGCCGCGTTCGGCGCCGAGGCCGTCTATAACGAAATCAATGAGAAGGGCGGCATCCACGGCCGCAAGATCGAGGTCGTTCGGGAGGACGACGGGTGCGATGCGGCCCGCGCGATCTCGGCCGTCAGAAAACTGACGGCGCAGGACGACGTGTTCATGATCCACGGTGGCGTGTGCAGCGGCACCGTGATGGCCGTGCGTGACGATCTCGAACGCCAGAACGTGCCGTTCGTCATCCTGGGCGCTGCCAGCGCCGGGATCGTGAAGCCCTTCAAGAAGAACCTCTTCCAGCCGATCCCGAACTCGGATGTCGTGGCCACCCAGATGGTGGATTTCGCCATGTCCAGGCCGGGCACGGCAAAGATCGCGCTGATCAGCCACACGGACGAGTGGGGCGAAACGAACTCGCGCGTCGCCACCGAGCACCTCAAGAACGCGTATGGCCTCGATATCTCGTTGAAACTGGCGCTGGAGCGCAGCACTACCGATGCGACGCCGCAGATCCTGCAACTGCGCAACGCACAGCCCGATTTCGTGCTGGCGATGCTCTATCCGGCGGAAACGGCGCTTCTCGTTCGTGACGCCCACAAGTTCGGCATGACCACGCCCATCCTCGGTAATTTCGGCGTGTCGCTGGAAGACACCCGCGATCGCGTCGGCGACATGGCGGCGATGGCGAATTTCTACACGTTCTATGCCTATGAGCCGGCGCTCAGCAGCCCGGAAATCGAACCCTGGACGAAGATGATCGCGAAGTATTTTCCAGATCATCGGGCCGATACTTTCAGCTACGAGGCCATGGGCGGCGCGCTCGCCGTCATCGAGGCGCTCAAGCAGGCCGGCCCCGATCTGACGCGGGACAAGTTCATCGGCGCCATGGAATCGATCACGGATTTCCAGTCCGGGATACTCAACACGCCGATCACGTTCTCGGCCGACAATCATGCCGGTGTGAATGGCGGGGCGATGATCGCCTACCGTGATGGAAAACCGACCGTCCTGAAGACCTGGTCCGAGTAACAGATCCATGTTTGCACAGCTTGTGGCAAGTGGCCTGGTTCAGGGCTCCATCTACGCCGTCATTGCACTTGGAATGACGGTCCTGTTTCGATCAACCGGAGTTGTTCATTTCGGATACGGCGCGTTCTTCATGGCAGGCGCGTTCGCGGTCTATGTGTTCTCGCAGGTTATCGGCCTTGCTTTCGTGCTCGCTTTCCTAGCCGCAGTCGCGGTTCTGGTTCTGCTGGGCATGGCTTGCGAACGCATGTTGGTGCGGCCCATTGCTCATGGGCCGCACGTCGCGGTCGCCATGATGACCGTCGCGATGTCTTACCTCCTGACCGGTGTGGCGCGTTTCTTCTGGGGGCAGGAGGTCCTCAGGATGCCGCCCATCATCGATGTGCCGCCGATCTTCATCGGCAGCATCGTCCTGACGGCTCAGGACCTGCTCATCATCGGTGGTTGCATGGCACTCGTGGTCGCATTCTTTCTCTTCTTCGCCAGAACGAAGCTCGGCAAGTTGATGCAGGCCGCGTCGCAGGTGCCTCGCGGCGCAGCCCTTGTGGGGATCAACGTTCCCGGCTTTCATATGGCCATGTGGGGCGTGGTCGCCGGCATTGCCGCCGTGGCCGGAACGCTTGTCGCCCCCGTGACGATGCTCTACCCCGACATGGGTGCGCATCTGCTCATCAAGGCCTTCGCGGCCATGACATTCGGCGGATTCGGCAATCTCGGCGGCGCCGTCCTTGGCGGGCTGATCATTGGCCTCGCCGAGCAGCTGGCCGGTTTCTACATCTCGACCGCCCTGATCGATATCTTCGCCTATCTGGTCATCATCGTCGTGCTGATCGTGCTGCCCAACGGCATTCTCGGAAAGAAGGAGGCGACACGTGTCTGATATTTCCAGCCCATCACGGCGCGCCGGGATGTGGGCCCACGCATCAAACGACATACCGCGCGTCGTCCTGGTCCTCACCATTGTGGGCGTGGCCCTGGTGCCGCTCGGCCTCAACGAATATTGGCGTTTCGTTGCCAGCATGATGCTGATCTACACGCTGGTCACCCTCGGCTTCAACATACTCCTGGGTTATCTCGGTCAACTTGCCTTCGCGAACGTCGCTTTCTTCGGCGTCGGAGCCTATGCGGCGACGATTGCGATGAACGGCGGGCTGAACTTCATTCCGGGTATTCTCGTCGGGGGGATCGGTGGCGGCATTGCCGGCTTTCTCGTCGGCATTCCGGCCTTGCGCATCCGCAACTATCAGCTCGCGATCGTCACGCTCGCGACGGGAGAACTGCTGCGTTGGCTCTACATCCATGGCGGCAGCATCACGCAGGGTTCGAGCGGCCTTGAAGTGCCTGCCATGAAGCTCGCCGGCTATCAGATCACGACGGAAATCGGCAAATACTGGGTGTTCCTGGTCTTTACCGTCCTTTGCCTCACCGTCACGCGCAATCTGCTGCGCTCCAGCGTCGGCCGCGCGATCGTCGCCGTCCGGGAAAGCGAGTCGGTTTCGCTCGGCCTTGGAATGCACACCGCCGGTTTCCGGATCCTGGCATTCGTCTGGAGCGGTGCGCTTGTTGGCGTGGCAGGCGGAATGTATGCCTGCCTTCTTGGGCGGATCACGCCGGAGAGCTTCGGGCTTACCCAATTGCTGGTCCATTTCTCCATGGTCATGGTCGGTGGCCTCGGCAGTTTTGTCGGATCGATTTTCGGGGCGCTCCTGCTGACCGCCATTCCGGAAACGCTGCGTAATTTCCCGGGCCTGGAAGAGATCGTCTTCAGTCTGCTCCTCATCATCGTCCTGCGCTTTTTCCCCGAAGGCATCGGCGGGTTTCTGGGTGGGCGGGTCTCCGGCCTGCGCGACCGGTTCTTCGGAGGCAAGTCATGACGGCGCCGCCAAAACAATCCGTGCTTTCCGTCGCGGATGTCTCCGTTCGCTTCGGTGGACTGACGGCCGTATCCGGTGCATCCTTCGACCTGAACGCGGGCGAGATCTGCGCGCTCATCGGGCCGAACGGGGCCGGCAAGTCGACCCTGTTCAACGCGATCACCGGCTTCGCCCGAACGGCATCCGGGCGGGTTTTCTTCGGCGCGAGCGACATCACCGGCAAGCGGCCCGACGCGATTGCCCGCCTTGGCGTGCGGCGCACGTTCCAGAATGGCGGCGTGCTCAAGAAGCTTTCGGCTCTCGAAAACATCCTGACCGGCCTGCACTGCGAAACGGAGCGGCGCATCATAGGCAACATCCTGCGGCTTCCGTCCGCTGTCGCCGAAGAGAGATCGTCGATCGCACGAGCCGAAGAGGTGCTTCATGATCTCGGCATCGCCCATCTCAGGAATGTAAAAGCCGAAGACCTGTCATCCGGCCAGCAGCGCCTGGTGGAGATCGGGCGCACGCTTGCCCAACATTCGCGGCTGATCCTGCTGGACGAGCCTGCTGTGGGGTTGTCGGCGACGGATCGCGCCAATCTCGGTGCTCTCCTGAAACGCCTGGCCGCCGGTGGTGTCGCAATCCTTCTGGTGGAGCATGTTCTCGAACTGGTCATGGCGGTATCGGACCGCATCGTCGTTCTTAATCACGGGCAGATGATCGCGAGCGGCACGCCCGAGGCGGTCCGAAACGACCCGGTGGTGCTGGAGGCGTATCTTGGAAACAAATGATTTCTTCTTCCGCGTCGAGGACGTCCACGTCCACTATGGCAAGGCAGCCGCGTTGCGCGGGGTGTCCCTTGGCGTCCGGCGCAGCGAAGTCGTGACCCTTCTGGGCGCGAACGGAAGCGGCAAGACGACCCTCCTGAACATGGTCAGCGGCTTCCTGCCCCTGACCGCGGGGGATGTGCAGATTGGCGGCCGAAGCATAAAGGGCCGGCCCCCGCATGCGGTGGTGCGAACGGGCGTCGTCCAGGTTTCGCAATACAGGGATCTCTTCCCGCAGCTTTCGGTGCGCGACAATCTCGTGCTCGGCGCGGCGGTGCGCGGGGACGATTCCGATGAAGCGCTCGAAAGCGTCTATGCCAAATTCCCGCGCCTGAAGGAGCGGCATGCGCAGAAGGCGATAACGCTTTCGGGGGGCGAGCAGCAGATGCTGGCGATCGGGCGTGCCCTGATGACAAGGCCGGAGATCATCCTGTTCGATGAGCCATCCGCGGGGCTTGCGCCGATGTTCGTCGACGAAATCGCGCGGATCATGCGCGAACTGAAGGATGAAGGTCGGACCATGCTGCTGGTCGAGCAGAACATGCGCCTGGCGATGAACATCGCGGACCGCTTCTACATCCTTCGTGACGGCGAGGTGCGCGAAGAGGGGGATTGCGACCACCTCCGCGCCAATTTCGATGCACTCGCGCGCACACACTACCTCTGACGTAAAGGAATTCCAATGCGAGAGAGCCTTCTCTATATCGACGGTGAGTGGCGCCACGCGGCAGGTGGCCGCAGCTATCCCATCCACAATCCGGCCACCGGCGAGGTGGTCGCCAGGGCCGCTCATGCCGCCATCGAAGATCTCGATCTTGCTCTTGGCGCGGCCGCGCGCGGTTTTGAGATATGGCGAAAGGTTTCGCCCTATGACCGCGCTGCGGTCATTCGCAGAGCCGTCGATGTGATCCGGGAAAGACGGGACGACATCAGCGCTCTCTTGACGATGGAACAGGGCAAGACGCTTTCGGAGGCAAGCGGCGAACTGGGCGTCTGCCTCGCCAATCTCGAATGGATGGCGGAAGAGGCGACACGGGGTTATGGCCGCGTGCTTGCAAGCCGGGCACCCGATGTGCGCCAGCATCTCATCAAGCAGCCGATCGGGCCCGTCGCAGCCTTTTCTCCCTGGAATTTCCCGGCCCAGACGCCGGGTCGGAAAATTGGCGGGGCCCTGGCGGCCGGTTGCTCCATCATCCTGAAGCCGGCGGAGGAAACACCGCTCACCGCAGCCGAACTCGTCCGGGCGTTTCACGATGCCGGGTTGCCAAAGGGCGTGCTGAACCTCGTCCATGGCGTTCCCAGCGAAATCTCGACGCATCTCATCCGCTCGCCGGTCATTCGCAAGATTTCGTTCACCGGGTCGACCGCCGTCGGCAAGCAGCTTCTGGCGCTGGCGGCCGAGGGTGTCAAACGTGCAACGATGGAGCTCGGCGGCCACTCCCCGGTAGTCGTCTTTGACGACGCCGATCCTGTCGGTGCCGCGCACATGGCGGTGGCCGCCAAGAGCCGCAACGCCGGTCAGGTCTGTACAAGTCCGACGCGCTTTTACGTCCAGCGCGGCATCTTCGAGGCCTTCCGCGACGCGTTCGTCGCCAAGGCGAGGGATCTGCGCGTCGGTCCGGGCGATGACCCGGCAAGCCAGATGGGCCCGCTGGCGAATGCCCGGCGCATAACGACGATGGAAGGTATGATCGCCGATGCCGTCAAGCGCGGTGCGCGCCTGCTGACCGGGGGTAGTCGCATCGATCGGCCCGGCTATTTCTTCGAAATGACCGTCTTGGAAAATGTGCCGGCGGATGCGCTGGCCAAGGTGGAGGAGCCGTTCGGCCCTCTCAGCCTGATCGAGCCGTTCGACAGTTTCGAGGAGGTCGTAAAGGCGGTCAACGATACGCCTTACGGGCTCGCAGCTTACGCCATTACCAACCTTTCCTCCCGCGCCACGGCGATGGCCGAAGCCTTCGATGCGGGCGTGATCGCGATCAACAACTATTCGGTTTCGACCCCGGCGTCGCCGCTGGGCGGCGTGAAGGAGAGCGGCTACGGCTTCGAGGGCGGTGCCGAAGGCCTCGATGCCTATCTGATCACAAAATCGATCATGCACAGGATGGAGGGTTTGCAATGACCGCCGACTTTCCCGCCGGGCCGTCGGAAAAGCGGCGCGATGACCCGGGAGCCAGTGCCATTGCCGACTGGTGGCGCTCCTCCATCACGGATATCGCCCCCAACCAGATTCGCGTTCGCGGCTATCCTATTCAGGATCTTATCGGCACCATCACCTTCCCGGCCATGGTCTGGCTGATGACGCGTGGCGAACTGCCTTCGCCGCAGCAAGCAAGGCTGCTGGAGACGGTGCTGGTCGCGGGTGTCGACCATGGACCGCTGGCGCCCTCGCTCTCGATTGCGCGCATGGCCGCGACGTGCGGCGTCGGCCTCAACAACGCGATGGCGTCGGGCGTGAACGTACTCGGCGATGTCCATGGCGGGGCAGGCGAGCAGTGCATGGAACTACTGGGCGGCATCGTCCGCGATCCGGCGTTTGCGGGGGACCCGGTTCAGGTTGCCAGGGCCCATGTCGAGGCATTTCAAGCGGCCAATGGGCGCTATCTGCCGGGCTTCGGTCATCGCTACCACAAGATCGACCCGCGTTCGGTGAGGATCAGCGCATTGCTGGAGGAGGCGGTCGCCCAGCGGATCGTTGAGGGCGGTGCGCTCGAAGCCGCCCGGAAGGTCGAGGCGGTGCTCGCCACGAGCGGACGTGTCGTTCCACTCAACATCGACGGGATCACCGCTGTCGTTCTTCTTGAGCTCGGCTTTCCCGCGGCGCTCGGCCGCGGGCTGTTCATCCTGTCAAGAAGCGTCGGCATCTGTGCCCACGCCTGGGAGCAGATGCAGGAAGGCGGCCGGATAAAGGGGCCGGTGCCCAAGGAATTCACCTATTCCTATCAGGGACCGGCGCTTCGGTCCGTACCGCAGGGGTGGACGGCTAGGACCCGAAGGCTGACTGCAGGGGAATCGAATGGCGCAGATTAACTACCTGACCAGAATTGAGTTCGGGGAAGGCGCGCTTTCACGCCTCCCCGAGTTCCTTGCCGAACTCGGCATCCGCCGCCCTCTGGTCGCGACGGATGCGGGGTTGGTGGCATCGGGCGTCGTTGGACGCGTGATGGCGCTGGCGGGCGAGGGGGCGACCGTCTACGACGGAACACCCCCCAATCCGACCGAGCATGCTGTGATCGCGGCCTTCGACATCTAGAGATCCTGCGGTTGTGACGGTGTCATCGGTGTCGGGGGCGGTTCGTCACTGGACCTCGCCAAGGCGGTCCGCCTTATGACCGAACACGAAGGACCCCTGGAAAAGTATGCCGCCGTGAATGGCGGGGTTTCCCGCATCCGGAAGCAGACGTGCCCGATGATAGCCGTTCCGACGACAGCAGGCACCGGCTCCGAGGTCGGGCGTGCCGCAGTCATCGTCACGGCCGATGGCCGTAAACTCGGGATCCTTTCACCCCATCTATTGCCGGACATCGCGCTCTGCGATCCCGAACTGACATACGGTCTCCCGCCGCTGCTGACGGCTGCCACGGGGATGGATGCGATCTCGCATTGCCTGGAAACCTACATGGCACCATCTTTCAATCCTCCGGCCGATGCAATCGCGCTGGCCGGGCTGGATTACGGGCTGAAGGCCATCCTGCGCGCCGTCGACGACGGGCGCGACCTGCAGGCGCGGCGGGACATGATGGTCTGCGCGCTTCATGGTGCGCTCGCCTTTCAAAAGGGGCTGGGTGCGGTCCACGCGCTCAGTCATCCGCTTGGTGCGATCCGTGGGCTCGCATTGCATCACGGCACCCTGAATGCTGTTCTGATGCCGGCTGTCCTGCGGTTCAACCGGGACGCGATCGGCGAAAAATGGGATACGCTCGCACAGCGGATGGGAGGGCCGCCGGACACCGTTATCGAAGGGCTCAGCCGGCGTCTCGGATTACCGGGCGGGCTTGCCGCGATGGGTGTCACCGAAGCCCTGGTCGAACAGGTCGCGCCCGCGGCCTTGAAGGATCATTGCCACGCAACGAACCCGCGCAGCGCAAAGGTCGAGGACTATCTGGCCATGGGGCGCGAGGCTTTGTGGCAACCCGTCCCGACTTGACAGCCGATTTGCAAAATGGATGATTTCGTTATTGGCCAGGAGGGGCCGGGGCATGTCGAAACGATTAGGCCCTGGCAGCAAGGAGACGGTGCGATCACCAGGCAACTGACGCCCCTCAACCCGATCCGTGTCTTCGAGGCGGCGGGTCGGCATCTCAGCCTGTCGAAGGCGGCTCAGGAACTGAATGTCACCCAGTCCGCAGTCAGTCGCCAGGTCAAGCTGTTGGAAAATATCCTTGGCATCGCGCTGTTCGAAAGAACCCCGCGCTCCGTCAAGCTGACGACAAAGGGTAAGCAGTATCTTGAGGACATCGGCGACGCGTTCGCGATCCTGGAGGATGCGACCAACCGCGTGCGGGAGCGCAACACACCCGATATCATAAAGCTGCGGGTCTACTCGACGTTTGCACTCAGATGGCTCATCCCGCGGCTTCCGCGTTTCGCACAATGCCACCCAAAGATCGAGGTCCAGCTCATGACCTTGTCGCCGGCGAGCAAAATGGATTTCGAGCATGAACTGATCGATGCCTATATCCGAACGGGCTTTGGGGACTGGCCCGGCGTCCGCTCGGACCGGCTGATCCAGAACCATCTCGTCGCGGTCTGCCACCCGGAGATTGCCGCGAGACTGCAAACACCGTCGGACCTGAAGCATGTTACCCTGCTTCACTCCTATGCTCGGCAGGACGACTGGAGAAAATGGATCAATGCCCTGAAGGTCGAGGGCGTCGATCCGGTCAAGGGTATGAAGTTCGAGAATTCCGGGCTCGCCTACCAGGCTGCGGCCTCGGGATTGGGGGTTGCCATATCGCAAGTCGCACTCGTTCAGGCCGAGTTGCGACAGGGAACCCTCGTCATCCCGTTTCCCTATTCGCTGCCGGCGGAACGGACATATTATTTCGTCTCGCCGCTCGGGCATAACAGTCGACGTGTCCAGGTTTTCCGGGACTGGCTGATTTCGGAGTGCGACCAGGATGAGAATTTCTTGGAAAGCCTTAGGTTGAAGGCGTTTTAGAGCCCGTTTTATGCGACGTGCGTTTTATCCGTTGAACAACGCACCGTCATCGTCGCCTTTACGCGCCACACCTTGTTACCTCTCGACGAATATCTTCCTGCGTTGCGGCCGGCACATGCCATAGCCCCCACCCGGTCCGAGGTTCCTCCGTCGCCGCGCCGTATGCGCGCTTCGGTGAGGATCAGTTCGGGATGCCTGCTGTCAGTTCGCCAGATAGCCGCCGTCGACGGCGATGGTGCATCCCGTTACGTAGTTCGAAAGATCCGAAGCCAGGAAGACCGCCGCGCCTATCAGGTCCTCGGGGCGGCCGAAACGTGCCAACGGGATCCGGGACAGCAATTTTTCGCGGCGCCGAGGCTCCGTCCGCGAGGGGATGGTCATGTCGGTCTCGATTACGCCGGGCGCGATCGCATTGACACGAATGCCATCTGCGGCCAGTTCGCATGCGAGGGCCTTGCTCAGCATCTGCGCCCCCGCCTTCGACGTGGAATAACCGATCGATCCGGGCGATGCATTGAAGGCGGCGATCGAGGTGATGTTGATGACGGATCCCTTGCGCCGCTTCAGCCCGTCCAGCCAGGCGAGGGTGGTATTGCGTATCCCTTCGAGGTTCACCTTTATCGCGCGGTCCCAATGGATGTCGCGATCGGTGCTGTCGAAGGCATGGCGCGGGCGTATCCCGGCATTGTTCACCAGGATGTCCAGGTCGCCATGCTCGTCGGCCACATGCCGGGCGGCCTGACGGCAGGCTTCCGGATCGGCAACATCCAGCGTGAGCGAGAAGCAGTCACGCCCCTCGGCGCGCATGATGTCCAGTTGCGCTGCCAGCGCGCCTGCATCCAGGTCCGCAAGAATGACCTTGGCGCCATGGTCGGACAAGCCGCGTGCGATGGCCGCGCCATTTCCGCGCGCCGCGCCCGTCACCAATGCACATTTTCGTATGAGAAGGTCGGTTCTGCTCATGGCACGTTCTTTCGGAATTCAGCTGCGGGCGGCCGATTGCAGCATTCGCCGCCGCCGGCGCTGCAGGTTCTGCATCAGCAGAAAAAGCGCGGTTGAGAAAATCATCATTATCGTCGCGACAGCGATCAGTTCCGGCGAGATCGTTTCACGCAGGCTGGAGTACATCTCACGCGGGAGCGTGCGCTGGTTTGGGCCTGCAACAAAAAGCGCGATGACCACATCATCGAAGGAGGCGGCAAAGGCGAAGAGCGCGCCCGATGCCAAGGACGGCGCAATCGAAGGCACTGTCACACGCCGGAATGCAGTCCACGGGCGCGCGCCGCACGATGCGGCCGCCCGGATCATGTTTCCGTCCAGTTGCTCGATCGCGGTCAAAACCGGAATGACGACAAAGGGCACGGCTATGACCGTATGGGCCAGGATCATCCCGGTCATGGTGTTGGTAAGCTGCAACGGCGCCAGAAACAGGTAGAGCGCGACGGCTACCAGGACGATCGGCACGATCATGGGCGACAGGATGAGCACGCGCATTGCCGCTGCCACCGGGCCGGATCGCCGCGCAAGCCCGAAAGATGCCATTGTGCCCAAGACGACCGAAATGGCCGTGGCGCTGATCCCGATGATCATCGAGTTCGCGAGTGCAACATACCATCTGGATGAGGAGGCAATGCTCTCATACCAGCGCAGTGACAGTCCCGGCATCGGATAGCTGAGAATGCTGTTCGACGAGAAGGAAAGCGGGATCACGGCGAGGATCGGCGCTATCGGGAAAAGCAGCGCAGCCGCGGAAAGCAAATGGAAGACGATACGCCACGGATTCATAGCTCTATCCCAGCGAGATGGCCCGCCCGCCGGAAAGTCTCTGGGCAAGCAGGTAAAGGATGATCGTTACGATTAGAAGGATCAGGCCGAGCGCGGAGGCGAGGCCCCAGTTGCCGGTTCCCGTCGTGTAGTTCGCGACGAAGGCAGACAACATCTGGTCCGAAGGTCCGCCGACCAGAGCGGGGGTCACGTAGTATCCGACCGACAGGATAAACACCATGATGCAGCCTGCCGCGATCCCCGGTGCGGCCAGCGGCAGATAGACTCGGTGAAACGCGGTGAACGGGCGGGCCCCAAGGCTCGCGGCGGCGCGCATGTATCCACGCGGAATGGCCTTCAGAGTGCCGTAGAGCGGCAGGATCATGAACGGCAGCAGCACATGGGTCATCGCGATGACCACACCGGTCCTGTTGAAGATCATCGTCAAGGGCTCTGCGATCAAGCCGAGCGACAACAGGACCCCGTTGATGATCCCTTCCTTCTGCAGGAGCACGATCCAGGCGGTCGTTCGCACCAGCAACGAGGTCCAGAACGGCAACATCACCAGGACCAGGATGGTATCGGCCACCTTCTCGCTGCTCGTGGTCAGAAGGACAGCGACGGGAAAGCCGAGGAACAGGCAGGCCAATGTGACCATGCATGCGATTTCCAGGGTGCGCCAAAGGACGGTCAAATAGAGGCGGTTCTCCTGCGGTGCCCGAACGACGGCGCCGGCCGGTGTGCGCTGCAAATCGACTGCGGCCAGCAAGTAGTGGTCCGACATCGCGTTTCCGGCGCGCTTGACCACCGCGAAGAATGCGGGCGAGGTCAGAACCGGATCGATCGTGTTGAAGAAGTCAATATCGAAGTCCGTGCCCGCGCCGGCGCGTCGCACCACGCGAGAGGCTTTCGAGAGCGCCGACCGTACGCCCGTCAGCTCGTAATTCAGCCGCCGGGCCGCATCGGCCATGCTCCCGGAATTCGCGGCTTCAATCATGTCCCCTGCAAGCGCGGCAAAGGCGGTCTCGGGCACCGGCTGGTCCTGCTGCCAGTGGGAGAGCGCCTCCAGCGTCCGGGGCAGCGCGCGAGGCACCTCGGTCTCGCGCACCGCATAAGAAAGAAACCAGACCATGGGCACCACGAAGAATATCAGCAAAAAGCCGATCAGCGGCATCAGGAAGAATGTCTTGCGATAGCGCGCCATGGTCCAGCTCCGGGATCAGTTGTTTCCGGCCCAGGCGGACCAGCGTTCGTTGAGGTCGTCGAAATTGTCGATCCAGAACTCGGGGTCGTCCGGCACCGACACCTCCAGGTTGGCCGGATTGGATGGCAGGTCCGCCAGGTATCGCGACGGGATTTCCGCGATCGCGCTCTTGTTGGTTGGGCCGGAGCGATTCAACGGAACAATCGCCGCCTGCTCCTTGGCGCGCGTCATGAACTCGATCAGCTTCAGGCTTTCCGCCAGCATGGGGGTGCCTTTCATGACGACCCAACTGTCCATCGTGAAGATCGAGCCATTCCAGACGATGCCGAAATTGGTCCCGTCATTCTCGTTCGAAGCCGTAATGCGAGAGTTGAAGGTGGTGCTCATAACCACGTCGCCGGCAGCCAGCATCTGCTTCGGTTGCGCACCCGACTTCCAGAAAAGCAGGTCCGACTTGATGGGATCGAACTTTGCAAAGGCGCGGTCGACACCTTCGGGCGTGGAAAGCACCTTGTATAGCTGGTCGGGCGGAACGCCGTCGGCAAGAAGCGCTATTTCCAGATTCCATTTGGGACCGTTGCGTACCGCGCGCTTGCCGGGAAACGTCTTGACATCGAAGAAGTCGGCCCAGCTTTCGGGCTTTTTGCCTTCCTTGGATGCGTCATATGCGAGAACGACGTTGTAGATGACCGCTCCGACGCTGCATTCACGGGTGGTGCCCGGCAGGAAACGGTCAGCGCCGCCGACCATGCTCAGGTCGATCCGCTCGAAGAGGCCTTCCTCGCATCCGATAGCGGCTTCTTCAGCCTCGACCTGCACGACATCCCAAGTGTTGTTGCCGCTGCGGATGCGGGTGCGCAAGTTGCCGATGCCGCCTTCCCAGTACTCGTCGACGAGCGGAATGTGGGTCTCGGCGGTGAACGGGCCGAACATGTACTTGCGTTGCGCGTCCTGGTATTCCCCTCCCCAGGAGACGACGGTCAGATCGCGGGCCTGCACGATGGCCGGTCCAAACGCGGATGCCATAACCAGCGAAATGAAGCCGGCAGTTTTCCATTTATGTCTGCTCATGTTCCTTACTCCCCTTTTGTGGTCATTCACCCAGATCGAGAACCCAAGCATCCCTCGAGTTAAATCCGATCGTTACGGGGCCGCCGATTTGCAGCCCGTCGGGAATTTGCTCGGGCCGGCACTTCGCCGTCCAACCTCCGTCTGCGGCCACCGCCGTGGCTTGGAGTTGGATGCGCCAATGGTCGCCCTGATGAATCATGTCCGTGACCGTCGCCGGCACGTTATTGTCACACCCGGTCGCCGCATTCCGCACGAGCAGCACCAGAGCTTCCGGCCGCACGCAGAGGATTCCCGCGCCGCCCGCCGTCAATTTTCCGGGATGCGCCTTGCCCCGCAGCACTGCGCTGCCTGAACGCAGGCTCGCCGAATGCCCATCGGCAGCGATCTCCGCAACGAGCCCTCCGGCGCGATTGTTGTCGCCGATGAAGCCCGCGACGAAGACATTCTCGGGGGCATCGTAAAGCGCCGCGGGCTTGCCGAGCTGCGCGATCCGGCCGCGGTTGAAAACGGTTACGCGATCCGACAGGGTCATCGCCTCGGACTGGTCGTGCGTCACGAACACCATGGTCACGCCGAGCTCCCGGTGCAGCCGTCGAATCTCCAGCTGCAGTTCCTCGCGCAGGTTCTTGTCCAGCGCCGAAAGCGGCTCGTCCATGAGCACAAGGCGCGGCTCGAAAACAAGGGCCCTTGCGAGAGCGACACGCTGCTGTTCGCCGCCGGAAAGCTGCGCGGGCCGACGGTCGGCATGTCCGGCGAGCTTCACCTTTGCCAGGGCCGCCGAAACCCGCTCCCTGATCTGCGTGCCCGGAACCTTGCGCATTTCCAGCGGAAAGGCGACGTTCTGCGCCACCGTCATATGGGGAAAGAGGGAATAGCTCTGGAACACCACGCCCATGTTGCGGGCATAGGCCGGCAGTTTCTCGATATGGGTTTTCTCGAGCAGGATCGCCCCGGAAGTCGGCTGCTCGAACCCTGCCAGCATCATCAGCGTCGTCGTCTTGCCCGAGCCGGAGGGGCCGAGAAACGTCATGAACTCGCCCTGTTCGATGGTCAGGTCGAGCTTCTCCACGGCGACAATCGGATTGGCTCCGCTTCCATAGGCCTTTCGAATGGACTGGAATGTTATGAAACTCATCGCGCGCCTGTTCCCCGTCGGCCTCTTGCCGCTTCACCGTTGGCCTTGAAGCCAGTTGATCGTGTCGTCGAGCGACGCTTCGGTCGCCGCCAGAATCTCGTCGATTTCCGCTTCGGTTGTGATGAGGGGTGGGGAAAAGGCGATGATATCGCCGGGGATATTGCGCAGGATCACTCCCCGCTCCATGACCCGGCGCAGGAAATATGCACCGACGCCGCGCCCGGGTTCGAAAGGTCTGCGGGCCGCTTTGTCATCGGCCAGTTCCAGTGCACCGACCAGTCCGATGCCCCTTGCCTCGCCTACAAGCGGATGCGCGCCCAGCCGGCGCAGCCCGGCCTGAAAATGCGCGCCGACGCGGCGCACATGATCCATGATCGCGTCCTCTTTGTAGATGCGCAACACTTCGAGCGCCACTGCCGCCGAGACGGGATGGCCGGAATAGGTATAGCCATGACCGAAGTAGCCCATCCTGTCGCTACCTTCCGCCAGCGACGCGCAAATCTCCTCGGAAAGGTACAATGCCGAGATCGGCGCGTAGGCAGAGGAGAGCATCTTGGCAACGGTTATGATGTCCGGGGTCAGCCCGAATACCTGGGTGCCAAACGGCTCGCCCAGACGACCGAAGCCCGAGATAACCTCGTCGGCGATGAAAAGGATGTCGTTTGCCTTCAGCAATTCCTGTATGCGGGGATAATATCCCTCGGGCGGTATGATGACGCCGCCGCCGCCCGTTACCGGCTCGGCAATGAACGCGGCAATGGTGTCGGCTCCTTCCTGCCGGATCAGCTCGTCGAGCTCGTTCACCAGCCGGTCGGTGAACTCGCCTTCACTTTCACCCGGACGGGCACCGCCATAGTAATGCGGCGCCGAGACACGCAGGACGCCTCCGATCGGCAGGTCAAAAATCGCCTTGCCGCCTTCGAGGCCGGACAGGGCCGAAGCCACCGCGGTGGTGCCGTGATAGCTGCGCTTGCGGGCGATGAACTTCTTCTTGCGCGGCTTTCCGCGCACGTTGTTGATGTAATGCACGATCTTCCAGGCTGCATCATTGGATTCCGAGCCCGAATTCGCAAACAGAACCCGCCCCATCGGTACCGGGGCCCAAGCGATCAGCTCGGCCGCCAACTCCGCCACAACGGAAGGAACGCGGTTGTTGAAGGAATGGTAATACGGAAGTTCCAGCATCTGGCGGTAGGCGGCATCGGCCAGCCGCCGTTCAGAAAATCCAAGGCCGGCACACCATAGCCCGGACATGGCCTCGATATATGCCTTGCCGTTTTCGTCGAAGACCCGGATTCCATCGCCCCGGGTCATTACCAGCGGGCCTTCCGTCTCGATCTGCCGCAAGTTCGAATAGGGATGCAGATGATATGCAGCATCCCTCTCGCTCACATCGCTGCGGTTTTTCATGTATTGCCCCCTGTCGATGACGGTCCTCAACGCCCCATATTGTCCGGGCCGCATTGCAGTTAGACGGTAAAGGCCGCGTCTGGATGGGCTTCGTCCTCCCAATCGGCCTCGCCATGACCATTATCGATGGGGGCAGATTTCAAAAGCGAAAAAAAGTGAAGGTGCGTCTTTCGGATTTTTCGCGGCGGCAGCAGTCGCGCCTGTCGCAATCCGACAGATGGCGCTGGAAAAAAATTCGCTACACGGAGCGCTTCGCAAACGCCTATCGTCCGACTCCAGCCACAGACTTGCTCTGCGGCTTGACGGTCAGGCAGTCGTGGAGGGCCGCGCCATGCCGCGCACGGGTTTGCCGTTCGCTGGCCCTTCGATCGTACGGGTTGCCCTCGTTTTCGGTTTCATGGCGGGGCGGGACGCCGCAACCCGCACCAGGATTGGAGTTGCAGATGCCTGATTTCCCCCGTTTCGGTATGTTCATCGACAACAAGTTCACGGACGCCATTTCGGGTCGCTGGTTCACCTCGGACGATCCGTCGCGCGGCGTGCCCTGGGCTGAAGTGGCCGCCGGGAGCGCGGACGATGTGGACCGTGCGGTTCAATCGGCGCATCGCGCTTTTTGCGACCCCGAATGGCGGGGCATGAGTGCATCCGACCGCGGGCTGCTGCTGAACCGGCTGGCCGACCTGATAGCCGCCCGGACGGAAGATCTGGCTGTTGCCGAGACTCGCGACAACGGCAAGCTGCTGGCCGAGATGAGGGGCCAGATGGCCTATATGCCGCGCTGGTATCGCTATTATGCCGGGCTGGCGGACAAGGTGGAGGGCGCAGTCCTGCCGGCGGACAAGAAAGACATGATGGCATTCACCCGGCTGGAACCGCTCGGCGTGGTGGCGGCGATCGTGCCGTGGAATTCACCGCTTCTGTTGACGGCATGGAAGCTGGCGCCGGCGCTGGCGGCCGGCAACACCGTGGTGATCAAGCCGTCAGAATTCACGTCGACCTCAATCGCACCGTTTCTGGAACTGGTGCGTGAGGCGGGCTTTCCTCCCGGTGTCGTGAACGCCGTCACCGGCAACGGGCCGGATGTCGGCGCGGCCCTGGTGGAGCATCCGCTGGTGCGGGCGGTCGCTTTCACCGGTGGAGAAGTTGCCGGGATGGCGATCGCGGAAACCGCAGGCCGGCGCCTGATCCCGCTGACGCTGGAACTCGGCGGGAAGAGCGCCAATATCGTCTTCGAAGACGCCGATATTGCGCGCGCGGTCAACGGCATCGTCGGCGGAATTTTCGCGGCTACCGGACAGACCTGCGTGGCGGGGTCGCGCCTGCTTGTACACCGTTCGATCGCGCAGGAAGTGATCGAAAAAGTGGTCGCATTGGCGCGCAGCGCGCGCATCGGCGATCCGATGGAGGCGACGACCCAGGTGGGGCCGGTCACCACCGAGGCGCAGATGGGCAAGATCCTGCGGCATATAGAAGACGCCAAGGCCGCCGGGGCCAGCGTTCTGCTCGGTGGGGGACGCGCTGTCGGCGGGATTTGCGACCAGGGCTGGTTCGTGCAGCCCACCATATTCGGCGATGTGCGGCCGGACATGAGGCTCGCGCAGCAGGAGGTATTCGGCCCCGTGCTTGCCGTGCTCCCCTTCGACACCGAGGAGGAGGCGCTGGCGCTCGCCAATGCCACCGACTATGGGCTGGCTGCCGGGGTGTGGACCCGCGATCTCAACCGTGCCCATCGCATGGCTGCCGAGCTGGAGGCGGGCACGGTATGGATCAACACATACCGTACCTCGGGTCCGATGGCGCCCTTCGGCGGCTTCAAGAAATCCGGCCTGGGACGGGAGGGCGGCCGGGCCGCGATCCTGCAATTCCTGCAAATGAAATCCGTATGGATTGACATGGGCGCCGACGGTCCCCCGCCATTCGTGATGAAGCTGTGATGCTTGGCCCCGAGCGGAGGACGCTATAGCTTGTCGCGGAGGAGAGACGCCGTGACCCTGAAGCAGCTCGAAGCATTTTACTGGTCCGCGATTCTGGGCAGTTTCGCATTGGCGGCCGAGCGATTGTTTATGACGCAATCGGCGCTGTCCAAGCGCATTCAGGATTTGGAAATCGAGATCGGCATTCCGCTTTTCGACCGCAGCGGCCCGCGTGCCAGGATCACGGAGGCGGGCGAGAACATCCTGTCGAAAGCGGAGCAGCTTCTTTCGCTGCGCGACGAAATCATCATGGCCGCCCGCGGACCGGCCGCCCTTCACGGCGTCTGCCGGTTCGGTGTCAGCGAACTGATGGCGATGCGCTATCTGCCGGCCATCGTCGCCACGATCCGCAGCGCGTTCCCGGAGGTCGTTCTGGAGCCTCGGGTGGCGGTCACCAAGGAACTCCTGGAAGATGTCGAGAAGGGCGAGACAGAGTTCGCGCTGGCCCCGGGCTTCTCCGTCGATCCCGGCATAATGAGCGAGACGTTCTGCCATGTTCCGCTGTTCTGGGTTGCGGCGCCGGGGCTGATTGCGTCAGACGGGCCGATCCTGGCCGAGGAGTTGCAGGCCCACCCGGTCATTTCGATGTCGTCCAAGGCGGGCAGCACTCTCCAACTGCAGAACCTGAGCGCCCGTCATGGCCTGCGTTTTCGGCGCGTCCTGGCATCGAACAGTCCGGAGGCGGTTGCGGCAGCGACGATTGCCGGGCTCGGCGTGGCGCTTCTGGCCGGACCATTTGTGGAACGCTACATCAGGGAGGGGCAGTTGGTCCGGCTTGCGGTCGAAAGCCTGCTGGACGTTCCCGATTTGCCCTACTCGATTCATTGGCGCGCCGACAATGGCCGTCTCCTCGCCAAAAAGCTGCGTGAGATCACATTGGACATCTGTCGGGAACGGCGGTGACCCGAGGATCGCTCAGCGTCATCGGGACGGCGCATCGATTGCCATCGTCACCGAGCGACGCGCGTGTCGGCCATGCGACGATCCAGCTATGACGTATGGCAGAACCGGTGCCGGGGCGCTTTCCAGGCGATCGTAGTTGCTCCGGTCCCTCGGTGAACAGGCGGTTGAGCGAAGGTGTGGCCGGACGAGGGCCGGCGTGCCGGACATGCATCCCGACATCGCCAGCATCTGCCGCAAGTTGCTGTTACAGTTCACGAGCGCTCCGAGCCAAGGACGGCGTTGACCGCATCCCTTTCGTGCAGTCGAGCGGTAGGGGGGACGTTATCATGAGCGTGCCCAATTGACTCTGATTAGGCACCTTACTATACGTCGCCATATGAGAATGCTGGAACAAAAACATCTGGCCTTGCTGGAGGAAGCCGAGCGGCGTGGCGTCGTGTCGGTCGACAACCTGCGTGCCTGCTTCGAGCTGCTCGCGTTGGCCGGCGCCATCGACAGGGACTGCGCCGCACGGCTTGCCCCCCATCGCCTGTCCGAAGGAAAATTCGTCCTCCTGTTTCTGCTCCATGGCCAGGCGGACGGCCTTTCCCCACATGAACTGGCCGAGCGTGCCGGCGTGACGCGGGCGACGATTACCGGCCTTCTCGACGGCCTCGAGCGCGATGGCTTCATCGCCCGCCGCTCCGGCCTTGAAGACCGGCGCAAGATTGCTGTCGTGCTGACCGACCTCGGACAGAAGACCGCCCGTGCATTGTTCGACGAACATGCCGCCTGGGTCGCGACCCTCTTCGCCGGCTTCACGTCCGGGGAGCGCGACATGCTCAGCGGCTTCCTGCAACGTATCTGGAGCAACCTCGGTGCCGGCAGGGAGCCTGATGTGTCGGATGTGCATCCATGAGCGGCGACAAGTCCAAAGGACGCCGCGTCAGGGACATTCCCCCGCAGCGCATTGCACAGCTCAATGCCGGTGCGGAGGCCGCGACGCTTGCGGAATGCCTGGCGGTAGATTTCGCCGTGCTTATGGGAACCGTCCTGCCGGAGATCGGCGACGACGCCCTCGCCGAGATCAGGAGCAGCGCATCGACCGGCATCCTGAAGCGCATGTCGATTGCAGCACGCGTGATCGGCAATCGGCTCGGACCTTCGGCTCTTGGGCGGCTTGCACAGCACCCGTCCGATACGGCACGGGGCTGGGCCTGCTTCATGATCGGCCTTGCCGAGGACATGGACCTGCCTGCGCGCCTCGACGCGATCCGGCCCAATGCCTACGATCCTCATTTCGGGGTGCGCGAATGGTCGTGGATGGCGGTTCGCCCGCATCTTTCCGCAGAGCTGGACGCAGCCGTTGCCTTGCTATCGGAATGGACGGCCGACCCGTCCGAGCGCCTTCGCCGCTTCGCTTCGGAGGCGATCCGTCCGCGCGGCGTCTGGTGCGCCCATATCGGCGTTTTGAAGAAACATCCCGAAACCGCGCTTCCCGTCCTTGAGCCGCTGCGTGCCGATCCGGCCGTCTATGTGCAGGATTCCATCGCCAACTGGCTGAATGACGCCGGCAAGGACAATCCCGATTGGGTTGAGGCCCTGTGCGCGCGCTGGATAGCCGAAAGCGGCACGCCTGAAACCGCACGCATCTGCAAGCGTGCGCTGAGGTCGATCCATCCCGAGACCTGACAGCGATAGGAAAGCAAAGACATGGCTCATTACCTTGCCGAACTCTATACTCCGAAACAGGCCTGGCTCGATCTTCCGGAAGAGCGGCGCCAGCGTTTCTTTGCCGGCGTGGGGTCGTCGATGCCGGCCCTTGCGGCGCTCGGCGTCGAAGCACTCGCGCTCGGCAAGGTCGATCGATCGAGGCTGCATTCGTCGGAACATGCTTTCTTCGCCATATGGCGCTGCCTTGACGATGCGGGGCTGGAAGCCCTGATCTCTGGGATCGCCCAATCGGGCTGGCATGATTATTTCGACACGGTCAACGCCGGCGGCGAAGGCGTCGATTTCATGGGACACCTCGCGCAGCTCTCCGAGGCCGCATAAGGTTTCTCCCAATGCGGCACTGCTTTCCGGCGGCAGGCGGGACGGCCGCATTGTCTATCGGCGCAACCTGGTCGCCGCGCCGCGCGGGTGCACTGAGGCCGGTGCCAGCAAATCCGCCCGTTCCACATCGTGGCCGATGATGACATCGTCGTCGGCGTCTTCACCCGGCCGACATCTCACCTTGCTGCGGTCTGTCGCGGACCGGTGGGCAGAATGCGTCGTGGAGCGTCTGGACGACGGCGCGGATCTCCGGCCGGACGATCGAGTAGTAGACGGTCGTGCCCTCGCGGCGGGCCTCGACCAGCCCGTCCGCTCGTAACCGCATGAGCTGCTGCGACATCGGCACCTGCTCGATGGCAAGCGCCTGCCTCAGGTCGGCGACCGACCGCTCGCCATCGACAAGGGCGCACAGGACGAGCAGCCGCTGCGGGTGCGAGAGGCTGCGCATCAGGTCTGCAGCCTTTTCGGCTGCCGGGATCATTTCTTCTACATTCATGTTCTTGAATTTATAATCTTTGAATGTTACATGCAAGTGACGGGGCCGCAAAACCACCGAACGGGGTGGCCTCCGGTCTCCCGCAATCGGGCGGACAGGCTACAATCACAACGGAGTGAAAGCCATGACCCATATCGTCGTACTCGGTGCAGGCCTCGGCGGAATCATCATGGCCTACGAGATGAAACGCAAGCTCCAGCGTGACGATCGTCTCACCGTCGTCAATCTCGGCTCGAGCTATTCCTTCGTTCCCTCCAATCCCTGGGTGGCGGTCGGCTGGCGCCAGCCGGAAGACATCACCGTCGACCTCGTCCCGATCCTCAAGCAGCACGGCATTGCGCTGAGGCCCGAAGGCGCGCGCCGCGTGCATCCCGGCGAGAACCGCGTCGAACTCAACGACGGCTCCACCCTCGACTACGATTACCTCATCATCGCCACCGGTCCCGACCTCGCCTTCGACGAGGTGCCGGGCCTCGGTCCCGACGGCCACACGCAATCCATCTGTCATGTCGACCATGCCGTCCGGGCGAAGGCCGCGTTCGACGCGCTCGTCAAGGCGCCGGGGCCGGTCGTCGTCGGCGCGGTGCAGGGCGCTTCCTGCTACGGCCCCGCCTATGAGTTCGCCTTCATTCTCGATACGGCCCTTCGCAACGCGCGGATAAGGGATCGCGTGCCGATGACCTTCGTCACGCCCGAACCCTATATCGGGCATCTCGGGCTCGACGGCGTCGGCGACACCAAGGGGCTGCTGGAAAGCGCGCTGCGCGAGCGTCACATCAAGTGGATCACCAATGCCCGCACGACAAAGGTCGAGGCAGGCACGCTGACCGCCGAGGAGGTGGATGACGCCGGCGCGCTCAAGGCGACGCACGAGCTGCCCTTCGCCTTCTCCATGATGCTGCCGGCCTTCCGCGGCGTGCCGGCCGTTGCCGGCATCGAGGGGCTTGCCAATCCGCGCGGCTTCATCGTCATCGACAGGCACCAGCGCAATCCCGCCTTCCCCAATGTCTTCGGCGTCGGCGTCGGTGTCGCCATCGCGCCCGTCGGCAAGACGCCGCTGGCCGTCGGCGTGCCGAAGACCGGCTTCATGATCGAATCCATGGTGACGGCGACGGCGGAGAACATCGCCGCGCTGCTGAAGGGCGAAGAGCCGCGGGCGGTCGCGAGCTGGAACGCGGTCTGCCTTGCCGATTTCGGCGACGGCGGCATCGCCTTCGTCGCCCAGCCGCAGATCCCGCCGCGCAACGTCAACTGGTCCGCACAGGGCAAATGGGTCCACGCCGCAAAGGTGGGTTTCGAGAAGTACTTCCTGCGCAAGGTGCGCCAGGGCAAGGCCGAGACCTTCTACGAGAACCTCGTGCTCGACATGCTCGGCATCAGGAAGCTCAAGGACATCCACATCGAGACCACGGGATAGTCCGGGTCCTCAACGCAAGGAGTATTCAAGATGACGATCGATCGCGCCGTGCTGCTGTTTGCCGGCTTCATGGTTCTGCTCTCCCTGGCGCTCGGCTTCTACGTCTCGCCCTGGTGGTATCTGCTGAACGTCTTCGTCGGCTTCAACCTGATCCAGGCCTCGTTCACCGGGTTCTGCCCCGCCGCGATCTTCTTCCGCAAGCTCGGCTGCCCGGCGGGCGTCGCGTTCAAGTAGCAAGAAAGTACAGTCCTTCATGCATCGATACCTTCCGCGTCTCCCGGCGGCGCTCCTCGCTCTCGTCCTGGCCGTGCCGGGTTCTGGTGCCAGTGCCGCCGAATTCTTCGTCAAGGCGACGACCGTCCCGGACATGAAGGCCGTGTTCGGCCAGGTCGAGAGCCGCATCGTGGTGCCGGCGCGCGTGCGGATCGGCGGCACGGTGCGCGCGCTGCGCGTCAGCCAGGGCGACGAGGTGAAGGAGGGCGACACCATCGCCGTCATCGTCGACGACAAGCTGGCGCTCCAGCTCGACGCCGCGCAGGCGCGGATCGATGCACTCGGCTCCCAGCTCGACAATGCCCGTCTCCAGCTCGACAGGTCGCAGCAGCTGAGGGCAAGCGGTTCCGGCACGCAGGCCAATCTCGACCAGGCGAAGATGCAGCTCGAAGTCGCGGTCAACCAGGTCGCGGCGGCACGGGCCGAACGGACCGTCATCGAGCAGAGCACCCGCGAGGGCACGGTCGTCGCACCCGCCTCGGGCCGCGTGCTGACCGTGCCGGTGACACCCGGCTCGGTGGTGCTGCCGGGCGAGGAGATCGCCCGCATCGCACCAGGTCCCTATTACCTGCGCCTGTCGCTGCCCGAGCGCCACGCCGCCGAGATCGTGGAGGGCGCCGATGTCGTGGTCGGCGCGCGCGGCCTGACGCAGGCGGCGGACCGATCCGCCCCGGCGCATCGCGGCCGCATCGTCAAGGTCTATCCCGAGATCGTCGACGGGCGCGTCATTGCCGATGTGGAGGTCGCCGGCATCGGCGATTATTTCGTCAACGAACGCACGCTCGTGTCGATCCCGGTCGGCAGGCGCTCGGTGCTTGCCGTGCCGCCGGAGGCGGTGCGCACGCTGCACGGCATAGATTATGTGCGCCTTGCCGACGCATCGGGGGAGGCCGACGTCGCCGTCATTCCCGGCGAGCGCTTCGAGGACGGCGGCGAGCCGCGCATCGAGATCCTCACCGGCCTTCACGACGGCGACCGGATCGTGCTGCCATGAAGCCGTCCATTCCCGATCTTGGCATCGCCGGCCGCCTGACGCGCGCCTTCATCGCCTCCGCGCTGACGCCGCTCTTCCTTCTCGCAGCATTCGCACTCGGCCTCATCGCGCTCGTCTCGCTGCCGCGCGAGGAAGAGCCGCAGATTTCCGTGCCGATGGTCGACATCCGCGTCGAGGCCAACGGTCTCAGGGCGGAGGATGCGGTCAAGCTCGTCACCGAACCGCTGGAGACGATCGTCAAGGGGATCGACGGCGTCGAGCACGTCTATTCCCAGACCGAGGACGACGGGGCGCTGGTGACGGCGCGCTTCAAGGTCGGCACGAATGCCGACGCCGCCATCCTCAGGGTGCATGAGAAGATCCGCGCCAACATGGACCGTATCCCGGTCGGCATTCCCGAACCGCTGATCGTCGGGCGCGGCATCGACGACGTGGCGATCGTCGTCGTCACGCTCCGGCCGACGCCTGACAGCGCCGAGCGCTGGACGGCGAACGGCCTGACGCGGCTTGCGCGCGAATTGCAGGTGGAGGTCGCCAAGCTTCCGGACATCGGCCTGACCTATCTCGTCGGCGAGCAGCCTGAGCAGTTCGAGGTCGAGCCCGATCCGGAACGGCTCTCGCTCTACGGCATCACGCTCCAGCAGCTTGCGGCAAAGATCGAGGGTGCGAACCGCTCCTTCCGCGTCGGCACGGTGCGCCAGGCCGGCGAGCAGCGCGCGGTGGTCGCCGGCCGGACGCTGCAGGAACTCTCCGAGATCGGCAACATCCTCCTCACCGCGCGCGACGGGCGGCCCGTCTATGTGCGCGATGTCGCCAGGACCGTGCTGGCGACATCGCCGGCCGAAAGCCGCGTCACCGACATCCGCCGTACGGCGGACGGGTTGCAGCGGGCGCCGGCGGTTTCCCTGGCGGTGGCAAAGCGCCCGGGCACCAATGCCGTCGTCATCGCCGACGACATCGTCAAGCGCCTGGAGCAGATCCGCGGCCAGATCTTCCCTAAGGACGTCGAGATGACGGTCACGCGGGACTACGGCGAGACCGCGAACGAGAAGGCCAACGAGCTTCTGTTCCATCTCGGCCTCGCCACGGTCTCCATCGTCGCGCTGGTGGCCTTCGCCATCGGCTGGCGCGAGGCCATGGTGGTGGCGGTCGTCATCCCCATCACCATCCTGCTCACGCTGTTTGCGTCCTGGATCATGGGCTACACGCTGAACCGCGTCAGCCTGTTCGCGCTGATCTTCTCGATCGGCATCCTTGTCGACGACGCCATCGTCGTCATCGAGAACATCGCCCGGCACTGGGCCATGCATGACGGCCGACCGCGCGTCGCGGCCGCCGTCGACGCGGTCGCCGAGGTCGGCAATCCCACCATCGTCGCGACGCTGACGGTGGTGGCCGCGCTCCTGCCCATGCTGTTCGTGTCCGGCATGATGGGCCCTTACATGAGCCCGATCCCGGCCAACGCTTCGGCCGCCATGCTGTTCTCGTTCTTCGTCGCCGTCATGCTGACGCCCTGGCTGATGATGAAGCTCGGGCGCAAGGACGGCGCGGGCGGCCATGCCGGCGAGGCGGCCGACGGCGGGCGCCTCGGGCGCCTTTACAGCGCCGTTGCCCGTCCGGTCCTGAAAAGCCGGGCGCGGGCCTGGTCCTTCCTCTTGATCGTCGGGATCGCCACGCTCGCCTCGCTCACGCTGCTCTATACCAAGCACGTCACGGTGAAGCTCCTGCCCTTCGACAACAAGGCCAACCTGCAGGTCGTGCTCGACCTGCCCAGGAGCGCCTCGGTCGAGGACACGGACCGGGCTTTGCAGCAGATGGTGGAGCGGCTGCGCGACGTGCCGGAGATCGTCTCCTTCCAGACCTATGCCGGCACCGCCGCCCCCTTCGACTTCAACGGTCTGGTGCGGCACTACTACCTGCGCGCCGAGCCGCAGCAGGGCGACATCGTCGTCAACCTGCTCGCCAAGGGCGAGCGCGCGCGCGCAAGCCATGCCATCGCGCTCGATATCCGCAAGCGCCTCGAAAGCCTGGAACTGCCGCACGGCACCGTGACGAAGGTCGTCGAGCCGCCGCCGGGGCCGCCGGTGCTGGGCACGCTTCTCGCCGAGATCTACGGGCCGGACGCCGAAACGCGCCGTGCCGTCGCCGGCAAGGTGCGGGAGGCCTTCCAGAGCGTGCCGTTCATCGTCGATGTCGACGACAGCTATCACAACCAGCCGCAGCGCATGCGCATCGCCATCGACCAGGACAATCTCGAATACTACCGGGTGGAACAGTCCGACGTGCACGACACGCTGCGCTACCTCTATGGCGGTGCGACCGTCGGCTATTCGCATCGCGGCGGCGGGCGCCAGCCGATCCCGATCCGCATCGCCCTGCCTAAGGGCGGCAAAGTGCTCGACGAACGCGCGCTCACCACGCCGGTTCCGGCCAACGGGCTGCCGGGCGGGCGCGGCGTGGTGGAGCTCGGCGACGTGGTCTCCGTCCTCCAGCAGCCGGCGTCCTACCCGATCTTCCGCCATAACGGCCGCTCGGCAGAAATGGTCATGGCCGAGCTTGCCGGCGCCTACGAGGCGCCGATCTACGGCATGCTCGCCGTGAACGACGCCATCGACAAGGCCGACTGGGGCGACCTTCCGAAGCCGGAAATCGCGCTGCACGGCCAGCCGGACGACGAGAGCCGCCCGACGCTGCTATGGGACGGTGAATGGGAGGTGACCTGGGTCACGTTCCGCGACATGGGCGGGGCCTTCATGGTGGCGATCCTCGGCATCTACATCCTCGTGGTCGCCCAGTTCGGTTCGTTCCGGCTGCCGCTGGTCATCCTCACGCCGATTCCGCTCACCTTCATCGGCATCATGCTCGGGCACTGGCTGTTCGCCGCGCCCTTCACGGCGACCTCGATGATCGGCTTCATCGCGCTTGCCGGCATCATCGTGCGCAACTCGATCCTGCTGGTCGATTTCATCCGCCATTCCGGCGGGCCGGAGAGGCCGCTGGTCGAGGTGCTGCTCGAAGCCGGCGCGATCCGCTTCAAGCCGATCCTGCTCACCGCTCTCGCCGCGATGATCGGCGCGGCGGTCATCCTGGCCGACCCGATCTTCCAGGGCCTTGCCATATCGCTGCTCTTCGGCCTTGCCTCCTCGACCCTGCTGACCGTGCTGGTCATTCCGGCGATCTACGTGGCGCTGCGTGGCGGGCGGTGAGGCGGTGAAATCCCGGGCGACGGTTGTGGCGTCCTGATCGGCGCACTACGCGCCGCGCCTGAAATCGCTCGGGGTCATGCCGTGCAGTTCACGGAACGTGCGGCTGAAATTGGCGACGCTGTTGAACCCGGTTCCCGATGCGATGTCGGCGATCGACATGTGGGGCTGCGCCAGCAGTTGGCGCGCCTTGTCGATCCTGCGTCCCGTCACGAAGCGGTGGGGCGGCATTCCGAACGTTGCCTTGAAGCTGCGGCTGAAATGATAGCGGCTGAGGCCGGCGATGGATGCGAGGGCGTCCAGCCCGAAATCGGTGCCCAGATTGTCCTCGATGAAATCCTGCACCACACGCTGCTGGGCCGCGGTGAGCGTGCCGGGCCGCGGCTGTCGTTTTTCCAGTGCGCTCTGGAAGCGGAACATTTCGAGCGCGGCGACAAGCCCGAGCGTCTCGGCATAGAGCGTCGAGGCCGAATCCGCGCCGGACATCGCGCCCTCGAGCTTTTTCATCGTCGCAAGCAAATCCGGCTCGTTGAAGTAGATGTGCGGGCGCGGCGCCGCCGCCGCGCCTTCGACCTGCAGTTCCTGTTCGAGGACGGCCGGATCGAAGTAAACCACGGTGAACGTGTTCTGGCGCGGTACGGGCCTGGCCCATCCGCGCAGCCCGCACGCCGCCGGAACGAAGGTCATCCTGTTTCGCAGGTCGCCGCCGGGGGTGGGGGCAAGGTCATCCACGCGCATTTCGCCATCCGCCAGAATGAGGTCGTGCAGCGCGAGATAGTGCGTCGACCCGTTCCAGGCGAATTCGTATTCGGCCGGCAGGCGCAGGCGCGAGAATTCGACCTGCACGCCACGCCACTGCGAGGAGCGGCTGGTGACGGGCGCGGCCTCGGGTTGGCGAAATTCGAGCTCGAGCGAATCGGCGTGCGGCATGGTCCATCTGGCGGTTGTTTCCGAAAGCCCAGTCTAGGCGTCTTCGCTTGCCCGAAGCTCGTCCTGCCGTCGCAGGGCTCGTTTTGCCGTACGCCGGCTGCGCAAAATCTGCACGTAGACGGCAAGAAATTGAAACCGAAAGTGGTTTTTTCAGAGTTCGTAAACTTTTCCATGCCATAAATAACGGTACCGAATGAGGGATCGATCTCATAGCCGACATGATGCCGGGTTCGGCCTACCCGATCCGCTTTCCACACGAGGCGACCCAAAGCCGGAGCCGACGTGCGCCATGCACTTCGGCATCCGGCGATGCGTGCCTTCTCTCAGGACCTTCCCGATGACAAACGTCATCCATCTCTCCAAGCGCGCTGGAAAACAGGCTTCCTTTCCCTTGCAGGCCGCCGCCGCGCTGCCGGCGCTGGATCGGCTTCTGGAAACGCGTGCTCTGCTCGTGCAAGGCATGCAAGGCCTCTGCGACATGCAGATTTTGCCCGGGGGACTGATCGTGACATCGGCCGCATCGGAACAGCGCGATTGGCGCGCGATGGAAACGAACCGGAAGCGAGCGTGACTTCGATGGCGGGTTGTTGTCTTGAAATGGACGATCTGGCGTCCGTCCGCAGAGCCGTCGACGGTCTTGTCGATGACCTACTTGCCCTGGAATGCGAGGTCGTTGCCGTCGGGAAAGGCTATTGCATCACCGCGCCCGATGGCCTGGAGGTGACGGTGAAAGCCTTGCTCGACGCCTTCGGCCCCCGCGACCATCTGCTCGCCATGTTCAACGAGACCCTGAGGCATCGCGGTCTCGTCATCGAGATCTGAGGCGGCGCATCGCCGCATTGCCCCTTACCTATCGACAAAGCAACTATCTCTCCTGCCTTTTCTGGATAAGTGTGTTAACGTTTACGTAACATTCCCATTCCAGTTTTGACTGACGTCAAAAAAGATAGAGAGCTTGCATGTCGATCAGCGCGCTTTCCATGGTCGCGCCCAATGCCCTGGACGATTTCTGCGACCTGCAGTCTGTGCCCGTGCACCGTCATTTCGGGCGCAACGAGATCGTCGACCGGTTCCGCCGTTCCGTCCCGTTCGATTACATCATCATCAGCGGCCTGGATGTCGATGGCTACCGCTTCGGGAAGGGGCATTCGATCGACACGGATCTGCCGCCCGCTTTCATGGAAAGCTACGCCGCAGATGCCCTCTCGCAATCCGACCCCTTCGTGATCGCGGCGAAGACCTCCTTCACGAGGACCGAGGAGAAGGATGTCTATGCGGTTTCGCCGCCGCCTGCGCGCCTCGTCTATCTCGCCGACCTGTTCGGCGTCCACAACCGGACGCTCTTTCCCATCAAGCGCAGCGGCGTCGTCTATGGCGCGGTTTGCTTCACCCGCAACGATCCCTTCGATGCCGATGAACTTGCCTTCCTGGAGGTCATTGCCGAGCCGATCCACACGGTCGTGACGCGGCCGCTGATGGAACGTTTCGCGGCCCAGGAGCTGCGGCTTTCCAAGGGAGAGATCGCCTGCCTCGCCCATGCCAGCGTCGGCCTGACGAGCGAGGAAATCGCATCCGTCACGGAATACCAGGTCGATACGGTGAACACCTACATCAAGGCGGCCGTGAAGAAGCTCGGTGCGACCAATCGTTCGCAAGCCGTGGCCGAAGCGATCCGCAGGCGCCTGATCGATTGATCATGCCCCGATCGGGCGGCCGCTTCGACGACCGCAGGCGGTGCCGGACATCGCATTCACATCCGCGCGTTCTCGTATCGGCCCGCGCTTACCGATCTATTTCAGCAAAATCGCATATTGCTTCGAATTGAGCCATCGGTTTTCAGTCTTCATCAACGTCTCAATCCTATTTTTGGGATTATCCGGGCCAGACAGGCTCCTGCCGGCATGAAGCCGGCCCAGAAGACGGCCGCTGCCCGCTATCGGGCCTTCGCCGCATTTGGTGGGTTGTGCATCGTTAACCATCGAACCGGCCTTCATCGAGCCGCGCATTCTGGGAAGCCCGAGCGCCATTCAGCCTGCCGTCATGGCGGCTCGCAGGGCGTCAGGACTTGCAGAAGCGCTTTTCGAAGAGGCGCATGCCGCGCACAGCGAACCGACTTCTTCCCGAGAGGACACCCATGGCCTTCCTACGACACGCGTTTCTCGCATCGGCCCTTGCCGTATCCCTCCTGACATCGGCGGGTGGCGCCGCGGCGCTCGACAAGCCCACCGGCGACGTCATCCTGACGATCACGGCGGAGCGCATCGACCATCCCAATGTCGATGGAACCGCCCAGTTCGACCTTGCCATGCTGGAGGCGCTGGCCGGCCGATCGGGCGAAATGGAGACCCCCTGGACCGAAGGGCGGGTCAAGTTTTCCGGTCCGCTCCTTCGGGCGGTCATCGAGGCCGCCGGTGCGCACGGCACGACGATGAAGGTCAGGGCGATCAACGACTATGCGGCCGACGTCCCGATGGACGACGCGGTCCTGCTCGACACGATCCTTGCGACGCGCATGAACGGCGAAACGATGTCCATTCGCGAGAAGGGCCCCCTGTTCCTCATCTATCCCTTCGACAAGGATCCCGGCCTCTATAACGAGAAGTATTTCTCCCGCTCGGTCTGGCAGATCAAGGCCATCGAGGTCGCCCGGTGAAAACCAAGGTCCGGCATAGCGGCGACGTGATCCGCAAGGCAAGCAAGACCACGGCTGTGCTCCAGTTGTTTTCGGTCGGCCTGCTGCTGGGTCTCGTCTTCCTGCTTGCGGACATATCCAATCGATACACGACCCTCCAGGGCGGGATTCGCGAAAATGCACTCTGGTCGGTCTACCAGCTCGACCGGGAAGCGCGGCGCCTGCATGAGGCGCTTCATCTCTCCGTGATGGAGAACGATTTCCCGCAGGCGACGCTCAGGAACCTCGCGACCCGCTACGACATCCTCTATTCGCGAATCGCGATCCTCGAGAAGACGAACTTCGAAAGCCAGTTTGCGCTGGACAAGGCCGTGGATGAGAAGGTCGCCGGGATCAGGCGGGCGGTTTTCGGTATCGTCGACACCTTTGATGCGATCGAGGCCAGGAAGCCGGTTTCCCAAACGGCATTCGCCGGGATCGACCGGATCCTCGAGCAGACGGTCGAGAAGACGGACGATCTGCTGCTTTACACCAACAACGCGGTCAGCATCGCCCGGACCGAGAACCGTGCGGAAGTGCTCGACATGCAGGTCAAGACCGCCGGCCTGATCGTTCTTCTGGTATGCTGCGTCCTTTTCCTCATCGTCACGCTGCGCCGGCAATTACGGTCGGTGAAGCGCGCCGCTCTCGACCTCGAAGAGCTCAGCAACAAGCTCGTCGAATCCTATCAGGCCGCGGAGGCGGGCAACCGGGCAAAGTCGCAGTTCATGGCCACCATGGGCCATGAGATCCGCACGCCGCTCAATGCCATTCTCGGCACGGCGGAACTGCTCGAACTGACACCCCTGCCGGCGGAGGTCGAGCCGGGCGTACAGACCATCCGCCGCTCGGGGGCGGCTCTCCTCGAAACCATCAACGAGATTCTCGACTTCGCCAAGATCGAGTATAACAGGATCGACATCGATCTTCGGCCCGTCGACCTCAAATCCCTCGCCGAAGCGACGGTGGAGATGATCCGCGACAGGGCGCTCGAACGCGGCAATCGCGTGGAGCTCGTCCTGCCCGGGACCTTCCTCGCCCCCACGGTGGAGGCCGATCCGACACGGCTGCGGCAGGTGATGCTCAACCTGCTGAGCAATGCGGTGAAGTTCACCAGGGACGGGACCGTGACGCTGCGGATCGCGGAACAGTCGAGCGGCGGCAGGCTCGTTCTGCAGGGAGAGGTCTCGGACACCGGCATCGGCATCGATCCGTCCAGCATGGACAAGCTCTTCCGTCCGTTCTCCCAGGTCGATGCGTCGATCGGCAGGGAATATGGCGGAACCGGCCTCGGCCTGACCATCTGCAAGCAGATCGTCGAGGCCATGGGCGGGCAGATCGGCGTGCAGAGCAAGCTGGGCGAGGGGAGCACCTTCTGGTTCGAGGTGCCGGTCGCCCCGGCTTCCCGCGCTATGGACGAGGAGGCTTCCGGCGAAAAGGTTGAGGAAGCCCTGCCGGTGCTCCGGATTCTCCTGGTCGAGGACAACCTTGTCAACCAGCAGGTCGCGGCCGGCTTCCTGCGCCATCTCGGGCAGCACGTCACCATTGCGAACGACGGCCTGGAGGGCGTGCAGATCGCCGAAGCGGAAGAGTTCGACCTGGTTCTCATGGACATGCAGATGCCGCGACTGGACGGCATCGAGGCCGCGCGGCGGATGCGTGCCATTCCCGGCAAGCCGGCGGACCTGCCGATCGTCGCACTGACCGCCAACGCTTCCGACGACGACAGGCGGCTGTGCGCGGAGGCGGGCATGACCGACTTCCAGAGCAAGCCGGTGACGATGCAGCAGCTCCGCAAGATCATCGGCCGCTGCCGCAAGCTTGCGACCACCGCGGATCGCCCCCTGCCGCTCGTCCCGGGCGCCGCGCCCACGGTCGATGCCGACGCCTTCATGCTGCGCCGCGCCGAAATGGTGGAGGCGCTGGGCGAGGAGACTTTCGCCGAGCTCCTGGAGAGCTTCTTCGACGACGCCACGACTGTTCTTTCCCATCTCCACGATGCGCTGGCCGGCGGCGATGCAACGAAGATCGACCGCCTGCTCCACACGCTCAAGGGAGCCGCGGCGAGCGTGGGCCTGACGGAAATCGCCACGGTGTCACAGGAATTCAGGAAGGCCGACCTGACGAACGGCCGCCTCGATCAACTCACAAAGCTCGTAAGAGACAATCATCGGCAGTATGCCGCTTGAACAGGGACGCATGATGCGCATTCTTCTCGTAGACGACAACAAGACAAATCTCATCTTCCTCGGAAAGCTGGTGGAAAAGCTCACCGGTTGCGAGCCGGTTCTGTTCGAGAATCCCGTCGATGTCCTGACGACGATGCCGGCACTCGACTTCGATATAGCGGTGATCGACTTCCAGATGCCCGCCTATAACGGCGTCGAGCTGCTTGCCGAAGTGCGGCGCTTCGAGAAATACCGCAACAAGCCCGTCGTCTTCGTCACGGCCGACGGGGACGGAGCGGTGCGGATGGCGGCCCTGAACGCCGGTGCGATCGACTTTCTCACCAAGCCGGTGTCTCCCCTCGAATTCCAGGCGCGGATGCGCAATCTCGTCGCTCTCGTCGATGCGCAGAACAAGCTCGCCGACAAGGCGGAGTGGCTGCGCGTCGAGGTTCAGAAGGCCGTGCGCGAGCTTCGCTCGCGAGAAGAGGAGATCATCGACCGGCTGACGATCGCGGCCAGTTACAAGGATGCGGAAACGGCCAAGCACATCAAGCGCGTCGGTCTCTATTCGGAGGCGATCGCCCGGTCGTACGGTCTTGGCGAAGAGCTTTGCAACGACATTCGTCTCGCCTCGCCCATGCATGACATCGGCAAGGTCGCGATCCCCGATGCGGTCCTGCTGAAGAAGGGCAGGCTGTCCGAGCAGGAGTTCGCCACGATGCAGGAGCACACCATTGCCGGGTGCAACATCCTGCGTGAATCGAATTCCAGCCTGCTGCAACTCGCCGCCGAGATCGCCAGAAGCCATCACGAGCGATGGGACGGGCAGGGCTATCCCTTCCGCCTGTCCGGTGAAGCCATCCCTCTTTCCGGCCGCATCGTCGCCCTCGCGGATAATTTCGACGCGCTGACGACCGCCCGTCCCTACAAGCCCGCCTGGAGCGTCGAGCAGACGGTGGCGCATATAAGGGAGCGGGCGGGCAGCCAGTTCGACCCCGCCTGCGTGGAGGCCTTCGAGCGGGCGCTCCCCGCCATCCTGAAGGCGATGCTCGACAACATCGACGAGCCGGCGCGTGTTTCGGAGACGGTTTCGCCGCCTTCGGCAGAGGCCGTTTCCCGTTCCTGGCTTGCCGAGGCAATCTGACATCGGAGAGACCCGGCCGTCGGCGCCACGGTGCCGGAGACCGGCGCGAAGGCGGTTGCATCGGTGGCGTCCGGCGAGCCGGCTTGGCGGAATTTTCCCGCCTTTCCAATCATTTGCTTGCGCCGCCGCGCGCGCGGTTTACCTGATGTAAACGAGTGCATCCTATTTTTGAGGTCGGAGCGAGGAAGAACCCAGTTTTCCTCCTCCGCAGCGAACCCGTGCAGTTTGCGCGCGGCATGATGCCGATGGTTCGCGCCGGTTGAACCGGATGCTCTCCTCCTTCAGCGTCTTCCATTGGAGCGATCATGTCCCGTCTTGGAATCGCCACCAGGCTTTATCTCCTGGTTGGTCTTTCGTTGTTCGTCGTTTGCGCAGCCATGTTCCTGAGCCTTCAAACCAGCAGCGAACAATTGACGGAGGAGCGCAAGACACTTCTTCAGACGGTCGACGACGCGGCGCTGTCCATCGTGGCGCGCCAGCACGCTCTCGAACAGAGCGGCACGGTCACCCGCGCCGAGGCCCAGCGCGCCGCCCTGGCCGAGCTGAAAGCGATCCGCTACGGGGATAACGGCTATATCTGGGTGAACGACCTCGACCGGGTCATGCTCATGCATCCGATCAAGCCCGAGCTTGACGGGCAGAATCTCTCCGGCATGAAAGACCCGGACGGGCTTGCGATCTTCGTGGAATTCGTGAAGGTCGCCCGCGCGGAGAAAAGCGGCTTCGTCGCGTATCAATGGCCCAAGCCCGGCGTTGCCGAACCTGTCGCGAAGCTCTCCCATGTGGTGCTGTTCGAGCCGTGGGGATGGGTGATCGGAAACGGCGTCTATGTCGACGATCTCGAGAGCAAGTTTTGGCAGCATGCGCGGCTGGGGCTGGGCGTCGCCATCGTCGGCGCCGGCCTGATGCTCGCGGCGGCCTTGTCGATCGTGCTTTCGGTCACCAAGCCGGTCTCGCGCCTGAGGGCAGCGATGGGGCGGATCGCCGAGGAAGATTTCGCCGCCGACGTTCCGGACACGCTGCGCCGCGACGAGGTGGGTGCCATGGCGCGCACGCTGGTGTCCCTGCGCGACTCGGTGAACGAGCGCGTCCAGATGCGCCTTGCCGACATCGAGGAGCAGCGGCGTCTTCTCGATGAGGAAAAGGCCCATGCCGAACGCCTGCGCGCCGCGCATGCCGACAATCTGGATGTCGTCGTCCGGGAACTCGGCGCCGGTCTGGCGCGCCTTGCGGATTGCAATATCCGCATGACGATCGACGAGCCGTTCCCGGGTGATTTCGAGCAACTGCGCCGGGATTTCAACGAATCGATCGCGACCTTCCAGGCGACACTGGTCGAGGTGCTCCAGCAGACGCATGCGCTGCAGGAGAACGGACAGGAGATGCGCCAGGCCGCCGACAATCTCGCGAAGCGAACCGAACAGCAGGCAGCGGCCCTCGAAGAGACCTCCGCGGCGCTGGTCGAGGTGGCGGCCACCGTGAATGCTTCGGCCGAGCGCACACAGGAGACGCGCGATCTCGTTCGGGAAGCCAAGGCGTCCGCGCTCCGGTCGGGAGACGTGGTGCGCGATGCGGTCGATGCCATGCACCGCATCGAGACGGCCTCGACGGAGATCAACCAGATCATCGGCGTGATCGACGAGATCGCGTTCCAGACCAATCTCCTTGCGCTGAATGCCGGCGTCGAGGCGGCGAGGGCGGGCGATGCCGGCAAGGGTTTTGCCGTCGTTGCGCAGGAGGTTCGCGAGCTCGCCCAGCGTTCGGCCAAGGCGGCGAAGGAGATCAAGGGGCTGATCGCCAACTCGGCATCCGAGGTCTCGGCCGGTGTGCAACTGGTCGGCGATACGGGCAAGGCGCTCGACCGGATCGGCGCCTTCGTCGCCGAAATCGACGAGAACATGGACGCCATCGCGACGGCGGCCACGGAACAGTCCGCCGGCCTCCAGCAGATCAGCGCCGCCGTCAACAGCATCGACGAGATGACGCAGCAAAATGCTGCGATGGTCGAGGAGACGACGGCCATCAGCCATACGCTGGCCGAAGAGGCGAGCCTGCTTGCATCGCTGGTCGGCCGCTTCAAGCTCAATCGCCGTGGCGCGATCCGCGAACCGGGCTCGCCCGCCGCCAAGGGCGCCTGGCGGCGCGAGGAAGACGGAACGCACCATTCCAGGGCCGCCTGATCGGAAGTTTGGTACAGCGCACGAATGCCCCCACTTGCCGCGCCCGAACATGAACTGTCCGCGGCGCGGCATCTTTGTGATTGAAGGCAGCTTCACTCGAAGGTCGGCCCCCGTTGCACATCCACACGCGCTGGCCCGCCCAGGGCAGGTGAGACCGACCGGGTTTTCCTTGCGACCCATCTTCCGCCGGCCGGCATTCCGGCTCACTTCCGGTGAGTGCGGCATAACTTCAAGTTTTGCACGGCGGCAATTTTTTCGCCCTGCCCAGCGCGTGGCAGAGTGTTAACATTCCTTGAAATAACAGTGGGAACGAGGCCGGAACGGGGAAGCACCCGCGGCCAGCTTACAGAAAGCGGTTCAGCAGACGACGGGCCCGCATGCGTGGCGCGTGGGCCGCGGTCGCATGGGGGTCATGATGATATGGACGTCGCCTGCCTTTCTGTCCGGGGCGCTGACCGGCCGCACCGCGGCCCGAGCGGGGCGCAACCCGCGATGATGCCGGCACCCGACAACGTGCTCATCCGCCTCAAGTCCCTCAGCAAGCACTACGGAAGCCACACTGTCCTTGACGGCATCGACCTTAATGTGCGCTCGGGCGAGGTGCTGGCGATCATCGGGCCGAGCGGCTCGGGCAAGAGCACGCTGCTGCGCTGCATCAACTATCTCGAGCCGCCGGATGGCGGCACCATCTCCATCGGCTCCATGACGATCGACGCCGCGCGGCCGGTGGCGCGGGCGGAGCTCTCGGGCCTGCGCCGGCGCGTCGGCATGGTGTTCCAGTCCTTCAACCTCTTCCCGCACATGTCGGTGCTGCGCAATGTCAGCCTGGCGCAGGAGCGGGTGCTCGGCCGCGGCCGCGCGGAGGCCGACGAGCGCTCCATGCAGCTCCTGAAGCGGGTCGGTCTTGCGGACAAGGCGGGGCAGTTCCCCGTGCGGTGCTCCGGCGGCCAGCAGCAGCGCATCGCCATCGCCCGCGCGCTGGCGCTCGACCCGGAGATCATGCTCTTTGACGAGCCGACCTCCGCGCTCGATCCGGAGCTGGGTCTCGAAGTGCTCGCGGTCATGCGCGAGCTTGCCGAAAGCGGCATGACGATGATCGTCGTCACCCACGAGATGGGCTTTGCCGAGAACGTCTCCGACACGGTCATGATCATGGCGGACGGCCATATCGTCGAGAAAGGCCCGTCCAAGGACGTGATGCGCAATCCGCAAGAGGAGCGCACGAAGCGCTTCCTTCGCGCGGTGCACGATCGATGAGCCCGGCCGATCTCCTGCCGCTCCTCAGGGGTCTTGTCTGGACGGTGGCGCTGACCGCCGGCGCGTTCCTCATCGGCGCCGCGCTCGGCGTGCCGTTGCTGGCCGCCCGCCAGAGCCGGCTATGGCCGCTGCGCGTCCTTGCCATGACTGTCATCCAGATCGTGCGCGCCATCCCGCCGATCCTCTGGCTCTTCATCATCTTCTTCGGCCTCGGCATGGGCTTCATGCCGATCAACCCCTTCAACGCCGCGCTGATGGGGCTCGGGCTGATCGCGGCCGCCAACATGGCGGAGATCTATCGCGGCGCGCTCGCCTCCATCCATTTCGGCCAGTGGGAAGCGTCCGCCGCGCTCGATCTCGGCCGCTGGTCGACCGTCAGGGACATCGTCGCGCCGCAGGCCTTCCGCGTCGCGCTGCCGTCCGCCGCAAGCTACCTGATCGGCCTCATGAAGGAGACGGCGGTCGCCTCGACCATCGGCGTGGCGGAACTTGCCTACCAGGGCAACCAGCTCTCGCAGCTCACCTATCGCGGGCTCGAGGTCTTCGCGCTCGTCGGGCTGTTCTACGTGCTCCTGAGCCTGCCGATCGCCTGGCTCTCGCGCGTTGCCGACGGCTATCTCCGGGCAAAGGTGGCGCGCTGATGTTTCCGACCCAGGACGAAATCGCCGCCTGGCTGCCGGACCTTCTGGGCGGCCTTTCCATCAGCCTTCAGGTGACGGCGCTGAGCCTCGCGATCGGTATTCCCTTCGGCCTGCTGCTGGCGCTTGGCGTCCTGGCGAAAAGCCGTGCATTGAAGGGCCTCAGCCTCTTCCTGGTCGAGATCGGCCGCGGCGCGCCGGCGCTGGTGCTGCTGCAGTTCATCTATTTCGGCCTGCCGACGACGGGGCTCATGCTCGGCTCCTTCTCGGCCGCGGTGATCGCGCTCGCCTGGAACACCGGCGCCTATACCAGCGAGATCATCCGCGCGAGCCTGCAATCCGTCGCCCACGGCCAGCGCGAGGCGGCCGAGGCGCTCGGCCTCAACCGGTTCGACGAACTGCGCTACGTGCTCCTGCCGCAGGGCCTCAGGGTGGCGCTGCCGGCGCTGCTCGGCTTCTCGATCCTGATCTTCCAGGGCACCTCGCTCTGCTTCACCATCGCGCTGCCGGAACTGGTGAGCCGGGCCTACGAGATCGGCTCGACCACCTTCCGCTACTTCCCCGCCCTGCTTGCCGCGGGCGTGCTCTACGCCGTCATTTCCATTCCCGCCGCCCTTCTCGTCAATCACGTCGAAAAGCGCGCCGGCCTCTACGCCCAACGTTGAAACCAACCTGAAAGGATACCTGCATGCCGAGAATGACGACCACCACGCAGTTCCTTCTTGCCGGCATTGCCGGCCTGGCGCTGTCGGCCCAGATCGCGTCCGCCCAGGAGTGCACGCCCAAGCACCAGTTCGCCACCATCGAGGCGGGCACGCTGACGGTCGCTGTCACCACCTACGTTCCCCATTCCTTTGTCGACGACAGCGGCAACATGAAGGGCATCGACGGCGACATCGCCGCCGAATTCGCCAAGCGCGAATGCCTGAAGGTCAAGGCGATCGCGGTCGATCCGGCCGCCGCCATCCAGTATGTCCTGTCCGGCCAGGCCGACATTACAACCGGCGACTGGTATCGCACGGCCGAGCGCGCGAAGGTCATGAGCCTTTCCGCCCCGCTCTACACCGACCAGATGGGCATCTATTCCAAGGAAGGCTTCAAGAACGTTTCCGACCTCGAAGGCAAGCAGGTCGGCACGGTGCAGGGCTATCTCTGGGTCGCCGACCTCAAGGCCATGCTGGGCGGCTCGCTGAAGCTCTACCCGAACTCCGTCAACATGCAGCAGGACCTTTCCTCCGGCCGCATCGACGTGGCGGTCGACGGCTACTCGACCGGTGTCGTCGCCGCCCAGAAGGGCGCGCTCGGCGAGGTCAAGGTCAATGTCGCCGCGCCCGACGAACGCGTGAAGGCGACCAAGGAAGCCGCACAGGCGGCCTTCCCCTATTCGGTCAACGCCAAGGAACTCGGCGTCGCGCTCGACGCGGCGATTGCCGAGATGCATGCGGACGGCACGATCGTGACCATCCTCAAGTCCTACGGCCTCGATGGCACCGCCGCCGATACCGGCGCGCCGCGTCTCGTCGAATAGCGGTGAAGCGGGGGAGCCCGGCTCCCCCGTCCTTCCTGAAATGATTATCGGAGACACCAACGATGACGGTCTACACGGTCACGCGCCGGACGCAGTCGTGGTACGGCGAGCAGATCGGCATCCTGATCCTCGATGCGGCCTATCCATGCGTGCCGGGAAATGTCGGCAACGCCACCACATATGACTATCCCGTGCGGTTCCAGGAAGTGCGGGGCGCCTCGATCGACCGCCTGCTGAACCAGCGCGATCCCGCCCTGAAGGAGGCCTTCATCGAGGCGGCGGTCGAACTGCAGGACCGCGGCGTCAAGGCGATCACCGGCGCCTGCGGCTTCATGGCCTATTTCCAGCAGGAGGTCGCGGCGGAAGTCGAGATCCCCGTCTTCCTTTCCAGCCTGATGCAGATCCCCTTCATGCATGCGCTGTGCGGCGGGCGGGTGGGCGTCATCACCGCCAATGCAGCGCGGCTGACCCCGCGCCACTTCGCCGCCTGCAACGTGGCGGATCATGTGCCGCTCGCCATCGCCGGCATGGAAGGGCAGACGGAGTTCCGCCAAGCCATCCTCGAAGAGCGCGGCACGCTGGATTCCGCCGCGATCGAGCGGGAGGTGACGGAGGTGGCGCGGCGCCTCGTGGAAGACAATCCCGACGTGCGGTCGATCCTGCTCGAATGCAGCGACCTGCCGCCCTATGCCCACGCGGTGCAGGCGGCAACCGGCCGGCCGGTCTTCGACTTCATCACCATGATCAACTACGTGCAGCAGAGCACGGCCCGCCGCCCCTATGCGGGCAGCATGTAGCCGCAGGATCTGCCTACAGGACAGCAGGACCGACGATGTCGCTCGACCACTATTTCCTCCTCGGCCGTTCCGGATTGCGCGTGAGCCGCCTTGCGCTCGGCACCATGACATTCGGCAATGCCGGCATCCGCGGCATCGGCGGCTCCTGGGGCAGCGACGAGGCGGCCGCCCGCGCCATCTTCCACCGCTACGTCGAGGCCGGCGGCAACTTCATCGACACGGCGGATTCCTATGCCGGCGGCATGAGCGAGAGCCTTGTCGGCAGCTTCGTCGCCGAGGCCGGGCTTCGCGACCATGTCGTCATCGCCACGAAGTTCTCGAACAATCGTTCGCCCGGCAATCCGAATGCCGGCGGCAACGGGCGCAAGAACATCATGCGTGCCGTCGACGCCTCGCTCAAGCGGCTGAAGACGGACTATATCGACCTCTATCTCCTGCACACCTGGGACCGCATGACCCCCGTCGAGGAAGTGATGCGCACGCTCGACGACCTCGTGCGGGCGGGCAAGATCCGCCATGCCGGCCTTTCCGACGTGCCGGGCTGGTATGCGGCGCGGGCGCAGACCTGGGCGGAGGCCCATGCCCTTTCGCCGCCGATCAGCCTGCAGCTTCCCTATTCGCTCGTCGAGCGCAGCATCGAGCACGAATTCGTGCCGCTCGCCGAAACGCTCGGTCTCGGCATCACCGCCTGGAGCCCGCTCGCCATGGGGCTCTTGTCCGGCAAGTACCGCTCCGGCGCGAAGGAGGGCCGCCTTGCGCTCGACGCTTCCGGCGGCGGCCTCGGCCTTTTCACGGACCGCAATGCCCGCATCGTCGCCGCTCTCGAAGCCGTGGCAAACGCGGTCGGCCGCAGCATGGCGCAGGTCGCGCTCAACTGGGTGGTCAACCGTCCGGGTGTCGCCGCCGCGATTGTCGGCGCAAGCCGCATCGAGCAGCTCGACGACAACCTGGCGGGGCTCGATTTCGACCTGCCTGACGACGCGCGCGCGGCGCTCGATGCGGCAAGCGCCGTCGATGCGCCCTATCCCTACTCTCTCTTTGCGGACGACTATCAGGCCGGCATCCTGAACACCGGGAGCGCGGTGGGCGAAAAGCCGCGGACTTATCGCTCCGTCACCTTCCTGCCGAAGGTGACGGACTATGTCTTCGGCCAGTCGAAAGACCGCAAGGACTGAAGCCGCGCAAGCGAGGGTCGTTACGGGGCCGGCGCGCATTCCTTTCGCGAGAGGTCAGTCCCGGCCGGCATGCGGCGCGACGGTGTCGGCATCCTGCTCGATCAGCCAGTCGCGGAAGAGTTCGGCGCCCCGCTTCGGCGGGCGCTGCGCCGGCATGACGATGTGGATCGCCTGTCCCGAGCGGTAGGATTCCTCCAGCGGAAGCACCAGCCGCCCGGCCTGGATGTGGTCCTGGACGAGATGCTTCCAGCCGAGTGCTATGCCCTGGCCAAGCACCGCCGCTTCGATCGAGCCGAGCGCGTCGGTGAAGACGAAGTCCTGCTTCAGCCGTGCCACGGGCACCGCATGGCGCTCCAGCCATTCGCGCCAGCCGAGCCGGGTGCGGTGCCGCTCCTCGAAATTCAGCAGCGTGTGCCGGAGGAGATCGGCCGGCGCGTGGATCGGCCCATGTTCCTTCAGGTAATCGGGGCTGCACACCGGCAGCACTTCCTCCGTCACGAAGTGCCAGGAATGGATGCCCGGCCACTTGCCGTTGCCGAGGCGGGCGGACAGATCGATATCCTCCTCCACCAGATCCTGGTCGTCGCGGCTGCTTTCCTCGATGCGCAGCGACACGTCGGGATGCTTGGCCTTGAAGTCCTTCAGCCGCGGCAGCAGCCAGAGCTGCACGAAGGAGGCGGAGAAGGAGACCCGCACCACATCGTTGGAATGCTTCTTCTGCAGCGAGGAAATGACCATGTGCAGATGGTCGAAGGCTTCCTGCGTTTCCTTGTAGAGCCGCTGGCCGTCCGCCGTCAGCTCCAGCCGCGTGTGCTCGCGGCGGAAGAGCTTCAGCCCCGTCGCTTCCTCCAGCAGGCGGATCGTCTTGCTGACGGCCGGCTGGCTCACGTTCAGCTCCTGCGCCGCGGCCGTGAAGCTGCGGCGTCGGGCGGCCGCCTCGAAGCAGAAGAGGTAGTTGGCGGAGGGAATGAGGGAGCGAAGCCTGTGCATAATTTCAAGTTATGCCCCTCGGCATTTTTTAGCAAGATTACAGGCCCCGGAGGCGTTTGTAGGTTGGTGAAAACCAATTCGAGGGAACCACTCCATGCAAACTCATGCTCGCGCCGTCGTCATTGGCGGCGGTTGTGTCGGCGCCGCCATTCTCTACGGTCTCACCAGGCGCGGGTGGACCGATGTCGCGCTTCTGGAGCGCACGCAGCTTACCGCCGGCTCGACCTGGCACGCCGCCGGCCTCATTCCCTCCTATGCCCGCAGCATCAATATCGGCCGCATGATCGCCAAGACGATCGAGATCTACGAGGGTCTCGAGGCGGAGACCGGCCAGCATGTCGGCTGGCACAAATGCGGGCAGCTGCGCATCGCCAACACGCGCGACCGCCTCGACGAATACAAGAGCTACATGAGCGTTGCCGCCGTGCAGGGCATCCGCGCGGAACTGGTGACGCCGGAGGAAGCGCGCGCGCTCTGGCCGCTCCTCGAGAACAACACGGACATGCTGGCCGCGCTCTATCACCCCGACGACGGCCATATCGCGCCGGCTGACGTGACGCAGGCCATGGCCAAGGGCGCGCGCGACCGCGGCGCCAAGATCCACCTCAACACCGAGGTGAAGGGCTTCGAGCGCCTTGCCGGCGGCGAATGGAAGATCATCACCAACAATGGCGAGATCGTCTGCGAGCACGTCATCTCGGCGACCGGCAACTATGCCCGCCAGACCGGCGCGATGCTCGGCCTCGAAATCCCCGCCATCCCGATCCTGCACCAGTACTGGATCACCGATGCCGTTCCCGAGGTCATGGAGCGCAAGCGCCAGGGTCTGCCGGAAATGCCGATCCTGCGCGACGAGGGCTTCGAAGGGTATTTGCGCGAGGAAGGCGACGGGCTGATGTTCGGCCCCTACGAGAAGACCGAGCACCTCAAGCTCTTCGCCGAGAACGGCGTGCCGGAATGGTTCGGCGCCGATCTGATGGAGGAGGATTTCGACGCGGTGGCCTGGAACTGGGAGCGTGCGATGGAGCTCGTGCCGGCGCTCGGCCGCGTCGGCATCAAGGCGAATGTCCGCGGTCCCTTCCAGATGACCGCCGACGAACTGCCGCTGGTCGGACCCGCCTGGGGGCTGGAGAACGTCTGGATCGCCGAGGGCGTGCCCGGCGGCATCCTGTGGGGCGGCGCCATCGGCTACTATCTTTCCGAGCGCATCGTCGAGGGCGCCAACAGCCTCGATACGTCCGAGCTCGATCCGCGCCGCTTCGGCAACTACGCCAACAAGGAATGGACGCGCCAGAAGGTGCGCGAGAGCTGGGGCACCCATGCAGAGCTGCACTATCCCGGCCAGGACATGCCGGCCGCCCGCCCGCAGAAGACCGCCCCCTCCTACGACATCCTCACGCGGCGCGGTGCCGTCTGGGGCGTGCTGAACGGCTGGGAAATGCCGAACTGGTTCGCGCCCGATGGCGTCGAGCCCAGGGACCAGTATAGCTGGCGCTGGACGCAGAAGGGGCACTACGTCGCCGACGAGGTGAGGGCGGTGCGCACCGCCGTCGGCCTCGTCGAGATGACGCCGATGACGAAATTCGAGGTGTCCGGCTCCGGTGCCGAAGCCTGGCTCGACGGCATCCTCGCCAACCGCCTGCCGAAGATCGGCCGCGTCAATCTCAGCCATCACCTGACGAAGAACGGCGGCGTGCAGGCGGAATACGTCGTCTCGCGCCTTGAGGACGGCACCTTCTACCTGATCTCGACGCCGCGCGCCGAGCGCTGGAATTTCGACGACCTGTCGAAGCTGCTGCCGAAAGATGGCAGCGTGGAGTTGCGCAACGTCACCGACGAGCGCGGCTGCTTCACCGTGGTCGGGCCGAAGGCGCGCGAGGTGCTGCAGGGCCTCACGGAGATCGACCTTTCCAACGAGGCCTTCCCGTGGTTCGGCGTCAAGTCCGGCACGGTCGGCCTTGCGAGCGACGTGCGGCTGCTGCGCGTCAACTACGAGGGCGAGCTCGGCTGGGAGCTCTACCATCCGCTGCCCTACCAGCGGCACCTGCTGGAGGCGCTGCTGGCGGCCGGCGAGCCCCATGGCCTGCGCCTCGTCGGCCTGCATGCGCTGGAATCGCTTCGCCTCGAAAAATCCTACCGCGCCATGTACCGCGACATGAACCCGGAGCTGACGGCCTGGGAAAGCAGCCTCGACCGCTTCATCCGCCTCGACAAGGGCGACTTCATCGGCAGGGCGGCGCTGCTGCGCCAGCAGCAGGACGGCGTGAAGCGCCGGTCGGTGACGATCGCCATCGATACGGACGGCGCGAGTTCGCTGATTCACGAGGGCGTCTATCACGGGGGCAGGCTTGCCGGCCGTATCACCTCCGGCGGCTATGCCTATACGCTCGGCCACGACGTCGCCTTCGCGCTGCTGCCGATCGAGCTCGGCGTTCCCGGGACGGAGCTGGAAGTGCCGATCCTCGGTGAAACGCGCAAGGCACGGGTGATCGCGGAGTCGCCCTACGACCCGCAAGCCCTGCGCGGCCGGATGTGACAACTGACGAGACAAGGAGAAATGCAGCCCATGAAGATCCTGGTCCCTGTAAAGCGGGTTGTTGATTACAACGTGAAGATCCGCGTGAAGTCCGACGGTTCGGGCGTCGAGCTTGCCAACGTGAAGATGTCGATGAACCCGTTCGACG